>CAYUYV010000009.1:16495-43426 GCA_964449455.1 uncultured Alphaproteobacteria bacterium | reverse complement strand
TGACGGGGATGAGAGCGGTGATGACGGGATGCAGGAGTTGGAGCGGCCAAGTGCCGATGCAGCGGATCTGGAGGGCGGCGACGGGCTCGACTGGGCGGTCGGCGCGGCCCTGGATGACGTTCACCGCCTCTTCACCCGCCTGTTTGACCGCCGGATGGCAAAGCTCGGGCTCACCCGGGCCCAGTGGCGCGTTCTGACCTTCCTGTTCCGTCGGGACGGCATGACCCAGAGCGCCCTTGCGGATCTGCTGGAGATGGAACGTGCCCCTCTGGGGCGCTTGCTCGACCGGCTGGAGGAAAGCGGCTGGGTGGAACGGCGCGCTGATCCTGGTGACAAGCGGGCTAAACGGGTTTTTCGGACCGGCAAGATCGATCCCCTGCTGCCGACGGTGAAAACAGACGCCCATGATGTTCTCTCCGGCGCCTTATCCGGATTTGACGATGCCGAGCGGCGGGCCGTCTTGGGAGCCCTGTCCCGGATGAAGGCGAATCTCCAGTCCATGGAACAGACGGGCGGCGTTCCCGACCCCGAGCAGCGGTCCGCAGAGGCCGGCGGACTGCTTGAAGGGCCCGTTTCTGCGCCCAGGAGCAGTGGCTGACAGGGCTGCGCGCCTCTGGCTGCTTTTCACGGCGGGTGCGTCAGGTAATCTGCGCTGATCACGGTGCGCGACTGGTTTGCCAGTGCGATCCTCGGTTCTATGCTGGAGGTCCCATCTGGTTGATGGTCCTGCGGGACCCTGTCGTGGGCCGATGGCCTGTCGTGGGCCGATGGCCTGTCGTGGGCCGATGGCCTGTCGTGGGCCGATGGAAAGACGGTTTGCAGAAGATCTAAAGGGGAGGAAAGGACGCGCGATGAACTTCGATTTTTCCGAAGACCAGAAATTCCTGAAGGACCAGGCGCGGAAGTTCCTGTCCGAAAAGTGTCCCACCACAGTGCCGCGGGCGGTTCTTGAATCCGGCGCCACCCATGATGGGGAGCTGTGGCAGGCCATTGCGGCCATGGGCTGGACCGGCACGGCGATTCCGGAAGCCTATGGCGGGCTGGGTCTTGGCCATCTGGAGCTGTGCGTCATCGCCGAGGAGCTGGGCCGCGCGCTTGCCCCGGTGCCCTTCGCCTCCTCCGTCTATCTGGCCACGGAAGCCCTGCTGACCGCAGGCTCGGAGGCCCAGAAGCACGCCTATCTGCCCAAGCTTGCCGAAGGCAGTGTGATCGGCACCCTGGCCATGGGCGAAGGCGCAAAGCCGGCGACGCCCGCTTCCATGACTGTGTCTTTCGATGGTGCTCAGATCACGGGGGAGAAACTGCCCGTGCCGGACGGCATGGTTGCCGATTTCGCCGTGGTCGTGGTCAAGAACAGTGGCGGGACCGACGAGGCCGATGTGGATCTTGCGCTGGTCAACCTCAACGGCCCGGGCGTGACCCGCGAGCCGGTTGCCACGCTTGACCCGAGCCGGCCCCATGCCCGGATTGCTTTTTCTGGTGCGCCCGCCGAGCGGCTCGGCACCCATGGCGCAGGCTGGACGCTGACTCGCCAGGTCCTGGATCGGGCGGCAGTGCTCACGGCTTTTGAGCAGGTGGGCGGCGCTGATGCCTGCCTCGAAATGGCCAAGGACTGGGCGTTGAACCGTTACGCCTTCGGCCGGCAGATTGGCTCTTTCCAGGCGATCAAGCACAAGCTCGCGGACATGTATATCAATACAGAAATCGCCCGTTCGAATGCCTATTACGGGGCCTGGGCCCTGTCGACCGACTCGGCTGATCTGTCCATTGCGGCAGCGGGTGCTCGAGTGAGCGCGACTCAGGCCTATCACTTTGCCTCGAAGGAAAACACGCAGACCCATGGCGGCATGGGTTTCACCTGGGAAGGGGACTGCCACCTCCACTATCGGCGGTCCAAGCATTTGGCCCTTGTTCTGGGCGCGGAGCGCGTCTGGAAAGACCGGCTGGTGAGCCAGCTTGAGCGGCGCAACGTGGCCTGATCGCAGACCTGATCCGGGAAAACCCGAGCTGAAGAGGAAACGTCATGGATTTTAACGATACACCCGAAGAAGCCGCCTTCCGCGCCGAAGTCCGCGCCTGGCTTGAAGCCAATGCCACGCCAAAAGCGGCCGATGGCACGACGGCTCGTCACGACACGACGGCCGCCTTGCTGGATGCTGCCCGCGCCTGGCAGTCCAAAAAAGCCCAAGCCGGCTTCGCCGCGATCACCTGGCCCAAGGAATATGGCGGCCTTGGCGGCACGCCCATGCAACAGGTCATCTATAATCAGGAGGAAAGCCGCTTTGACGTCCCCCGGGGCGTTTACGAAATCGGCCTTGGCATGTGCATTCCGACCCTAATGGCCTATGCAACGCCTGCCCAGTGCGAGCGCTTTGTAGCCCCGGCCCTCCATGGCGAGGAGATCTGGTGCCAGCTTTTCTCCGAACCTTCAGCCGGATCCGATGTGGCGGGTCTGCGCACACGCTGTGAAAAGGTCGGGGATGAATGGGTCGTGAACGGACAGAAAGTCTGGACCTCCGGCGCCCATTTCTGTGACTACGGGATCCTGGTCGCCCGCTCCGATCCGTCCGTGCCCAAGCACAAAGGGCTCACCTTCTTCTTCTTGAGCATGAAGTCGCCTGGCGTCGAAGTGCGTCCCATCAAGCAGGCCTCCGGCGGCTCCGGCTTCAATGAAGTGTTCTTCAATGATGTGCGCATTCCCGATTCCCAGCGGCTTGGTGAAATCGGCGATGGTTGGAAGGTGGCCCTGACCACTCTTATGCATGAACGCCTGGCCATCGGCGGAACGTCCGGTCCCGATGTTTCGGAACTCATTGAGCTGACCAAGGCGATCATGCTCGAGGATGGTCCGGCCATCAACAATGCCGCCGTGCGTGAGAAGATTGCCGATTGGTATGTCCGCTCCCAAGGTCTCGCCTATACCCGCTACCGGACCCTGACGGCCCTGTCCAAAGGACAGATCCCGGGACCGGAAAGCTCCATCGGCAAGGTGGTCGCGGCCAGCCAGCTCCAGGACCTGTCGAGCCTTGCCATGGATCTTGAGGACATGGGCGGCATCATGACCGAAGCCTTTATGCCGCTTCAGGCCCAGTTTCAGCAGTCCTTCCTCGGATCTGCTGGCCTGCGGATTGCGGGTGGTACGGATGAAATCCTGCGCAACATCATTGCGGAACGTGTTCTCGGCATGCCCGGCGACATCCGGGTGGATAAGGACATTCCGTTCAATGAACTGCCCTCAGGTGTCTGACCGATAAAGACCCTGTGAAACGGGCAAGAGCGTAGCACAGCAAGGGAGGTTGCCGGCCATGGTGCCATGGGTCAATCGGGACGACGACAGCGGTGTGCCCGTTGCCCGTCTGGTCTCCCTGGCCGGTGCTGTGGCGGCGATCCTCTTCGGTGTGATCGTCTTTGCCCGTTCCCTCGGCCTGATTGGACCGGAAACCCTCCTTGCGCAGATCCGCCGGGAGGGCACCATTACCATTCTCACGCGCGCGGGCGTGACGACCTATTACGAGGGCGAGGACGGGCCGGTCGGTTTCGAGCATGATCTGGCCATGGCCTTCGCACACCATCTGGGGGTGGAGGCGCGCTTCGAGGTCGAGGACACGGTGCCTGAACTGCTTGCCGGGCTCGCCCAGGGGCATGGCCAGGTGGGCGCAGCGTCGCTGTCAACGGATGTTCAGCTGCCTGATCCCTTGCGCTTCGGGCCGGTCTATGGGGATGTCCGCTACCAGCTGGTGTGCCACCGCGATGGCCCCGTGCCCCGGCCGTCCGGCCGCGTCGCCAATGCCCGGTCCGCGGATGCGCCTGTCAATGTGATTGTCGAAGGGTCCCACGAGCAGCGTTTGCCGGACATGAAACGCTCCGCGCCCAGCCTCGACTGGTCCGCGCTTTATGGTCCGACAACGGAGGACCTTGTGGGCCGGGTCGCGGCCCGCGAACTTGACTGCACCGTGGGCGAGTCGACCATGGTGGCCGTGCACCGGCGTAGTTTTCCCGACCTCGTCGTTCCCTTCGAGATTGCCGAAGCCAACCACCTGAGCTGGGCCCTGCCGGCCAAGGCCCATGCCCTGCGCGCTGAACTTGCCCGATGGTTTGCGATGGAGGCGACCCAGGAGCTCATCGCTCAGCTCGAAGAGCGCTATTACGGGCATATGCCCGATTTCGACTATGTGGACTTTGCCCGCTTTGAGCGCCGGGTCCAGTCCCGGCTGCCCCGTTACCGGCCCCATTTCGAGGCGGCCGCCGCCGAAACGGCCCTCTCCTGGGAGCTTCTCGCGGCCCTCTCCTATCAGGAAAGCCATTGGCGCCCGCGCGCCCGCAGCGCCACGGGCGTGCGCGGCATGATGATGCTCACTTTGGCGACGGCCCGGGATCTGGGTGTGAAGAACAGGCTCGACCCAGTGCAGAGCATTCACGGGGGCGCACAATATCTTGCGAAACTGATCGCCCGCATCCCGGAGAGTGTGCGCGGCGAGGATCGGCTCTGGTTCGCCCTTGCAGCCTATAATGTGGGCTTCGGACACCTCATGGATGCGCGCACCTTGGCTCTGCGGCAGGGGCTCAATCCGGATGTCTGGACGGATGTGAAACGCACCTTGCCCCTGCTGGCGCAAAAGGCCTATTACCGGACCGTTCCCCATGGCTATGCGCGGGGCCACGAACCGGTGCGTTACGTCCAGCACGTCCGCCACTATCTCGATATATTGGAGCGGCTTGAGGGCCAGGACATCTGAGCCGGCCCCTCTACCGGCGTCGGTCGCAGCGACGAGGAACCTTGCTGCCGGACGCGAACCCCACGCGCCATCCTGATTCAGCCGAGGACTGCCCATGTCTGTCCTGACCAAAGCGACTGTTGATCGTGCCCTTGCGGAGTATGACGGTGTCCAGGTCCGCAGCCTGCGCCCCATTGTATCCATCATCGCGCCGCCTACGGATGTTATGGCCCACATCATCGCGCGCTGCCGGGACGAGGATCCGCGCATCCAGTCCGGCGCGTCCTGGCTGATCAAGACCTTCCTTGAATCCGGCACGCGCCTCTCGCCCAGCCAGGTGCAGGCCCTCGTTGCGACCTATGCGGACACCGAATCCTGGGACGCATGTCTTCACCATTGCCAGGCCATGCGCTGGATGGACATTCCGCAGGAGGCTTTGCCGACGGTCGGGGACTTTCTGGGCCGCTGTCTGTCCGTGCCCGAAGCCGGCGTTCGGGCCTGGGCCTGTGATGCCCTGTTCCAGGTGACCCGGTCCGATCCGACCCTGCTGGCGAGCACGGCTGCGGTGCTCCAGGACGCGGTGGATGATCCGGCCCCATCGGTCCGGGCGCGGGCCAAAGCCTTGCTGAAAGCCTGCGGTGCGGGGTCATCCTGATTATGACCACGCCGACACCTGCTCCCCTGTCGCGCCGGTTCTGCGTGGCGCCCATGATGGACTGGACGGATCGGCATGACCGGTTTTTTCTGCGCCTCCTGTCGCGGCATGCTCTTCTTTATACGGAGATGGTTACGACAGGCGCGGTGATTCACGGGGACCGGGACCGGCTTTTGGGCTTTCACCCGGCCGAACACCCGCTTGCTCTCCAGATCGGCGGCAGCGAGCCGGCCCATCTGGCCGAGGCGGCCCGGATCGGTGCCGATTTTGGCTATGACGAGATTAATCTCAATGTGGGCTGTCCTTCGGACCGGGTGCAGTCGGGCCGGTTCGGCGCCTGCCTGATGCGTGAGCCGGCGCTGGTGGCGGAGGGTATCGCGGCCATGGGCGCGGCCGTCTCCATCCCGGTGACGGTCAAATGCCGGATCGGCGTTGATGATCAGGACCCGGCAGAAAGCCTGCCTCATTTTGTGGAGACCGTGGCGGCGGCCGGTTGCACGACCTTTATTGTCCATGCGCGCAAGGCCTGGCTTGAGGGGCTGAGCCCGAAGGACAACCGTTCCATTCCGCCCCTCGATTATCCCCTGGTGCACGCGCTGAAACGGGCGCGGCCCGATCTTGAAATCATCATCAATGGCGGCCTTAACGATCTGGACATGGCGCAGGCGCATCTTCCCCATGTGGACGGTGTGATGGTGGGGCGTGCCGCGTATCAGACACCCGCTTTGTTGGCTGAAGTCGACACGCGTCTGTTCGGCGCAATGGGCCCCGTGCCTTCCCGGGAGGCCGTGCTTGATGCGCTGGAGCCCTATATCGCGGATCATTTGGCCGTAGGCGGACGGCTCCATCAGATCACCAGGCACATTGTGGGTCTCTACCAGGGCATGCCCGGGGCCCGCGCTTTTCGCCGGGTGCTGAGTGAAGAGGGGCCGCGCGATGGAGCCGGTCTTGATGTCTTGCGCCGGGCTCGGGCTGCGCTTGCCCATCGGGGGCCGGCGCCGCGGGACATCCTTGCAACCGAGCATGAGCCTTTGCCCGTGTAAGCCGGGTGGAGGCGGAGAGGGGGGCGAGACATGGATGGATGGGCAGCGGTTGCAGCCGGCACGGACAGTGGTCTGTTTTATCTATCGACGGAGCTTCTTCTTGCCTTGAGCGTGATGGTCGGTGGCTTTTTCGCCGGCGTGCTCGGCGGGTTTTTCGGCGTGGGCGGCGGCATTGTGATCGTGCCCATGCTGTTTCATGTTTTCGGTTTTTTCGATGTGGATGATGCCGTGCGGATGCATCAGGCCGTCGCCACCTCGCTTGCCACCATCATCGTGACTTCGATCCGCTCCGTGGGACGCCATGCCCGGCATGATGCCGTGGACGGAGCAATTCTGCGTCAATGGGCGGTGCCGGTCGTGGCGGGGGTGGCCGCCGGGTCTTTGGCCGCGGGCGTCTTCGAAGGTCCGGTGCTGTCGGTGGTGTTCATGGTGCTTGCCATGCTGATGGCCGCAAATCTCGCCTTCGGGCGGGACGAATGGCGCCTTGGCGATGGCTTGCCCGGGCAGCCCTGGCGCAGTGTCCAGGGGGCCAGCATCGGCTTTTTCTCAACCCTCGCCGGGGTCGGCGGCGGCACCTTCGGCATTTCCCTGATGACCCTTTATGGTGTTGCGATCCACCGTGCGATCGGCACGGCAAGCGGCCTTGGGATCATTATTGGTGTTCCGGCCACGGTGGGCCTTGTCGCGGTCGGGTGGGACGCACCGGGACGGGCCCCCTTTTCCGTAGGCTATGTCAATCTGTTGGCCTTTGCCCTCATTGTGCCGATGACCATGATGTCGGTGCCCATCGGCGTGCGCCTTGCCCATGCACGCTCGCGCACGGTCTTGCGCCGGGCCTTTGCCCTGTTCCTGGCTCTGACATCCTTGAGCATGGCGGCCGATCTTCTGGCGGGCCGATGAGCCCCTGCGGGCTCATGTGATCAGCACGCGGCCTTTCTCATCGAACCAGTCCGGGTTCCAGGCCACCTCCCAGGCATGGCCGTCCGGGTCACAGAAGGCCCCCGCATAGCCGCCCCAGCTCGTCTCGATGGTGCCTTGGGTCACCACGCCCCCTGCGGCTTGCGCGCGGGCCAGGATTAGGATCGCCTCTTCCCGGGACCCGACGGCGTGATTGAGCGCCAGACCCGTAAAGTCCTCCGTGCGCCCCGGATCATCCACCCCCAGATCAGCGGCCAATTCCCCCCGCGGCACGAGCGTGACCAGCAGTCCTCCCGCCCGGAACACCACCAGTGCCTTGGAGCTGATCAGGCTCGCCCGCCACCCGAGCCCGTTTTCGTAAAAGACTCGCGAGCGCACCACATCCGCCACCCCAAGGCTCACCATGCTGATCCGCTGATCCATGCCATTTTTACCCCTTCACTCGAACTTCGATATTCGCTTTTTGTTCTTAATGAACATAGAGCGAACATTCTGCTGGGGCAAGTGTGTTTTCAAGTCAGCATAGGCGCGTCAAGACCATCGAGTGCGAAAAAAGAGAAGTTCTGCGGGTTCTCGCGCAAAACGTGTTGGATTTGTCTTTGCCGCGCCGCCCTTCCGCATCCTGGCCTTTGACCTCGAATTCACCGAAAGTGGTGGTCAAGGGCGGGCCGACACCGGGACCGATCGTGCCGGGATTTCTCATCGCCCAAGAGCCGTAAAGGTCTGCGTTTCCCGGCCGCGCGGCCGTGACCATCAGTGAGGGAATGACATGCTGCGGGCTTTGATCTTCAAGCTTTTCCCCAAGCTGGGGGCGGCCATCGAAGCGGAATCGCGCACCTGGTTCCTGTGCTGCCCGGACTGCGGCCATGAGATTTCCGTCTGGGACGCCGGCGGCATGCGCTATGGGGCCAGCGGGAACCCCCGGATCTACACCCGCTGCGAGGGGTGCGGAGAGAAAAAGTGGCTCCGCATGGAACGACGATCACCGGACGGATGATCGTGTATGCGGATGGTCTGTGTGATGGGTCAGGAGTAATCCGGCAGGCCGGATCGCGAGGCATTTCAGGAGTTTCGCCGGGAGTGCAGTCTGATTTCACCGCCGGCGATGATTTTGCCCGCGATGATTTTGCCCGCGACGAATTTTTAGGGTTCAGGCGCCTGAGTCTTCTTTTGAGCCCTCTTTTGAGCCCTCTTTTTTTAGGGCCGCTACCCCGTTTTCTGGACAGGCGACCGCCCGAAAGGGCCGAGCCTGCACGGTACAGCGCGCCCGTCGGTGCTTTGGATCTTGCGATCCTGAAGCGCGTGGTCCTCGCGATGGAACCCTTTCCAAGGGGCGCCATGATGCATGAGACGCCAACAGGACAACATGCCCGCCGCATCTGGTTTTTGTACGAATGGCTGACCGGGCACAGGATCGACCAGCCCGGTGCGCGCTCCGGTTCGATTGCGGATGTCGTCGACGCCGCCCAGAAGTGGTCCGGCCCAGGAGATTTGGTGCGTCCTGAGCGGGTTTGAAACACTCTGCGAGGCACGCGCGCCTTTTGTCCGCTTGTGCGCCGGATACCCCCCATGAGGCCTGTTTTGAACGCCTGCAGCCCCATGAGATCGAACGTCTTGAGGCAATCGACAGGACCACGATGAAGGGGCGGCAAGCCGGGGTGCTCCGGACATAAACAAACAAAAAAGGCGCCCCGCGGGGCGCCTTTCGCAGTTCCGTCAGTGAGCAGACGTCAGAGCTTCTGGTCGTATTCGCCGACTTCGGGGAAGTCCGCGAGGACCTTGTCGATCACGCCGAACATGTCGCGCATATTCTGTTCCGAGGTCGGGCTTTCAACCACCACGACGAGACCTGGCTTGTTGGAGGAGGCGCGCACAAGGCCCCAGGTGCCGTCATCAAGGGTGACGCGCACGCCGTTCACGGTGACGACGTCGCGGATGCCCTGGCCCAGGATCTGTTCCTTCTCCGTGTGCATCTTGGAGAAGTGCTTCGTGACCGTTTCGACGACAGTGTATTTCTTGTCGTCGGCGCATTTCGGCGACATGGTCGGGGAACCCCAGGTCTGGGGCAGGTCGCGGCGCAGATCCGCCATGGACTTGTCCGGGTTCCGGTCCAGCATTTCGAGGATGGCGATGGCGGAGACCATGCCGTCGTCATAGCCGTGGCCGATGGGCTGGTTGAAGAAATAGTGGCCGCTTTTTTCGAAGCCGACCAGGGCGCCCAGCTCGTTCACCCGGCGTTTGATGTAGGAATGGCCCGTCTTCCAATAATCCGTCTTCGCATTGTTTTTCTGCAGAACCGGATCGGTCAGGAACAGGCCCGTGGACTTCACATCCACGACGAATTGCGCGTTTTCGTGCCGGGCGGAGAGGTCCCGGGCAAGCATCACGCCCACCTTGTCGGCGAAGATCTCCTCGCCCTCATTGTCCACCACGCCGCAACGGTCGCCGTCGCCGTCAAAAGCGAGGCCGACTTCCGCCTTGTGCTCGAGCACGGCATCGCGCAGGGCATGGAGCATCTCAAGATCTTCCGGGTTCGGATTGTAACGCGGGAAGGTGTGGTCGAGGTCACAGTCGAGGGGGATGACTTCGGCGCCAAGGCGCTTCAGGACTTCCGGTGCGAAGGCGCCGGCCGTGCCATTGCCGCAGGCCGCCACGACCTTGATGGGGCGGGACAGCTTTTTGCCCTTGGTCAGATCGTCAAAATAGCGATCGGCCATGTCGGAGACGAAGGTGTATTTACCGCCCTCGGCCTCTTTATAGGCCCCCGTCAGCACGATTTCCTTCAGGCGGCCCATCTCGTCGGGACCGAAGGTCAGCGGACGGTTGGCACCCATTTTCACGCCCGTCCAGCCATTCTCGTTGTGGCTGGCCGTCACCATGGCGACGCAAGGCACATCGAGGGCGAACTGGGAGAAATAGGCGACTGGCGACAGGGCAAGACCGATATCATGGACATGGGCGCCGGCGGCGACGAGGCCATTGATCAGGGCCTGCTTGATCGAGCCCGAATAGGACCGGAAGTCGTGGCCCACGGCGATTTTCGGCTCAACGCCCATTTCACGGATGATTGTGCCAAGGCCCATGCCCAGAGCCTGCACGCCCATCAGATTGATCTGCTCAGGGAACAGCCACCGCGCGTCATATTCTCGGAAACCCAGGGGCGCCACCAGGGGCAAACGTTCGAATTCCGCTGTATTGGGTTTCAGGTCGTCTCGCGGCGTGGGAAAGGTCATGTCGGTCCCCATGAACGGTTGGCCGATGGGCCGTTGGATGGATGGGATGGCTTTGATCGAAGGGCGATCAATCGGACAGAAATTTCAGCGGTGAAGTGGCACCCCGGGGCGCCCCGTTCCCCTTCGCTGCGGGTGTAGCGGCCTTGCGCCGTGATTTCAACTTCAGAACGTGCTGTTGAGGGCACGAAGCGCCTTGCACTGGGGTGTGCCCGTGAGAAGGGCATCAAGAAAGGCCCCGATCCCGTGCCGAATGTCTCCCTCATTGCGCACCACGCACAGATCCGGGCCTTCCAGCGGTGCTTCGACGGTTCGGGCCAGCCGATCCGCAATGGTGTCGGCGTCTTCCCGGCCCCTTGCTGCAAGACGGCGGGCCAGGACATCCCGGGCGGCGGTCACCAGGATTGTTTTGACGGGCGAGAAGCGGGCCCGTGCCTCGGCGATGACCCGGCGTGAGACATTGACCACCACGGGATGGCCGGCGGTAAGGTCCTGGGCGACACCCGCCGGAACACCATAGGACAATCCGTGGGCGGACCAGCTGAGGCAGAAGGCGCGCGCTGCCGCCATGTCGGCAAAGCGCTCCGGGCTGACGGCGTCATAGTCCTCGCCGCCCGCATCGGGGGCGCGGGTAATCACGCGCCGGGCAAAGCGAAAACGCGGGCAGGAGGCAAGGGCCGCCCGCGCGCCGTCCATCAGCGTGTCCTTGCCCGCGCCGCTTGGCCCCACGACGAGGTAAAGCGTGCCTCGCGCCGCCCCCGTACACGCGCACGCGGGCTCGGGCGCCTCAGGGGCGAAGGTGGAGGGGTTGGACATGGCTGGTCCAGTCCCGGGGGCCGGTGCGGATGTGGAGGGTAAAGGCCGGCGGCTCCGGCTTGCGGGCGAGCTTGATCCCGGGGCGCATTTCAAGGGGATAGGCATAGGTCACACTCGGCGACACCACCACGGGCGCCCGGCCCGCACGTCCCACCAGGGCCCGGTGAATATGCCCGCACATGATGAGGTCGACCTGGGGGCTGTCGTCCATCAGGGTGCGGAAGGCTTCCAATCCTTCAAACCCATAGCCGTCGAATTCCACAATGCCCGTCAGAAGCGGCGGGTGGTGCATGGCGATCACGGTGGGCATCTCAAGATCGCGGGTCAGCTCGCTGCGCAGCCAGGCCAGACGGTCCGCACACATCACGCCGCCCACGGTTTTCGGCGCCTGGCTGTCGAGAAGGACGATTTTCAAGGGGCCGAACCGGTCATCGGAGATGATTTCGGCATGGTTCACGAAGGGGGATGCCGGCCCCGTGCGCGCAATCGGGCTCAAGGCCTCAACCAGGGGCGCCTTGTCGTCGTGATTGCCGGGAATGGCCATGACCGGCGCTTTGAGATCCTGCAGCAGACGCGCGACATGGGCATATTCTTCCGCCGTGTTGAGATCGGTCAGGTCGCCGGTGGCGATCACCACATCCGGTTGGGGATCAAGGGCGTTCACGGCGGCGATGGCATGGGCCAGATCGGCGGCCGGATCGAAACCGGGCGGGCGCCGGCCGTCTTCGCCGGGGCAATGGAAATCGGTAATTTGTGCAATGATCATGGGGTTCATCCCGATGCTGCCGACGTGGAGCGCTATTACTCACGCAAGGTCAGGCGGTCGCCGTCGATTTCAAAGGCGGACAACGTGTTGAGGAAGCTGTTGCCGAGCAGGGACACGTCAAGACCGTCCGGCACCACTTGGGCCGCCACGTCATCAACCACCACGCTGCCAATCGCGATCCGGCGCAGGCGGATTCGTGCCACCATATTGGTCCCGTTGGCTGTGCGCACGATCTGGTCATAGCGCAGCCGGTCCGGATCAATGCCGAGGCGCCTTGCGTCCGCGGCCGTGAGGCTGACCTGACTTGCCCCGGTATCCACGAGGAACATCACGGTCGCTTCGGTGAGGTCAGGCCCCTTCACCTGGGCTCGGGCTAAGAAATGGCCATTGGAGGCCCGGGTGAGTGCGATTTCGCCCGGTGCAAGCTCCTGGGCGGCGCTGGGCACAAGGGCCGAGAAAAGACGCTGGCCGACGGCGGCCGCGTCATGGCGCAGGGAATAGCCCAGCACCAGGACAAGCGCGATGCCAAGCCAGATCACGCCATATCGCAGGCTCTCCGTCATGGAAATCCCGCGCTGGAGCACCAGGGTACTGATCAGAAAGACAAGCAGGACCACCTTGGCCGTCAATTCCGGACCCTGGCCGAAATCCGACAGGGCCCCCGGGAACAGGCTGTTGAGCGCAAGCACCAGGGCCAATAGCAGGGCAATGCCCAGGGCGACGAGCACGAACGGATTTCGGAGCATGGGCTGATCCATCGGTGAATGCCTTGTGGCCACTGGGATCGAACTCTATGGGGTCGCGTGCATTTTGGCCACCACATGGACCGCCGCGCCTTGGCCGAACTCAATTCACAGCCGAGCACGTGGAAATACACCGTGTGCACTCAACACTGTGAAATTTTCGATTCCGCTCTTGGAACCGCGTGCCCTCGTCCCCACACCTCTTTACAGTCGGAACCTGCGGGGTTTCGAAACCGATGGAGCAGGCCCGTGAGTGCGCAGAACCGTGGGACACAGACGCTGGTGCCCTTTGCCGGCGGCGATCGCTTCGGACGCTCAAGACTGGGTGCGGTATTGCCGTCCGGGCCCTTGCGTTTTCCCGATTTCGAGCCCGGATGGGTCTGGCTGGCCGGCGCGGGACCCGGTGACCCCGGCCTCCTGACCCTCCACGGCGCCCATGCCTTGGCCAGCGCCGATGTCATCGTCCATGACGCCCTCGTGGGCGAGGGGATCCTGGCAATGGCCCGGCCAGAGGCCCGCATCGACTATGCTGGCAAACGGGGCGGCAAGCCCTCACCCAAGCAGCGGGATATCTCCGCCCGCCTGATTGAGCTTGCGCGCGAGGGCAAACGGGTCCTGCGCCTCAAAGGCGGCGATCCATTCCTGTTCGGTCGGGGCGGCGAGGAGGCCCTAGCCCTTGTGGACGCAGGCATTCCCTTCCGAGTGATCCCGGGCGTGACCGCCGGGATTGGCGGCCTCGCTTATGCCGGCATACCCGCCACCCATCGGGATGTGAACCAGGCCGTCACCTTCATCACCGGTCACACGGCCGATGGTGATGTGCCGGACGGGCTCGATTGGGAAGCGGTTGGTCGCGGTTCGCCGGTGATCGTTCTCTATATGGCCATGAAGCATCTGGGGCGCATCGCTGACCGGTTCCTGGCCGCTGGCCGGGCCGCCGATGAGCCTGTGGCCATTGTCTCGCGCGCGACCACCCCCGACCAGCGCGTCCTGGAGACGACCCTGGCGGATGCGGACCGTGCGGCGCGGGAGGCTGGCATGGAGGCCCCATCGGTGATCGTGATCGGGGAGGCGGTGCGTCTGCGCGCTGGTCTGGACTGGCAGGGCGCAGCCCAGGGCCGGGTGCTCGATCCTAATCCCTTGCACCGGGTCCTGGCCGTGCTTGCTGTGTGACACCCCCGGTCCTGCACGGGGTGCGCCTGACTCAAGGGAGAGGTGGGCACGGGGCATGCGGATCGTGTATGACTTCTGGTCAGGCCCGCTGCATCACCAGACCGGGCCGCGTCAGGAAAGAGGATCCATGCTCAGCTACCGCCATGCCTTCCACGCGGGCAACGCCGCCGACGTGCTCAAGCATGCGGTTCTGGTTTTCGTGCTCGACTATCTGAAGCTGAAAACCAAGCCCCTATATCTGCTCGATACCCATGCCGGGGCTGGGCTTTATGATCTGTTGTCGGACCAGGCGGCCAAGACCGGCGAGGCCGAAGCAGGCATCCAGAAGCTGCTGGCCATCTCGGGGCCCCGGCCCGACCTGATTGCCGGCTATGAAAAGGCCGTGCGGGCCAGCCTTGAGGTCCAGGGGCGCTATCCTGGGTCCCCGGCCTTGCTTGCGGCGGGCATGGGGCCGGAGGATCGTCTTGATTTGTGCGAGCTTCACCCCACGGATTATCCCTTGCTTGCCGGCTATTTCGGCAATCTGCCCCGGGTGCGCGTCAGCCAGGAGGATGGCTTCCGTGCCCTGATCGCCCGCATGCCGCCACCGGAGCGGCGCGGCCTGGTGGTCATCGACCCAAGCTATGAGATCAAAAGCGATTACAGCACCGTGGTGACGAGTTTGAAGGAGGCGCACCGCCGCTTCGCCACGGGTGTCTATATGTTGTGGTATCCGGTGATCGAACGGGCCCGGACGGATGTTTTCCTCAAGGCGCTGGAGGCTTCTGGGCTGCCCCGGCAGCTCCGCATTGAGCTCAGCCTCAGCCCGGACATGGCCGGGCGGGGCATGACCGGCTTTGGCCTTGTCGTCATCAATCCGCCCTATGTGCTGGAGGAAGCGGCGGCGGATGGCCTTGCCTGGTTGTCCCAGACCCTGGGTGCGACGGGCCCTGCACGCATTGAGTGGCTCGTGGCGGCTTGACGCTTCAGTCCATGGGCGTCAGGGGAGGGCGTCCCCTGAACCGAAGCGCGGTGTTCCGGCAGAAGCGCAAAACGGGATAGAGAAACTTTGAGGCCGTCCGGGAGCGGAGGATGACCGCATTCAGCCTGTTGAACCAGTCTGACGGTGTGCTGAGCAGGGCCATGCGGTGGATGCAGTCGGCCCCATAATGGACCTCGCCCCCGATCAGCATGGCCATGCCCTGATCAAGATCATAGCCAGCCTCCCAAAGACCAGCGACCACGGGACCGCCCTCCCGTGCATCCAGCAGCACCACATCACCCACGGCCCGGCGCAGCCGCACCATCCGCACATAAGCGGAACAGAATGGGCAATCGCCGTCATAAACAATGGTGATGTTCGGATCGCCGGCCGTCATGGGAGCCTCCCGTCAAGCGTGATCCCGGTCAATCGGAAGTGACACGCGGGAGAAAGAGCGTTGCGCCGGGCGCGAGGGCCAGCTTGTCCACATGGCCCGCACCCTGCGGATCGTCGACCAGGACATGCATATGGGTTCGCTGGCCATGATGGGTATACTGATCGCCGCTCGCTTCATCGGCCCAGATGCCGACAATGGTGACACGGGCCCGGCTGACCTTGAAAGGAATTTTTGCCTGCTTGTGGGCGTGATGGCCGTGGGAGGGGCCATGATGCATGCCATGCCCACCATGGGGGCCGTCGCTGGCCATGAACATGACATGGTAGTCGAGATCTTCAGCCGCGCCGGTGATCCGGAAGGGGAAGGGCTGTGCCGGATGAAGGCCATGCTGTTGCGCCGCCGCCTTGATAAAGGCCTCGATCGCCTCGCCGCCCTCAAGGGCCTCGGGCACCTCGACG
Source organism: uncultured Alphaproteobacteria bacterium (assembly GCA_964449455.1). Classification (GTDB taxonomy): domain Bacteria; phylum Pseudomonadota; class Alphaproteobacteria; order JAJFIK01; family JAJFIK01; genus CAYUYV01. The sequence goes on along the minus strand of CAYUYV010000009.1, from coordinate 27,551 downwards.
GCCTGCCAGCTATCCGCCGCGCCGAAGGCCAAGAAGATGGCGCCACCATCCATCCGCTCCGAGACGACTTGCTCACCATCCCGCATGGTTGAAATATACACCGTTCCCTGATCGATGGTGATCTCCCCCTTTAGACCCTCGAGGGGACCGACGCCGATAAGGCCCGGATGGGCCGGAAGATCGGCGAGAGACACACGGGCGCTCAGGTCCCCGCTCTCCAACATGATGCGCCGATGTCCGATGGCGCAGACCCAATAGACAGGCCTTGGCGTTGCTGCGAGCGCTGGGCAATGCTCACTCACCGAAGATGGCCCATTTTCGGCGCTCCGCCCGGAGGCCGGCAGCAGCATCAGCGGGGCGAGAGCGAGAAGGATACGGGTTATGCCGGTCACTGCCATGGGAATGGGTCCCTTTGTTTGCCTCAGAACCGTGCCTGGGCACCGATGGTGAAAGCCGCGGGCTCGCCCGGCGCGAAGATCGCGTTGTCCATCCCATTCAGATTGTTCCGGGCACCGATGACGCTGGAGACATATCGCGCATCCGTGATGTTACGTCCTTCTGCAAAGACGAGGAAGCGGCCCGTATCGTAACTGACCCGAAGGCCGAGCGTTGTATATCCGTCAGCACGCACCGTGTTCGCATAGTCGGCAAAGCCGCCGTCGACGGCATGGGTGACAAAGGATTCGACGGAAAGACCGCCGGACGCATAGGAGAGGCGGCTTTCGAACAGATGCTCGACAATGATCGGCAGCGTGTTGTCCCCGAAGACCGGGTCACCGTCGAAGCTTGCATCCGTGAAGGTCCAGTCGACGCCCAGACGCAGTTCATCGCCGGCGCCGAACAGGTCCCGCGCGAGGGTGGTGTTGGCGGCGGCCTCTACGCCAAAGCGCCGTGTGCGATCTGCATTGCCGACGGAGGTGACGTTTTGGGTCACCGCATCGGTCGTGGACACGATTTCCCCGTCCAGCCAGCCGGCATAAATTGTCGCATCAATGGCAATGCCTCCAATGGTTCCACTGACGCCCCCTTCCACGGTGAGGGATGTTTGCTTGTCAAGGTCACGGATCACCGGGCGGCGCGGATCCGGCCCGGTGAGCAGGGCATTCATGGGCCCAGGGGTGCCGGCGCGGTTGATCAGCAGCACGTCATAGGTCGGCGGCTCGATGACATGGCTGACGCCCGCAAAGACCTTCAGCAAGGGGACGGCCTCCCAGGTGACGAGCGCAAGGCCATTGAAGCCCTGATAGTCCTGGTCGAGCGTTGCCGCGGGACGCTCTGGCCGGATCCCGTCGAAATCGTCCTCGATCCGCCGGCGATGCCGGTCCCACCCGGCGGTCACGTCAAGGCTCAACACATCGGCGGGCCGCCAGGTTACACGGGCCTGGGTGGTCAGGCGGGTGGCCTCCAGATCATTGTCTCCCCACTGATCGCCCTGAGTACCGGTGAAGGTCGGCGGGGTGCCACCGCCATTGAAGAACTGCTGCTGGCGGCGATCGTTCCGCTGGGCAATGACATTAAGGCCCCAACTGATGGCTTCGCCGAGACTGTTGTCCCGGTAGCGCAAGGTGAGGGCGATGTCGTCATTGTCCTCCGTCTGTACATCCCGCCGGCGAAAGCGCACATCATTGATCATGTAAGCGCCGTCGATCTCGATGCTCCGCACCCCAAGGTCAATCTCCGCGCCGAGGCTCACGCGCCCTCGTTCGGCGAAGCGGCGCCAGTCACCGAACACATTGTTGGGTTGGGCGGCCGTCGATCCTGCGTCGATCTGGGCCAGGGTCTGGGGGCCGGGCAGTTCGATTTCGGAGTCCGAATAAAGAACGGAACCGCGCAAGGTCACGCGATCCGACAGCCGAAACTGACCCCGGGCATAGGCGCGTGCCGCGTCCTGCTCATTTTGCTCGCGAAAGCCGTTCTGGGAGAAGAGCGTGCCGGTCGCAAAACCTGTGAACTGGCCTATTTCCCCAGAAAGAGCAATCTGCCCACGGAGGAAATCGAAGCTGCCCCCCTCGCCCCGGGCAAGGAACTCAGGCTCGCCGGCCCCGGACCGGCCCTGAAAATCCACGACCCCGCCAAGTGCCGCCCCTCCGGCAAGGGCGCCGCGCCCGCCCCGCAACACCGTCACCTGATCAAACAGGAGCGGGTCGATCCATTCCACGAAATCGAAGCTTGTGTCCGCATAGGTCATGGGCACGCCGTCAAGGCGCAGTTCAATCCCCCGGCCCGCGGGCTGGGTGCCCCGCTGGAGGCCGGAGCCGCGAATGGAAAAGCGTGGATGGTCAATGCCGCCGAAGACTGGTTCCACGAGCAGGCCAGGCGTGCCGCGGAAGAGATCGTCGAGGGTCGCAAGGCGGCCTTGAAGGGCAGGGTCCACCACGAGCTCGCCGCTCTGCGTTTCCTCGCGCTCGGCAAGGACGATGATGGTGTCGAAAGGCACAAGGTCCTGCGCCATGGCAGGCGAAACGGCCAACGCGGCGCTCGCGGCGCCGATCAGAAACAAACTGCGAAACATGGGATCCTCACTTGGATGGCGCGGTGAAACGGTCGCTATCCAAGAGACGGGGGGCCTCTTTGGCCGAGGGGCGGGCCGCGAATGGCCGTGGCCGGAGTGCCCGTCGGGATGGGCCAGGATTGCCGCTTGGTGACGCTGACCGGCGCATAGATCAGATCGCGATCAAGCAGCAACAGAGTCTGGGCCAGGACACAGAACGGGCAGTGTTCGCCTGATTTGGGGTCGCCTGATCCGGATGGTTCGTTCTGGTCCTGCCCCTGCCCCTGCCCCTGAAGAACCGCGAACAGGCGGGACAAAGTGGCCTGGGCATCAGCCGGCAAGGTTTTAGAAAATGAACAAACGGGAAAGGAAGAGGACGGTGATATATCCGTAGACGAAACAGCCCTGACGGGTGCGATCAGTTGCACCGCCATCACCAACAGTGTCAGAGTCCGTGCGAGTTTGGTGGTCAACAGCCGCATCATGGGCGGGAGTTTAGTCACCGGTGCAGCATTTCACCAGTCCTTGCCCGGATTAAGAATTGATCAGGAACCGGATAGGGGCCTTTGGGGGGCTTGGATAAAACCAAGCACGCAATAGGGAAATAAAGCGATGCGGTGCCACTTTCATGGCGCCAAGACGGGTCTCAATCTGCCCGCCATTCACTCCCTCCAGGGCTTTTGTTGATCCGTGAGGCTCCTTGACTGTTGGTCCCGCTCGGGCGCGCAGGTGACTGTCATTTGATCAATCGTCAATGTGCTGAGTTTTGTAACGGGGCCACGGTGTCCCGTGCAGCAGTCTCATTTGGATCCGCGTCCTTTGCTGTCCTTCGCCTGACCGCGCCCCAATTGCTCGCGGATCACTTTGCCGTTGACTTCCGATAAGGCACCGGGCTTGAGGTCACCAAGCTGGAAGGGGCCATAGGAAAGCCGGATGAGGCGGTTGACGCGCAGGCCTAGCACTTCCATCAGCTTGCGGACTTCCCGGTTCTTGCCCTCGCGCAGGGCAATGGTCAGCCAGGCATTATTCCCTTGGGTCCGGTCAAGCTTTGCCGACGCCGCCTTGTGGATCACACCATCGATTGAAACCCCCTCGGTCAGCGGCTCCAATTCCTTTTCCTCCACCTTGCCGAAGACCCGCACCCGGTAGCGGCGCAACCAACCCGTCGAGGGCAGCTCCAGGCGACGGGCCAGGGCCCCGTCATTGGTCAGCAGCAGGAGGCCCTCAGAGGTAATGTCGAGCCGGCCGACGGAAATGACCCGCGGCATGTCCTCCGGCAGGGCATCGAACACAGTGCGCCGGCCTTCCGGATCCTTGTGGGTGGTCACGAGGCCGATGGGCTTGTGATAGCGCCACAGGCGGGTGGTCTGACGGTCGGGCAGGGGAGCGCCATCGACGGTGACCTTGTCAGCATCGCTGACGAGCACGGCGGGGGTGTCGAGCGTCTTGCCATTCACCCGGACCCGGCCCTCGGCGATCCAGCGCTCGGCTTCCCGGCGTGAACACAAGCCCGCCCGGGCGAGCACCTTGGCGATGCGTTCGCCGCTTCCCTCGGCTTCCTCGTTCATGGCTTGCCTGCCTTCCATCCGCCGGGCAGGTTGCGCCCATGGATGACCAAGCGATCATTGAGGCCTTGATGGCGCGGGCCCTGGCCCAGGCAAAGGCGGCGGCCCAACGGGGCGAAGTGCCCGTGGGTGCCGTTTTGGCGGGCCCAGATGGTGCGGTGATTGCCGAAGACGGCAATCGGATTGTGGAGCGGGTCGATCCCACAGCCCATGCGGAAATCCTCGTTATTCGTGCGGCCGCCCAAGCCCTGGGCAGCGAGCGGCTCGTTGGTTCTGTCCTGGTCTCAAGTCTTGAACCCTGCGCCATGTGCGCCGGCGCCATCGCCCATGCCCGTATCGCGCGTGTGGTCTATGGGGCGGGCGATCCCAAAGGCGGAGCGGTTGCTCACGGTCCCCGGTTCTTCGAGCAGCCCACCTGCCATCATCGGCCCTTAATCGTCAAAGGCCCCGGCGCCGAGGAGGCGTCGGCCTTGCTTAAGGCCTTCTTTCGAGCGCGACGCGCGAGCGCGTGACGGACTGGATCGAAGGGGCTAGGCTTTGGCCTCGTGTATGGTATGGCCTCACATAATGTCCTGGAGGGAGGAGCTTCACCCCATGATTTTCGACCATAGCGATAAAACCAAACACTGGATCGAACGGGTCCAGCAATTCATGGCCGCCCATGTCGAGCCCGCTGTCGACACCTATGAGCGCCAGATGGAAAGCTTCGGCACCAATCGGTGGCAGGTGGTGCCGGTCCTCGAAGAACTCAAGGCCAAGGCGAAGGCACAAGGGCTGTGGAACATGTTCCTGCCCGAAAGTGATCTGGGTGCCGGCCTGACCAATCTTGAATATGCGCCGCTGTCGGAAATCATGGGCCGCATCGGCTTCGCCTCTGAAGTCTTTAACTGCTCCGCCCCCGACACGGGCAATATGGAAGTGCTGATCCGCTACGGCACGAAGGCGCAGCAGGAAAAGTGGCTAAACCCCCTGCTTGAGGGCGAAATCCGCTCCGCCTTCCTGATGACCGAGCCGGAAGTCGCCTCTTCCGATGCCACCAATATTCAAACCCGCATCACCCGGGACGGCGACCACTATGTCATCAATGGCCGCAAATGGTGGTCCTCCGGCGTCGGCGATCCGCGCTGCAAGATCTACATTGTCATGGGCAAGACCGATCCGTCCGCACCCGCCCATGCCCAGCAGTCTCAAATCCTCGTGCCCGCCGACACACCGGGTATCAAGGTCCAGCGCATGCTGCCCGTGTTCGGCTATGACGATGCCCCGCATGGCCATGCCGAAGTGATCCTCGACAATGTCCGCGTGCCGGTCGAGAACATGCTTCTCGGTGAAGGTCGCGGCTTTGAAATCGCCCAAGGACGCCTTGGCCCGGGCCGGATCCACCACTGCATGCGCACAATCGGTGCCGCCGAAGTCGCCCTGGAGAAGATGTGCGAGCGTCTGCTCACCCGGGAAGCCTTTGGCAAGAAGGTCTATGAGCATTCCGTGTGGGAACAGCGCGTTGGTGAGGCCCGTATCAATATCGAGATGTGCCGCCTGCTGACGCTCAAGGCTGCTTACATGATGGACACGGTCGGCAATAAGGTCGCCCGGGGTGAGATCGCGATGATCAAGGTGGCCGCGCCGCGGATTGCCCTCCAGGTCATCGACGATGCCATCCAGGCCCATGGTGGCGGCGGCGTCACCAAGGATTTCGGTCTGGCCAAGCTTTACGCCAATATCCGGACTCTGCGTCTCGCTGACGGTCCCGACGAGGTCCATAACCGCACCATCGCGCGCCTTGAATTCAAGAAGCACATGGAGCGGCTTCAGCAGAAAGGCGCCCAGATGTAAGGGGCCTTGCCCAAAATTTGTTTGCCCGGACAGCATCGGCGGCCTCCGCCGGTGCTGTTTGCTTTTCGGGGCTTGCCCCGTTCCCCAAAAAACCCTCCAAGGAAGGATCAAACGCCCATGAAACTTTACAATTCCAATCTGTCGCCCTTCACCGCGCGGGTGCGCATCGTGGCCTACATGAAGGACATTCCCCTGGAGGTCGTCAGCCCGCCGACGGATGGCAGTTATGGGCAGATCACACCCACGGCCAAGGTGCCTTGCCTTGACACCGGCACCATGCGCCTCGCCGAATCCGAGACCATCTGCGAATATCTTGAGGACATGAGTGCCGCCGCCGGCAAGGGCGCTTCAATGCTTGGTGAGACCCCTGAAGAGCGGGCCAAGACCCGCATGGTGGCGCGGATCGGTGATATTTATGTCATGACGCCTCTGGCACGCCTGTTCGGCCAGCTCAACCCCGCAACCCGTGTCGAGGCTGTCGCGCAAGACGCCGCGAGCGAACTTGCCAAGGGCCTTGAATATCTGGAAAGCGTGATTGGTGAGGATGGGTATGCCGTGCACGGACGTGTGACCATGGCCGATGCCAGCCTGATGCCGGTGCTGTTCTTTGTGAACAGCCTTGGTCCCCTTCTCGGCGATCCTCTCGCCAAGGCCCCTCGCACGGCGGCCTATTACGAGGCCATCACCAAGCTGCCCGTGATGGCCAAGGTTCAAGGTGAGCTTGCAGAGGCCCTCAAGGCGTATCAGGACGCCCAGCGCAGCTGATGAGACCGGCTTGATGCACCGCCTGGGGCGGCCGCTTGAGGCGGTTGGCCCAAGCGGCAAATTCATGCGGCGGGTTTAGGCGGCCGGTTCAGGCGGCCCGGCTGCTGCCGAGAGTGGAGGGCGAGGCCGGAGCATCCGCTGCCTCGCCCGGACGATCCTCCGCCTGCGGGACAATTTCACGGGGCAGGCGGACGGTCACGGTCGTTCCCTCACCAAGGGTACTGTCGATCACCACGGCGCCCTGGTGCAGTTTTGCCAGCGCATGCACGAGCGCAAGGCCGATGCCGTTGCCGCCGCCATTGGCGCTCGTTTCCGCAACCAATTGTTCAAAGGGCCGGCCCAGCTTTGGCAGAAGATCGGGCTCAATGCCTTGCCCGGTGTCCATCACGACCAGATTGATGGTGTCGCCCACTTCCTCCGCGGCCACGGTCACCTGTCCACCCGCCTCGGTGTATTTGACCGCATTCGAGAGCAGATTGGTCAAGATCTGCGACAGCGCGAGGCGATCCGCATGCAGAACAGGCGCAGACGGCGGCAGGGCGGCGTCCACGGCAATGTTCTTCAGGGCGGCACGCTTGTGCCACTTCTCAACCTCGGCCTTGATCAGGGTTTCCGCGTCCACCCGTTCCAGGCGCAGGGCATAGCGGCCTGTCTCGATCCGGGCGAGATCCAGGATATCCGTGACGAGCTGCAGCATGGCCAGGCCGCTCTCGCGGATGAGGCCGATATATTCCTTGTACCTCTCATTACCCAGGGGGCCGAACATCTCCTGCTGCAGAATGTCGGAAAACCCGATAATGGCGTTGAGCGGCGTGCGCAATTCGTGGCTCATGCCGGCAAGGAAGCGGGACTTGGTCCGGCTCGCCTGTTCTGCCGTCTTGAGGGCACTGTCCCTTTCCCCTTCCAGGGATTTCAGGCTGGCCATGTCGCGAAGAAGGGCAATCGCGCCCCCTTCGCCCCGCGCGCTTTCGTGGCCCAACAAGGTCAACGGCATGACACGCGCGGCAAGGCAGGGATTGTCCGTTCCGCCCCAAGGCAGATTGAAGGCGACCAGCGGGCTTTGGCAGGCTTCGGATGGATGGGCGAGCGCAACCGCCAGGGCGTTCTCAAGGTCCGCGCGGTCTTCGGGTGTGGCAAGGGATGTGAAAGGCTCGTCCACCAGATGGATCGGATCGGTGCACAAGAACTGTCCGCTTGCGGCCGTTATGATGCGGATGCGTCCATCGGTTCCGATCAGCGCCGCGCCATCGCCGCCATGGATTGCCAGACCGTGGGCCAGCACCGGATGATCCCGGTAGAGATGGGCGATCCACAGACTGGCTGAGATGGGACGGGCTTCAAGCCAGATCTGCCGTTCGTCCGTGCCGCCGGTATGGAGCTTGAGGGCAAAGGACAGGACCGTGTCCTCATGGGGTTGGGCCCGCTCGACAAAGGCAAGCCCCAAACGCAGGCGCGAGCTGTCCCCGGCGCTCAGAGCCTCGATGAGTGCATGGTCGGTGACGGATATGCCGTCATGGCCCATCAGTCTGGCAAAGGCCTGATTGTGCTCCAGGACCACGCCGGACGGGCCCAGAAGGGCTGCCGCATGGGGCAGGTGGGACACGGACAGGTGCGCCTTTGCTGAACCATCCGTAAACGGCTCATTGACGACCAGCCTGTCCCCGGTTCCGAGCAGAACCCGGTCTGCGGACCCCGTCAGCGTGATATTGTATGCACTCCCAATCATGGGGCGCTTATACCAGCGCTGCTCTTAATGTCCGCTTATCGGTCCCCCTGACCTGTGCCGTTCGTGTTTAGGGTTTTGCTCCGGCTGCAAGCGCGAATTGCCAGCCGGTCTCGGCGAGCGGGCGCACCTGGGCGGCATTCTGGGCAGCATGGGCGCTCGACGCCGTGCCATCGCGGACCCGGCCCACGATGCCCTGGAGAATGCCGGCAAGACGGAAGAAGTTATAAGCAAAGTAGTAATTAAGGTTACCGATATTGTCCCGCCCCGTGCGCCGGCAATAGGCCTTCACATATTCATCTTCAGACGGAATGCCCAAGGCGTTGAGATCGTTCTCCACCAGTGATGTGCCGGAGCCGTCCGCACTCGGCATATGCCATTGCAGCAGGTGGTAGGTGAAGTCGCCCAGCGGATGGCCCGTGGTGGACAGCTCCCAGTCGAGAACCGCCAGCACGCGCGGCTCCGTTGGGTGCAGGATCATATTGTCCAGCCGGTAATCGCCATGGACAATGCTGTCACCCGGATCATCGGGAATGTTTTCCGGCAGCCATTCGATGAGCCGGTTCATATCCGCAATTTCTTCCGTTTCCGACAATTGGTATTGCTTGGTCCATCGGGAAATCTGCCGGGCGAAGTAGTTGCCGGATCGCCCGAAATCCTCCAGCCCGATGGCGCGATAGTCGGTGTTGTGCAGCTTGGCAATGGTCTCGTTCATGGCATCATAGATCGGTGCCCGCTCGGCGTGGGCGACCTGGGGCAGGGTTGCCTCCCAGTAAATCCGGCCCTCCACAAAGTCCATCACGTAGAACATGGTGCCCAGTATGTCTTCGTCTTCACACAGAATGTGTGCTTTCGGGACTGGGAAATCAGTTTTGTTCAAGGCGCTGATGACTTTGTATTCCCGGTCGACCGCATGGGCGGATTTCAGCAGCTTGCCCGGCGGCTTGCGGCGCAGCACATAGCGCTTTTCCGGAGTGATGAGCTGATAGGTCGGATTGGACTGGCCGCCCTTGAACTGGCGCACTGTCAGAGGTCCTTTGTACCCCTCCACGGTCTGGCTCAGATATTCATTGAGGCGGCCCTCGTCAAAGCGGTGGGTCTCGGCGACGTCTTTGGTGCCGCTGAACAGTTCCTGGCGTGATGGTGTTTGCGTCATGGCGGGCCTCCCGTTTCTGTGCCTGGTCGATTATTCCGTGTTTGTGTCTTTCTTTGTCCGTGTGTTGGCTTGCCCCATATCGGACGATTAACGGCCCCCCAGGGCGCGCCATCCAATATCGCGCCGGCAAAAGCCGGCCGGCCAGTCGATCCGCTCGACGGCGCTGTATGCTCTGTCCCGCGCCTCGCTGAGGGTCGCGCCCACTGCGCTGACATTCAGCACCCGGCCACCGGCGGAGACGAGCTGTCCATCTTGGGACCGGGTCCCGGCCTGGAAGATGGTGACGCCGTCCAGCGCCTCGGCCGCCCCAAGATTGCGGATTTCCGTGCCCTTTGCATAGGCCCCGGGATAGCCTTCGCTCGCCATGACCACGGTCATCGCTGCGTCGGGGCTCCAGGAGAGGCTGGCTTCATCCAGGCGATGGGCAGCGGCTTGGGCCAGCACCAGGGCGAGGTCTCCCTCGGCCCGCAGCATCAGGACCTGGGTTTCCGGATCCCCGAGGCGCACATTGTACTCGATGAGCTTGGGGCCCTCGTCCGTGATCATCAGCCCGGCATAGAGAAATCCCTCATAAGGCGCATTGATGCGGGCCATGCCCTCTACCGTGGGCTGAATAATGCGTTTGAGGGTCTCCTCTTCAAGGGCCGCGTCGAAAATGGGAGCCGGTGAATAGGCGCCCATGCCCCCCGTATTGGGGCCGGTGTCCCCGTCGCCCACGCGCTTATGGTCCTGGGCGGCGCCGAATGGCAGGATCGACTGCCCATCGGTGAGGGCGAAATAGCTCACCTCCTCGCCGCGCAGGAACTCCTCAATAACGATGGTGTCACTGGCGGTGCCGAACCGGCCGTCGAGCATGTCGGTGATGGCGGCCCGCGCCTCGGCCCTCGTGTCGGCGATCACCACGCCTTTGCCGGCGGCGAGGCCATCCGCCTTGATCACCAGGGGCAGGGGCTGGGTCTCGGCGTAATCCAGAGCAAGCGCCTTGTCTGAGAATGTGCGGGACGCGGCCGTGGGAATGGCGAATTCGCGGGCCAGGTCCTTCGTGAAGGCTTTGGAGCCCTCAAGGCGGGCAGCCGACGCGCTGGGGCCGATGACCGGGATGCCGGCGGCGCGCAGGGCATCGGCGACCCCGTTAATGAGGGGCGCTTCCGGCCCCACAACGACGAGATCGGCCTCATGGCGGCGGGCACAGGCAATGGCAGCTTTTGGGTTCGCCGGATCGATGGCATCCACATAGCCTTCCCGCGCCATGCCGGGATTACCCGGCGCGCTGATGATCCGCTCTACACTGGGACAGCGCGCAAGACGCCACGCAAGGGCATGCTCGCGCCCACCTGACCCCAAAACCAGCACCTTCATCGCCTGCTCCCTCCGCCTGCCATCATACTGTCGTACCGACATCCGCACAGGGGCCCCGCAGGGGCCGGAATCCCTGTATCATGGCCAAGACCGCCCGCTGATGCCACAAGGCCGTGGCGCCGGGGGGCCGTGGCGCCGGGGGGCCTCAAGTCCAGGAGTTCCAT
>CAYUYV010000009.1:8729-16395 GCA_964449455.1 uncultured Alphaproteobacteria bacterium | reverse complement strand
GGCCGTGGCGCCGGGGGGCCGTGGCGCCGGGGGGCCTCAAGTCCAGGAGTTCCATGACCGCATCTGCAGATCCCAAGTCCCTGTTCGCCGCGGACGAGTCCGATGCCGCTGCGGCCGCGCCCGCGCCCGGGGACAACAAGCCGGAATTCACGGTCAGCGAACTGTCCGCCGAGCTGAAACAGGTCGTGGAGCGGTCCTTTTCCCATGTGCGTGTGCGCGCCGAGGTGGGCCGGGTGACCTTCCACGGCAACGGCCATGTCTATCTGGACCTGAAAGATGAAAAGGCGGTGCTCAATGGCGTTGTCTGGCGCCCCAATGTGCCGCGCCTGAAGATCCGGCCCGAACAGGGGCTCGAAGTGGTGGCCACGGGCCGGCTGACGACCTTTGCCGGACGCTCGCAATATCAGATGGTTGTGGAACAGATCGAGCCGGCCGGGGTCGGCGCGCTGATGGCACTCCTGGAAAAGCGCAAGGCCGCGCTGTCAGCCGAAGGCCTGTTTGACGAGGAGCGCAAGCAAGCGCTGCCCTTCCTGCCAGAGGTCATCGGCGTCGTGACTTCGCCGACGGGCGCTGTGATCCGGGACATTCTCCACCGGCTCAATGACCGCTTTCCCCGCCATGTTCTACTCTGGCCCGTGATGGTTCAGGGGGAGCAGGCCGCCGAGCAAGTGGCGAAAGCGGTGGCTGGCTTTAACACCCTCGGGCCCAGCGGCACGGTGCCCCGTCCGGACCTTCTGATTGTCGCGCGGGGTGGCGGTTCCATTGAGGATCTCTGGCCGTTCAATGAGGAAGCCGTGGTCCGTTCCGTGGCCGCGAGCGCGATCCCGGTGATTTCCGCCGTGGGCCACGAAACCGACACCACGCTGATCGACTTTGTCTCCGACCGGCGCGCGCCCACGCCGACGGCGGCAGCGGAAATGGCCGTGCCGGTGCGCAGTGAGCTGAAAGCCGATCTGTCGACCCTTGAGGGCCGGCTCGAACGGGGCCTGACCCGGAGTGTCGAGGATCGGCGCCAGCGTCTGGTCGCGGCCGCGCGGGGTCTGCCCCGGGCCGATGATCTGGTCCCCGCAGCCCGCCAGCGCCTCGATTATGCATCCGCCCGACTGGCGACCGCCCTGCGCAGCGGCGCCGCCCTTTGGCAGGCCCGTTTCGAGCGGGTGCGCGCCGTGTTGCGACCGGAGGCCATGGGCACACGGATCGCAAAGGCCCAGGAGAGTTTGCGAGGGTTGGAGCGCCGCCTGGGCCAGGCGCCCGCCCGCAATCTGGAGCGCTCCGGTGAGCGGTTGGGCGGTCTTGCTGCGCGCCTGCGCGCCGATGTCCTGGCTGCCCGGCTTGAGGATGGCGCGCGCAGACTTGCGCCCGTCGGCCGGCGCCTCGATCAGGCCCAGCGCACGCGCCTTGACCGGCTTGGTGAACGCCTCGGCGTGCTGGGCAAATTGCTGCGCAGTTTCAGTTATCAAGGAACCCTGGCCCGGGGGTTTGCCCTGGTGCGCGGTGAAGACGGTCACATTGTGCGCAATGCCGACGGACTTGGCGCCGGTGATGGCATTCGCCTCGATTTCCATGATGGCTCACGCGCGGCCACGGTGACGGATGGGCACGAGGCGGCGAGCGATGCCGCATCCGCGCGACCGGCAAAGACCGTTAAGCGAAAGGCGGCCAAAAAGCGGGAGGCCGGGCCCGGTGCGGGCGTTGACGCGGGGGCCAGCGGGGGGCGTGGTGCCAAGGACGGCGCTAAGGATGGCGCTAAGGATGGCGAATACCGGCAAGGCAGCCTATTCTCCCCCCATGACGGCTGAGCGCGTGGGGCATTGACACTCCACCCCGGAGCGGACGTTCCGGCCGGACCACCAAAGGAGCAAAGGATGGATGATCTCACGGCCGGACCAGGCCGGCGTGAAGCCGTCCTGGTCTATTCGATCAGCGATTTCCGCTTTGTGCAGCCGGGCGAATTTGTTCGCTGCGCCGTTACGGGCGTGCCCATTGCAATCCAGGCCCTGCGCTATTGGAATCCCGATGTCCAAGAGGCCTACGCCACGCCCGACGCCATGCTGAAGCGCCATCAGGAACTGTTGGGCCGGGAAAACGCTGTCGACAACGCGTGAGCAGCGCACAGGCGCCTTGCCTGCTTGACACAGATTGATCCCAAAGGAGGGTACACCGATGGTCCGTTTCCTGTCCCGTCTTGCGGTTTTCATCCTCCTGGCCACAGGGCCGGCCCATGCCGATTTTCCGGCCCAGTTCCAAGGCGAGTTCATCGAAGGCGGCCTTGTCCGTGGTCAGACGGTGCCGGGTGCACAGGTCGAGATCGACGGGATGGCCGTGCCTGTTTCCAAGACTGGCGGGTTTGTCCTAGGCCTGCACCGGGACCGGGATGAGCCCGTGACAATCACGGTGACACTGCCCGGTCAACCGCCGGCGAGTCAGACCTTTCCCGTCGCTCAGCGCACCTACAATGTTCAGCGCATTGACGGTCTGCCGGACCGGATGGTGAGCCCGAGAAGCGAGGAGACCCTGCGCCGCATCCGCTCGGAACTGGCGGAAAAGAAGAAGGCTCGCCCCTTGGCGACGCGGGCAACGGATTACGAGGCCGGGTTTATCTGGCCCGTCACGGGCCAGATTTCCGGCGTCTATGGCTCCCAGCGTGTCTTGAATGGCGAGCCGCGCCGGCCCCATTTCGGTGTCGATATCGCCGCGCCCAAGGGCACGCCGGTCAAGGCGCCCGCCTCGGGCATTGTGACCCTCGCCGATCCGGACATGTATTTCGAGGGTGGTCTCATCTTCATTGACCACGGCCACGGTGTGATCGGTGTGCTGATGCATCTTGACACGATCACCGTGAAGCCTGGCGATCGGGTGGCGCAGGGCGATGTCGTTGGCACTGTCGGCGCCACCGGCCGGGCCACCGGGCCCCATCTTGACTGGCGCATGTATTGGCGTTCCGCCCGCATCGACCCGACCCTGCTGGTGCCGCCGATGGAGGCGCCCTGAAATCCCGCATTTGGGCATTCTGAAATCAGATGTCCCATGAAAAAGGGCGGGAGACCTGGTCTCCCGCCCTTCGTCATTTCATCCGCCTGGGACGCAAGCCCCCAATGGCTTCAGCCGAGATCGTAGTCGTAGTCGAAGCTGAGACCATCAAGGACACCCTGAACGAAGGCATCCGGATCCTGCGGGGTCGGCCAGAAATTGCCGGCCGAGACCAGGTCTTCTTCCGTGGTCGTTGCGACAAAGCCGAATGTGACCGTCTCGCCCTCATCAACGGAGAACCACGCCAGATCACCAAATTCAGCCGAGGCGCTCTCGCTGTTCCGTTCGATCCGGGCCGGCTGACCTTCGACCCAGAACGACGTGATCGAAAAGCCGTCAATGGTGAGGTCGTTGAGGTCGTAGGCGCTTTGTTCCTCACCGGTGGTGTTGGTGATGGAGATCTTGGCATTGATGCCGGCGGAGTTGGAATTGCCCCAGATGTTGTTGACCGTGAAGTCAAATTCGACGCCGTTCATGGCGAGATCGACCGGTTCGCCAAGGAGAGCGTCAAGTGGCAGATCCTCGCTTCCGACGGCACCGGCCAGATTGACCGAATTCGTCGGATTGCCGTCCTCATCCCTGCTGAAAACCAGGGTGAAATCACCATTGCCAAGATCCACGACGGCGGATGTGTCTTCGTTATCATCCGTACCAAGACGGGTGGCGAGGCCGATAAAGTCATCCGTGGTCGAGAACCACTCCATGCCGTCGCCGAAATTGAGACCCAGGCGATCTGCAGTTTCCTCTTCGCCACTGTCGAAATCGAAGAACAGGATGAGGTCGTTGCCATTGCCAGTGATATCGCCGACCCGGAAGGTGTCGCTGGCAAAGTCGAGCTCCGGCAGCCCCTCGAAAATATCACCGGCGATCAAATCGATAATGCTGCCGACGGCACCGCCAAGCAGCACATCATCACCGGCATTGCCATCAAGTGTGTCTTCGCCGAAGCCGCCGTCAAGGGTGTCGTCACCATTGCCGCCGCGGAGGGTGTCCCGGCCGGTATCACCGAACAGCAGGTCGTCATCATTGCCGCCCAGCAGGCTGTCATGGCCCACACCGCCGATCAGGGTGTCATTACCGAAACGGCCGTCAAAGACGTCGTTACCACCGCTCAGCACGGGAATGATGTCGGTAATGAGGTCGTCGCCCCCATTGCCGATAATGGTGTCGTTCCCGCGAAGACCGTCGATTTCGTCGTCTTCTGGGCCCAGATCGAGATCGTCACTGCGAAAAGTCGGTGTTGTCATGGCGAATGTCCTTGTAAGTCTTATTGGAAAACACACACGCAGCCGAAAAACGCCGGGACGAAACATTGCCCCAAAAGAGCCCCCGCCCTGGCGAGCCGGTCCACTGTGCGACCGATCCCATTGCAAGATTGGAGACCACGGCGACGTGACTCAGATGTAATGAATGTTTGCGCGAAAAGGCGAGTGTGAATTGCCCTTCACATCGTACTGAGCGTCGGGTTTTTCCCCCCTGTGGTCCTGATGCCACAGGTCAGTGGGAGGTGTTTAGAGCGAAGTCGCCGCCCCGCGGCGGCGCGCAAGTCGGAAGCCACCGCCGGCTCATGGACGATGGCGAGAGGCGAGGGGGAGCTGCTGCTTGACTGCCATTTGGAGTGCCGGGGCTTTTGCCGGCCCATGTTAGGCTCAAGGCGGCTTTGATCCGCTGGGGCCGGCCAAAAAAGGGAAGGAAACAAAATGGGACAGTTCGACGGCAAAGTGGTTTGGGTCACCGGCGCGTCTTCAGGCATCGGCAAAGCCCTGGCCCAGGCCTTTTGCGATGAGGGGGCCCATATCATCCTCTCCGGGCGACGCGTTGAGGCTCTGGAGGCTGTGGCCGGGCCATTGAGCACCGACACGCTGGTTCTTCCCTTTGAGGCGACCGATTATTCGAGCCTGCCGCAGGCGGTGGAGACGGCCTGGGCCTGGAAGGGTAAGGTTGATGTTCTCGTCAATAATGCGGGGGTGAGCCAGCGTAGTCTGGCCGTGAACACGGCGCCGGAAGTCTACCGCGATCTGATCAATATCGATCTCATCGCGCCGATCTGGCTGACCCAATTGCAGTTGCCAAAGATGGTCGCGGCCGGCGGCGCCCACATTGTCGCGATAAGCTCCGTTGCCGGACGGATGGGAGCTCCCCTACGCACGGCCTATTGCGCCGCCAAGCACGGTCTTATCGGCTATATGGATGCATTGCGGGCCGAGGTCGATACACTCCACAACATCAAGGTTACCAATGTGTTGCCGGGCTCCGTAGCGACCGATGTGTCCCGCAACGCGATGACGGCCGACGGGTCAAGGCGTGGCCGCTCCGACGCCGCGATCGATGGCGGTGATGATCCCATGGACTGCGCCAAGGCCATAATCGAGGCGGTGGCGAACACTGTGCCTGAACTGATCTTCGCCAAGGGGCAGGAACTGGACGCGGCCAAGCTGCGCCATGCCGACCCGGACACCTATTTCGAGTTGATTTCGGCCATCGGTGCCCAGGTTGCGGAACGGTATTCGCAGGAGTCGAGTGGCTGACGATCCCGCGCAGCCTTTATCGCTTGAAGACGGCCGCGGATCCCCAACCCCGCCGTGCTGCTATTCATTCAATTGGCGACTCTTGGATAAAACGGATGCGGTCCGGCGCATGGGAAGCGCGGTAGAGCCCGCCCGTCAGAGAGGCCGGCACCCATCTGTTCTTGGCGGGCCCCAAGACCGGCCCGTCATAGGCTCGCTTCCACGTTGATTTCCCGAGGGAAATTCCGTCTCCAATCGGGGGCGGAGCAGGTTTCAGCGCCTGCAAAGAAACCATACCGACAATCGAGACCTTGCGCTCTTTTCATCCGCGACGCGTCTGTTTAGAAGTGTTAACGAACAGATAGAGATACTAGGTGCGCAAGAGCGGGTTTTCCCGCTGACCGCACCAAACCATGTCATTGAGGTTGGTGCGGGACGCCGGCTCCGGCAAACGCCCGTGCCATGCGAATGAGAAGGAAGCCGCAGGGATGCAGGCCACTGATTTCGCCGATCTTGATTTTCGCAGCCTCGGTGATGGACGGCATCGGGTCGCCTATGCCCTGTCCCATGGTCAAGGGCTTGATCTTTATGCGGAGCAGGGCGCTGCGGTGACCTCATTGCGTCAGGCGGCTGGCGCATCTGCGGATCCGAAAGTCAAAACGGCGCGGGTGCTGCCCGTGCCGGACAAGCGCCTCGCCAAGGCCCGCTCCTTCGAGCAGGTGTGCCACGCATTCGGATCCGGGGACATCGTTTACGACCCGACGGGCCTCGTGGCCCGTTCGCGGACGGTTGTGGAAGTGGTTGCGGCCTTGCGCCAGCACCTCGGCGACCGGCTCAAGCTTGCTCTGTTCGACCCGGAAATCCGCGCCCTTTCCATCTATGTACCGCGGCCTGCGGACTTTTCCGGTGAAGCCGCCACGGTCCGGCTGCTGGACATTCGCAAGGCCGTGGTCGCGGTGCTGGACCAGTTCGGGGCAACCTTCGTCAAGCGGCTCCATGTCAGCTATATGCCGCCAAAGCGCGTCGCGGTTCCAATCGACAATCGCAGCCTTCGGTCTTTGGTCTGGAGCCAGCGCGCCAGCAAGCTGCGCAAACTGGCCGCGTCCACCCTCATCACCGGCTCGGCCCTGTCTTCGGCATCAAAGGCCCTTGCGCAGCAGAACACGGATCAAACCCAGTTTGAATTGCGTGGCCTCAAAACACGATCCGACTACACCCCGCGTAGCACCACCGGAAATCTGGGCGCCTTCGGGGCCGTTATGGATACCGAAGCTGGTGGTTTCGGAGAAGGCAAGCTGACCCATCATTTCGGGAATGGCTATGGCATTCAGGGCAACGGCTTTGTGGGCGGTTTTGATCAGGAGTCGTATTATAATCTTGAGAGTCATCTCTTTTACCGCAAGACCGGCGAGAGCGGCTATCTGATTGGGGCGGTGGGACGCTACGATCAGCGTGAGCGGTCCATCCGCTTTCATCTCGGTGCGGAAGCCGAATTCTATCCAACTGAGTCGGTCACCCTGTTCGGCGAAGCCGGCTTTGAAAATTTCCGCCGGGACAATCGGGCGAACGAAAACAATCCCTATGCGCTGGGGGGTATCGGGATTTATCCGAACAAGGACCTCGGACTGTTCGGCACGGTTGGCTATGTCAATGACGATTTCTACGGTGCCATCGGCACGGAGTTCCAGCCCGCGCGGGACAAGCTGCCAGGCCTGGCCTTTTTTGCGGATGGCGGAGCATCCGACAGCGAGGGGTTTGCCCGCGGCGGTCTGCGCCTCTATTTCGGTCGAGGCTTGACCTCTCGGAGTCTGGACGGCGGCGGCGACACACCGAGTCTTCGTGAGCAGCACACGCGGCTTGGCATCCGGCCCCATTTCATTCCTTTCGACAGCACCGGGCCCAGGTCAATGGGGGATACCACGTTGCCCATTTCGGAGTATGGCGATGAAGGGAGCGTGACGCTGGAGTCCGGCGTTGGCTTTGAGGATGTCGATTTTGGCGATGAGCTCACCTCGCCGACATCCGAATATGGCGACGTCAACTGAGCACCCTGTCCGCTGGGCCCGTCCTGTGGCCCCGCCAGTGGGCCCGTGCAGTGGGCCCGTGCAGTGGGCCCGTGCAGTGGGCCC
>CAYUYV010000009.1:0-8629 GCA_964449455.1 uncultured Alphaproteobacteria bacterium | reverse complement strand
CCCCGCCAGTGGGCCCGTGCAGTGGGCCCGTGCAGTGGGCCCGTGCAGTGGGCCCCTGCAGTGGGATTGTGAGATGATCACGGGCTGGTGCGTGTCAGGATAATCCGGAGGCCGGAGGGGCAGAGTGTGGCGACAATCCTTCTTGGAACGGAGTTTGGTGGCGGTCTCGGCCATGCCGTCACCCTGCGGACCATCGCCGATCGCTTGACCAGGATGGGGCACACCCCCTGGATTGCCTTGCCTGACATCACAAATGCCAGCGCCTTCAAGCCAGCAAACCCAGCAGCCCAGGAACCGCCCGTCGTCCAGGCGCCGCTCTGGTCCCGGCCGAATCACATGGCTGTGTCCCTCACGGGCGCGAAGCCGGCTGGCGTCGCCGGACTGCCGGATACGCTCACCCTGAATGGTGCGACCGAACCGAGACGTCTTGCGGCGGTCTTGCGTGGCTGGGACCAGCTCATCGCCTGGATCACGCCTGATCTGGTCCTGGCCGATTACGCGCCCGCCCTGTTGCTCAGCACACGGGGACGGCTGCCGCGCCTGTCCATTGGCAATGGCATCAGTTCGCCGCCCGCCGGACTCCAGCCCCTGCCGCGCTGGGATGCGACGCGCGCGCCCATGGAACGGGATGCGACCATTCTCCAGGCCATCAGCACGGTGCTCCAGGGCCGCAATCAACTGCCGCCGGACTGTCTTGCCGATGTGTTTGTGGGAGAGCAGCAGGCCGCGCTCCTTTATCCGCCATTTGATCCTTATGTCCTGCACCGGCGCCACCGGGCCCTTGGGCCATTGCTGCGGCCCAAAGAGCCGGCGAGCCGGGATAGTCGTGGTTGGTTCGCCTATCTGTCGCTCAAGACACCCGCCATTGAAGACCTGCTCATGGGGCTCGTTGCGAGTGGTCTGCCGGGGCGCGTGTTCATGGCCGACATGCCGGCGACGCTGCGGGACTGGCTGATCCATGAAGGGATTGAGGTCGATGACCTGGCCGTGCCCCTTCCAGAGGCCGCCAAAGGCCGGCGGGCGCTCATCCACAATGGTAGCCTGGGGATGGCTCAATATGGCGTGGCCGCGGGCTTGCCCCAACTCGTGATCCCGATCGATGCGGAAAAGCGCTGGATCGCCAGTGTCCTTGGCCGGGTCGGGGC
This sequence comes from uncultured Alphaproteobacteria bacterium, assembly GCA_964449455.1. Lineage (GTDB taxonomy): Bacteria > Pseudomonadota > Alphaproteobacteria > JAJFIK01 > JAJFIK01 > CAYUYV01. Next base: position 7,484 of record CAYUYV010000009.1, on the reverse strand, counting down.
CTCAGTCGATCTTCCATTGGAGCGCAAGCCCATTGAAGCCGCCCGCGAGGCTGTTCGGACGGTCCATGATGATCCGCGGCTTTTCGAGATGGCGCTCGAACGCAGCCAAGCCTTCCGGCACTATGACATTGATGCCGGCGCTGAGATCGAGGCCATGGTGGATGCGCTGCTCCGTCCCAAGACTGCGCCAGATCTCTCACGCAAGAGACGGACGAAAGAAGCGGCGCCTTCCACCAAGGCGGGCAAGTGCGGGGAGCCGGCGCCGTGAGTGACGGACCGCTGATTTCCGTTCTCATCAACAATTACAATTACGCGCCCTATCTTTCAGCGGCCATCGACAGTGCTCTTGAGCAGGATTATCCGCATAAGGAAATTATTGTTGCCGATGACCGGTCCACCGATGTCTCTCCTGACATTATCCGCGGCTATGGGGACCGCATCATGGCCGTTCACTGTGACGAGAATGGGGGCCAGGCCAATCCGATCAACAAGGGGTTCGAACACTGTCGCGGCGCCCTGGTCGCCATGCTTGACTCCGACGACCTGTTCATGCCGGGCAAGCTTGCGCAGATCGCGACGCTCTATCGATCCCAGCCCCATGCGACGCTTTATTGCGATCCCATCGCCGAGATCACCCATGACGGCACCGTCCTGGGAAATCGCCTTCCGCCCCAAATCGCGGTCGGTGATTTGCGGAAGAAAGCGGCAGCGCTCGGCGGCCTGTGGTCCATTCCGCCCATGTCAGGCCTGACCTTCTCCCGCTCCGTGTTGGAAATGCTCCTGCCACTGCAGGTGGTGCCCCATCGGGTCGGGGTCGACCACTACCTTGCCACCATGGCCGGCTTTTTGGGGGCCATCGCCGCTCTTGAGGAGCCCATGACCTGGCGGCGGGTCCATGGTGCGAACATGTATAGGCACGAGGCGCGGCTGCGGCGCGCTCACTGGACCCTGCTTGACGATGTGCAGCGGATGGACCGACGGGTGTTTTCGATCAATGAAACCATGAGCCGGCTGAACCTGCCTTATCGGCTCAGGTCTGACGACCGGCTCTGGTACATGATATGCCGGTATCGCGCCGGCCAGATCTCCTGGTGGGCATTGACGCGCAGCCTGATACACACCGTTCGCCATATCGGCCTGAAAGACAATTGGCGCCTCTATCGCGCCGCCATGCGGGCCCGCCGTCACCAAAACCGTCTTTAGTCGTCCAGGGAGCCGCCCCGCGCACCTGTCCGGGCGATCGTCCGGCTCAGGAGGATGACCGGCACGAGCCCGGCCACCACAATGACAAGGGATGCGGTGGAGGCTTCGCCGAGGCGTTCATCTGATGCCAGACGATAGGCCTGGATGGCCAGGGTGTCGAAATTGAAGGGCCGCAGGATCAAGGTCGCCGGCAGTTCCTTGATCACATCAACAAACACAATGAGTCCCGCCGTCAGCATGCCGCCACTCATCATGGGGGCATGGATGCGCCGCAAGGTGCCCAGGGAACCGGCGCCAAGGGCCCGGGCCGCCGCCTCCATATTGGGGGTGATCCGGGCAAGGGCGGCATCGACGGACCCCAGCGATACACTCAGGAAACGGACCACATAGGCATAAATCAAGGCCAGGATTGTGCCGGTGAACACAAGACCCGTGCCCAGCCCAAAGGCCCAGCGCGCTGTCTCATCCACCAAATTGTCGAACCGGGCGAGGGGAATGAGGATGCCCACCGCAATCACGGTGCCGGGCAGGGCATAGCCCATGCCGGCGATCCGGTTCATCCAGGCCACGGCCCGGCCGGGATGGAGCCGCGCCGCATAGGCGAGCAGCAGGGCCACGCCCACGGCTGCGCCTGCGCCAAGACTGGCCAAAGTGATGCTGTTTGCGATCAGGCGGAGATATTTTGCATCCAGAACATCATGGCCCACCGTGACCGACAGATGCACGAGCAGGATCACCGGCAGGGCAAAGCCAAGGAGGGTGGGCAGTGCGCACACCGTGACAGCGGCCATAGCGGCCCTTGGGGACAGCACCATCCGGCGCGGGGCGACCAGCGCACCACGGGCGTCATCATAGCGGGCCTGCCCCCGGTTCCAGCGCTCAAACACCATCAGGACCAGGGTCAGGGTCACGAGGGCGCCGGAGAGCTGGACGGCGGAAATCCGATCGCCAAAGGAAAACCAAAGCCGGTAAATGCCCGTGGTCAAGGTTTGGAGCCCGAAATGGCTGACGGCGCCGAACTCGGCCAGAGTCTCCATCAGCGCGAGCGCGGCGCCGGCGGCGATGGCCGGACGGGCGAGCGGCAGGGCGACCCGCCAGAAACTCTCCCAAGGTGTGCAGCCAAGGGAACGGCTTGCCTCCAGCATCACGAGGGACTGCTGCAGAAAAGCCGTCCGTGCCAGGAGATAGACATAGGGATAGAAGGCGAGGGAAAAGAGCAGGATCGCCCCTTCAAGGGAGCGAATTTCCGGGAACCAGTACTCCCGTGGTCCCCAGCCCGTGGCCGCCCTCAAAGCCGTCTGCACGGCGCCGGGATGCTGGAGAAAATCCGTATACACATAGGCAAGCACGTAAGTGGGAATGGCCAGCGGCAGGACAAGGGCCCACTCAAACACCCGCCGACCTGGAAACGCGCATGCCGTGACAAGCCAAGCCGTTGCGACGCCGATGGCCGTCACACCAATCCCCGTCCCAACTATCAGCATCAGGGAGTTATAGGCCATTGCCGGCAGGAGCGTGTCCCGCAGATGGGGCCACGTGTCTCCCGCCGGGCTGAGGAAGCTGACCAAAATACCGAGGATCGGCAGGGCGACGACGAAGGCGAGGCAGCCGGCAAGAACCGGAAGAAACCGCCCGCCCGAGCCGGGAACAATCCGTTCCGGAATGGTCGCGACACCGGTTGGTGAGGCCGGGGACTCCGACATGAGTGACGGCGCCCCCACCGGCCTCAGGACTCGTCGGCGCCGGCCTTGCCCATCAGGCCGAGTGTGTAATTCTCAAGGCCGATGCGCTTGATGAGGTCGAGTTGGGTTTCGAGCCAGTCGATATGCTCTTCTTCGGATTCCAGAATCCGCACGAAGACTTCACGGCTCACATAGTCTTCCGCCGTCTCGCAGTATTTTGCCGCCTCCCGGTACATGGGATGGGCAATGTTCTCCAACTTCAGATCGCATTCAAGACAGTCCCGGACATCTTCACCGATCATGATCTTGTCCATGTCCTGCAAATTAGGCAGGCCATCAAGCAACAGGATCCGTTCGATCAGAACGTCCGCATGCTTCATTTCATCGATGGATTCGTGGTAGATTTTGTCTGCCAGATCCATCACACCCCAGTTTTTCATCATGCGAGCATGGAGGAAGTACTGGTTGATGGCGGTCAGTTCGAGCTTTAGGGCGCGATTCAGATGCTCGATGACTTTCGGATCACCCTTCATGGATCATCAATCCTTGTGCTGAATATGGTGCGGCTTGCGGGGTGCTCTTGCTGAGGACCCCGCGATAATCGGATCTACGCGATCCGTGGCCAACTGGATGAAATCTGTAGAACTATGTCGCGGCGACTTTCAACGAGAAGATGAGCACATGCCAGTCATGTGCAAATTTATCCGTCTCAAGAACTCGTCGCATTTTCGTTAGGACAATGCGAAGCCACGATTTCCGCCATCATACCGAGGCACTTTCCGCATCGGGGGCGACATCCCAGCTTTTTATACACGCCGGACAAGCTGACATCCCCCTCGCTCAGGACGTTGCGCACATCGCGCTCCTTTAATGCGTGGCAAATGCAGATGTACATCGGCGCAGACTCCATAGGGCAAAATCTCTATCCTCAAACTACGTGACCTGAGAGATTACTGCAAGTCATTCTTATTTAAGAAGCGCGGACAGGTCGTGGTGAAAGAGGGAGGTTTCCAGCGGGTTCTCGACACTTCTTCTTCGCCGGTTGCGCGCTCTGTCACGAACCGGAGTGCGAAGCATTCACAGGAAAGGCTGCGTGTCCGCGGCGACGGGAACCATGATCTGGATCAATGTGCCGTGCTGGCCGTCGCTTTCGACGCAAAAAGCGCCATTGTTGGCCTCGGTGAGGGCCTTGGCGAGGGGCAGGTCCAAGGGCGCGTTGCCGGCAAAAAGGGAGCCATCGCCCAGGGACAATCGGCGCAGAGCCCCAAGGGTTTCCGACCCGAAGGGCGCCCCTTGATCCTGGACGGCAATACCGATTTGCGCCTGTTCAGAACGCTGGACCGTCAGGGTCACTGTCCCGCCGGCGGGGGAGCGGCGGATGGCAAGACTGAGAAGGCTGACCAGGATCTGTCGCAGGCTGCGCAGGTCCATATCCACAGGATCGAGGGTGCGTTGGAGCCGCGCATCAATCTTGATGCCGCCCTGGGCGGCGAGGGGCTGTACCATGGCGAGACAGGTCTCCACCACCGGTGGCAGGTCGATTGTCTCGAAATGGAGCGGCAGGCGTCCCGCTTCGATGCGGGAGAGTTCCAGGAGGTCTTCGACCAGGGAAAGGGCATGCTGGCCAGCCTCGAAAATATGCCTGGCATAGGCCCGCGTTTTCTCCCCCGCCGCCGCCCCGGATTCGCTTTTCATCAGGACCTCGGAAAATCCGAGCACGGCCGTCAGGGGTGTCCGCAGCCCGTGGCTGACCCGCGCCAGGACCTCTGATTTGCGGCGGCTGCGCAGGTCGGCATCTTCCCGCGCCGCTTCCAGGGCCTGTTCGCGGGCCCTCTGGCCGCTCAAGTCACGGAACAAGGCGACATGACGGGCGCCCATGCTGCCAAGCACGCCTGGCTCTTCCGGCATGATGGTTCCGAGGGAAATCGTGACCGGCCGGCGCACAAGGCCTGTCTCATCGACGAGGGGAATATCTTTTCCATCGGCAAGGACTTGGATGCGGCCCATGGCTGGTGCATCGGCCAGATAGGCGGCAAGGCCCCGCGCAGCCTGCTCATCCAGCCACTCGGCCAGCATGCGGCCTTCAAGGGGACCGGTATCGGCGCCCAGAAGATTGCCGGCGGCCCCATTGAGGGCGGTCATGGTCCCGGTCCCGTCAAACACCACCACGGCTTCGCCAATGGCATTGATGAGGGTCTGGACCCTTGGGCCCGCCTCGTGCCGGACCGGCGGTGGAGGCGGAGGCGGAGTGCTCACGCTTGAGGTCTCGTTTTGCGGGGGCGTGTCGAGCAGGTCGATCATCAGGCCAAGGCGTCCGTCCGCCAGGCGCTGGCCCATAATGCGGCACAGGCCTGAAAGGGCCGCGCCCTGGGGCGAGCCCAGCCGCAGCTCCTCAATCACGCTTTCGCCCTCGGTCAGCCGGTCGCGCAAGGCCACCAGCATGCGGGGCAGAGGATCGGTTTGGACGAAACGGGCATCAAGCAGATCGCCAAGACTGTCCGCCCCCCAAGCCTTGATGCCGTCAGGATCGGCCCACGCGATGCGGGCCCGATCCGCATCCCAAAGGGAGCGGCCTTTCAGGCTTTGGCGGGAGGCGGACCGCAGGGCGGCGGCGGAGGCCCCTTCGGCGACGGCCGGATCCATGGGTCTGTTCATTGTGTTTTTCTCCCGTCCCAACGCTCGACGCCCCGCCCCGATCACCATGCCATTGGCTCATTTGCCTCACTGGCGCTTATCTGGCGCCCATCCGGCCACTTCTGTCTTCACGCAAGGCCCCGTAAGACGCCGCCCAACCCCATGCCATGGCCGACTGGATCGCTCCAAAGAGCGTTTTCAGCAACGGGCATACCAGATCAGGCTCCGGCCCTCCTGCGAAACTGGCCGTGCACTCTAGTCTGGCACCGGACTCAATTTTGCACGCTGCCACAAAGATGCCCGGCGTGGCCCGCCAATATGACCCCTAGTGTGGCGGGTCAGGAATTCGCCCGAATGATCGGCAGGCTCCGTAGCGAATGCCTGACCCAAGAGCCACACGAGCCTCCCGTGAAGAAATGACGGTCTTGGGCAGACGGCCAATGGGGTGCCTGCCATTTGTCTTCGAAGACCACAGACTTTGAAAATCACAGGGGCATTCTTGTGTTCAAGTGGAGGACCCCATGGGCAGCAAGGCGGATCCGTCCCTGATGCTGTTGCCGGGCGCGAAGGGCGCCACCCTTTGGCGCCGCCCCGGTGGGCCAGGAGATGGCGCACGCTTTGATCCCAGGGCGCGTGTCTGGGTGCCCGGCGAGCCGGCGGGCAAGGGCGGCCAGGCTTTGAGCCTTGAGGACGCCGTGCGCTGGTTGCAGCAGGAAAGCGGCGCCAGGCTGCGTCCTCCCATCGGCGTTATTGGCGCGCGGGAGGCGGGGGCGGAGGATCTGGCCCTTGCCGAACAGATTGGCCGGGATCTGGCGCGTCTGGGCCTCGTGCTCCTGTGCGGCGGAAAAGGCGGGATCATGGAGCGCGCCTGCCGGGGCACGGAAGCCGAAGGGGGCCTTGCGATCGGTCTTTTGCCTGATGAGCATTGGAGCGGGGCCAACGCCCATGTGACGGTGCCCCTAGCGACCGGTATCGGGGTGGCCCGCAACGCCATCATCGCCCGGTCCGCCTTCGCGATCATTGTGGTGGCGGGCGGCTATGGCACCTTGTCGGAGATGGCCTTCGGGCTCCAATTCGGCCGTCCGGTGATCACCTTGCCGAGCGCACCGCGGGTGCCAGGGTCCACCGATTGCGCGGACTGGGCCGAGGGCCGCGCGGCGCTGTGCCAGCGGGTGCTCAATCTTTAGGGGCCGTGATCAATCCTGGTGAAGCGCGATCAGTCCGGCTCGCCGCCATCCTGGGCGATTTCCGCGGCCGCCAGGATTTCAGTGGCAATGTCGATCGCTTCTTCCGGGCTGAAATCCATGGGCAGGTCGATGCCCTCGGCGCTCACATAGAGGCGCACCATGCCCTGATCCGTGGGGCCCACCTGAAGATCGGCGATCAGGTCGGATTGGGTGTTGATACCGGCTGACATCTGTGGGTCCTCCTGGTCGGCGCATGAGGTGGCATGACCCGCACTCGACCCTTGACGGGAGCGCCCGGTCAAGTTCTATCTCAGTTCTGGACGGCGCTGGGTTGACCACCATGGTCGGGCCCGCTATGTCCAATCCCCGCCCCGTGCAGCTGTAGCTCAGTTGGTTAGAGCGCTAGATTGTGGATCTAGAGGTCCCCCGTTCGAACCGGGGCAGCTGTACCACTTATTTCCTTGGGTTCGCTCATCTCTAGATCGACAAAAAATCTACATCGACAAAAAATGCCTTGGCGTAACAGTTGATCCTCCTGAACGGGCACCGTTCGTTCAGGACCGGCTGAACCCTCCATCCAAGACTGGTTTCCAAAGGTCGTGGGCGCCTCACTGCGCTGCCAGGTCTCGGCACTCACGGTCCAGGGTGTCACCGAGGCCTTCAAAGGGCTTGGGGCTGGGCGCCGTTGGCTGTTTCAGCCGCCCATGCAGGGCCGGTTGCCTTCCAGGGCTGGGCCCGCAATGTCGGAGCTGTTTGGCCTTCGGGCACCCGATTGCCT
>CAYUYV010000008.1:56263-57742 GCA_964449455.1 uncultured Alphaproteobacteria bacterium | reverse complement strand
GCTGTCATCCTCGGCGTAGACTTCAAAGAACCCACCGGATGATCCTTGAAAATCATTTCCGTAGAACGTAAGATTGAACCCGCGCACGGGGGTGTTCTTCCGGCCCCAGATCTTGTGTCGCTTGCCCCGGGTGCGTTTGCCCCGCGGCAAGCGGACATAGGCGAACCAGTTGGCGGGATCGGTGAAGAATTGCGGGAAGTTCGTCGTGGGCTGACTATATGCTCCGGACCAGTTGGCCAGGATGGCGGCATCTTCGAGTTTACTCTCTTCCATGTTGAAGTCAGGGAAGCGCGCAGAGCCGCCGGGGAGGGAAGAGAGGGACACTGACTGGAGCCCGCCGGCTCCCGCGGCCTGAAGAATGACGGTCCTCAGGGCATGACGCATGGCGCGCTCCCATGAAAAAAGCCGCCACGGAGAAACCCGGGCGGCTTGTGTGCATGTTTTCGGAATATGCCACGACTATAAGCAAAGATGGGGTGATTTGTCAAGTCCTGACACGGATGTCACTCTTGATAGATACGGAACATCCGCCTGCGTTGCTTACCCAAAACCACGCAGGAAGTCGATATTGTCGATGAGATCGGGGAAGTCGATGAGCGGATTGCGATTGCCCTGGGCTTTCGCGATCTCCGCATTCCGGTGAAGCTCGTAAAGGTCCACCTTCTGGGCCCGGTGCCAGCGCTTTAGCGTCTCCAACCGATCCGGCTGGAACTCGCGGCCCGCATCGCCGATCTGGCCGGGATAGCGCAGCAGGAAATACAGGGTTGCCCGGGCCACGACGCCATGATTGTAGGATGGCTCGAATTTGTTGCCGACCTTCCGCCCGCAATCGCCGCGCTCGGATTCCATGAACGGGTCGAAGTCAAAATACGGAATATTCCCACGGTAACTGTTGCAACGCATCTCGCAGGCGAAGAGATGGTGCATATCCGCGCGCATGGGCTGTTGCTTGCGGAACCAGGACTGGGGCACGACGTGCTCGCAGTTGTGGCTGCCGGAGATGGCCTCCAATGCCTCCTCATCGTCCACGTCCCGCTCATCGTCGTCGTCGATCCAGCGTTCCAGGTCCTGGATGGAATAGCTTTCCAGCGTACCGGCCCGGCGGCGGGCCAAGGCTTCCAGCTCCCGGCGCATGACCGGCTGGGCGCCCATCTCATCATCCGAATAGATGCTGAAAAGCTCCAGATTGTGCGGGCGCAGATCGATCCAGGGATAAAGATGCTTCAGGCGGGCCGTCTTGTAGGACAGCTTCTTCGTGTGGGTGCCGGTGAGAAGTTGGCTCAGGTCGTCAAACAGGCTGGCGGGATCCGTGTTCAGATCAATGCCGGCATAATAAGCGTCCCGCTGACGCCGGTCATCGTCCTTGTCATAATAGACCCGGCCCGCTGATCCACGCTCCTCAAGCAGGGTGCGGGCCAAGGTCTCGGCCGGCGTTTCCATCGCGCCTTGGGCGGATGTGCCCTGAGCCACCGTCCCCTG
>CAYUYV010000008.1:46052-56163 GCA_964449455.1 uncultured Alphaproteobacteria bacterium | reverse complement strand
CCCTGAGCCACCGTCCCCTGGGCCACCGTCCCCTGGGCCACCGTACTCTGCGCTACTGCGCTCTGGGATGAACCGACCGGACTTGCGGCTGCCTGGGGCGCGGGCAGGGCCGCTGTTGGCTGGGGCACTGGGGTCACGGGCACCGGCACGGCTGCCGGCGCCGGGGCGCCTGGTGCCCCCGTGGACGCGCCGACGGGTGTGATGGTGACCTTGAAATAAAGGGAGATTTCGTTCCGTCCGTCTGCGGCCATGGGAACCTCGGTGCCGTCAAAGAAGGGGAGGGATTGCGCTTGTGGGGCGGGGGTGGTGAAGGCTTCGGTGTAAAGAACATGCTCAGCCGGAGTCATCTGCCGACCATCAAGATGGGCGACGATGCGGCTGATCCGGATGCCTTCATTGGCGACCCAGACGACCTCGTCGATGCCTTCTTCAGATCCGTCCCAAATGCCGCCGCTGCGCGTAATGAAGTCGCCGCTGTCATTACGTTGGGGCACGCCTGAATGGTGGAGGGCGGCAAGGTCCCAATCATCATTGCACACTGGTGCGCCGGAAGAGCCCTGCAGCGTATCGGCCCGGTAATGGACCACATTGCCCACCACATCGACGACCGGATTTTCCCGGATGGCGATCTGCATCGGCCCACCTTCGGGATGCTGGATCAGATTGACGGGCTCACCGACCAGGATTTTGCCCGACTCCCGGATCAGAGGCAGCCAGCCGCGCCCGGCCAGTGTCTCGCCAGACAAACCTTCAGGCCGAACGGCCACAAGGGTGAAATCCAGAACCTCATCGGTGAAAAAGAATGTGGACGGATCGAAGGTGAAGGTTGTTGGCACACTGAGGCTGCCGTCTCGATGTTCCACGAAATCAAATTCGACCACGGAGTTTTCCGCCGCTCGGCGGTCGCCCAACACGTGGTTATTGGTCATCATAAGGCGTGGGGACACCAGGAAGCCGGTACCAAAGCCTTCGGCGCGGGCATCCGATCCGCGCACCACAATGCGCCCGACAAGCCTGGACGTGCGGGCGCCGCCGGTCAGGAAATCCACCGCCTGGATCTGGCTGGTCTTGAGGATGCGTTCCAGCATCATGCTGCCGCCTGCGGGGCTGGCGCGCTCGGCGCCAATCACCGCGTCGACGGCAGAACTCGGCAGGCCCTTGCGGGCCAGACGGTTGCGAATGCGGGTCTTGTCCTCCGCGTCCGTCCAATCGCCCTGACGGATCAGCGCGTCTTTCTTGTTGCGCACGGCTTCGCGCTGTTCGTAGCGTTCCGCGGCAGCCCGCCACAGGGTCCGCCGCCGCTCCAGGATAACGCCCATGGGTCCTCTCGCTCCTCGCGGGACAAAATGGCGTGAAGGTGAGCGGACCCTAGCCCTGCGGACGCCCGGCTGTCACCGGGCATTGGAGGGACCGCGTTAGAGGTAGGGGCCTTGGGCCGGGGATAGGTCAGGCTGCGCCTTCCTCGGCCCAGGTCTTGATGATCTGGTGGGCGATGGCCATGGGCGGCGGCACCCAGAAGGACCCATCCCCCTCACCGCGGATGGCCCGATGCAAGGCATCGCGCGTGAACCATCGGGCTTCGGCAATCTCCTCGCCGTCTATCGTAATGTCCATGGTCTCGGCGTCGCACAGACAGCCGATCATGAGGGAGGAGGGATAGGGCCAGGGCTGGGTCGAAAGATAGCGGACCTGGCCGACGGTCACGCCGGTTTCCTCCATCACCTCCCGGCGCACGGCGTCTTCGATGCTCTCGCCAGGTTCGATGAAGCCGGCAAGCGCCGAGAACATGCCGCGCGGAAAGCGCGGACCGCGGCCCAATAGACAAGTGTCTTCGCGCACCGGCAGCATGATGACCACCGGGTCGGTCCGCGGAAAATGCTGGGCCCCGCAATTGTCGCAGTCCCGGCGATAGCCCGCTTCGACAAGGCGCGTTGGCGCACCACAATTGGCGCAAAAGCGATGGCGGGCATGCCAATCCACAAGGCTCTTTGCCTGGGCCAGGATCGCCGCATCGCCGGGGCGCAGACGCATGGCGATATCACGCAGTTCCTGGAAGGTGCCAAGACCCTCAAGAGGCCCCTCATTCTCCGGGTCTGCTTCGGGCAAAAGCTCGACCGCGAAATGGGCCGTGTCGCCGTTCATGCCCAAAAAGACGGTCACCGGATCCGGCGCCACGAGTCCCGGCAAAGCGCCCGGGCGCAGCCAGCCCACATCCATGGGGCGGCTGCGATCCCGCGAGCCAATGACCATGGGCTTGAGCCGCCACAGGGGCACGATCAGGGTGGAGGGATCGGCGAGCCGCTCCTTCAGCCAGGCCTCGTCCTTGCGATGGTGGGCCGCCCGGTCCAGGGGATTGTTGGCGAAAGTGTTGGGGTTTTCCGGCGTCTGCTCCGGATCGGCCTTTGTGTTCGCCATGGACGGTTCCTCATTTCTGGTGACGGTGGTTTGCAGAGTAGGGGCGGGGCGGCCGGTTGCCTCGTCCGATGGTCTTTTGGTTCTTGGACGGCCGTGCGGGTTGCAAGGCCGCGGTGGTCTCCTGATATAGTACCTCCGGGAGGTTGGCTCGGACGTGTCACTCGCCAACCCGGTCAGGTCCGGAAGGAAGCAGCCGTAACGAGACCGGCGCGGGTCGCTGTCCAATCTCCCACTTTATTTGACGGCCGTCGCAGCGCGTGCGCCCTCCACATTGCGGCTTTAACAGTCCGGGCGGCTTTAACAGTCCGGGCGGCCTAAATAGTCCGGGCGGCTTTGAAAGTCCGGGCGGCTCTTTGCGCCGGGTTTTTCCGGCCAGCACATCGTGAACGAAAGCTCCATGGCGCCACCCGACCAGCCGTCCGATCCTGCCCCGTCTTCAGATACGGCGCCTGCGCGTTATCAGGTCCTGGCGCGGAAATACCGCCCCCAGACATTTGCGGATCTGGTCGGCCAGGATGCCATGGTGCGCACCCTCTCCAATGCCTTCGCCTCCGGCCGCGTGGCCCATGGCTTTATTCTCACCGGGGTGCGCGGGGTGGGCAAGACCACCACGGCCAGGATCATTGCCAAAGGGTTGAACTGCGTTGGCCCGGACGGCACCGGCGGCCCCACCATCACGCCATGCGGCGTGTGTGAACCCTGCCGGTCGATTTCCGAGTCGCGCAATATCGATGTGCTGGAGATGGACGCGGCCTCGCGGACCGGCATCGACGATATCCGCGAAATCATCGAATCGGTCCGCTATCAGCCGGCCGGCTGTCGCTACAAGATCTATATTATCGACGAAGTGCACATGCTCTCCAAAGCGGCTTTTAACGGCTTGCTGAAGACCCTGGAAGAGCCCCCGCCCCATGTGAAATTCATCTTTGCGACAACGGAGATCCGCAAGGTCCCCATCACGGTGCTCTCGCGCTGTCAGCGCTTTGACCTGCGCCGGATCGAGCCGGCGGCCATGATGGCGCTAATCGGCAAAGTGGCCGAACAGGAAGGCGCCACGGCCGATGACGGGGCTCTGGCCCTGCTCGCGCGGGCGGCGGAAGGATCGGCCCGGGATGCCATGTCCCTGCTCGACCAGGCCATTTCCCATGGGCAGGCGGGCGAAGACGGGCGGGTCGCGCTGAACCAGGACGGGGTCCGGGACATGCTGGGCCTTGCGGACCGGGGCCGGGTCCTTGATCTGTTCGAACAGCTTATGGATGGCCGGACCGCTGACGCGCTCCAGGAATTCCGGGCGCAATACGACACCGGCGCCGATCCCCTGATGATCCTCAATGATCTGCTGGAGGTCACCCATTGGCTGACCCGGGCGATCATTGTGCCTGGCGCGGCGAAAGACCCGGCCTTGCCGGCTTCGGAGCAGGAACGGGGAGAGGCTCTGGCCAAGGATTTGGCCGTCAACACCCTGACACGGGCCTGGCAGATCCTCCTCAAAGGTCTGAGTGAGGCCTCAAATGCCCCCAATGCCTTCGCCGCTGGTGAAATGGTGCTGATCCGCCTCGGCTATGCCGCCAGTTTGAAAACCCCGGATGATCTGTTGCGCATGCTTGGCGAGGAGGTGGCACCCCCGGCCCCGGTCGCGGGTGCTCCGGCGGCGGCCCCCGGCGCGGGCGTCCAGCCATCGGCGGGGGTGTCGGCCACAACGGGACCTGTCGCGGCGCCCGCCCCGCCCCCAGCATCGTCCCCCGCATCGTCCCCCGCATCGTCCATGCCGGATGGCGCTCCAGTGGCCCAGGCCGCCGGGCATGGGGCGGCCATGGCCCTGCCCCATCAACGGGCCCCAGAGCCGTTTCCCGCCGCTCTGGCTGACCCTGTGCCCGACACCGTGTCGATCCCCACCTTTGAGGCCCTTTTGGCCGAGGTCGAACGGCGCAATGAAATCCGGCTGGAGGCGGAACTGCGGCGCCACGTCCATCTGGTGCATTTCGAGCACGGGCGGATGGAGTTTCGGCCTGCCCAGGGCGCGCCCGCAGATTTGAGCGCCCGCATCGCCTCCACCCTTCAGGCCTGGACGGGGACGCGTTGGATGGTCAGTGTGTCCAATGCGCAAGGGCGCCAGACCCTGTGGGAAGTGAGCCAGGACGAGGCCCGTGAGGCACGGGCGGCCCTCTTGGCCCATCCTCTGGTGAAGGCAGCCATGGAGTCTTTCCCGGGGGCCAACCTGGGCGAGGTTCAGGACCTTCGTGAAGAGGCCGGCCATGACGAAAGTGCACCGGCCTTCGACCCCCAAAGCCCCGAATTCACCGTCGCGCCAGGCGATGATTCGGATGATGATGATTTCTGACGTTGCAGCCCTGCCCTTGGAGAATGCCCAATGAAAAATCTCGGGAACATGCTGAAACAGGCCCAGGAAATGCAGTCCAAAATGCAGGACATGCAAACCGAACTGGAGACCCTGGAGATGGAGGGCACCAGCGGTGGCGGCATGGTCACCGTCACGCTGAGTGGCAAGGGCGTGCTGCGGGGCATCAAGATCGATCCCTCCTTGATGAATCCGGATGAGGCGGAGGTTCTTGAGGACCTGATCATCGCCGCCCATGCGGACGCCAAGACCAAGGTGGAAACCGCAACGGCTGAGAAGATGCAGGAGCTGACCGGTGGCCTGTCCCTGCCTCCTGGTTTCAAGCTGCCGTTCTGAAGGCACTCCGCAGGCTGAGTGATACGATGATGGGTCGAAGAAGCGTCGGTCGCCCCGCAAGATGCGCCGGGCACGGGCACGCGATCATGGGCCCGGCACCCGGGGCCTGTGGCTCCGGATCGCTTTGCGATGCTCGCAGTGACACGAGTTGGTCCTTCGTGCGTGCTTCCACACCCCAGATTATGGGCACAGGTGATTTTGATCTTTCGCCCAGGCTTAATGTGACGCGCCGTCTGGTCTGTCCGCATCGCATGGTGGCCGTGAATGGCACCACCGATGCGCCAGGCGCCGCCCTATGTCAGGATTTGAGGCAGCCCCATGGCCGCTGACGCGAAGGCCCAGGCCCCTGAAATCGACCGCCTCATCACGCTTCTGGCCCGGCTGCCTGGTCTCGGCCCCCGGTCGGCCCGGCGTGCGGCCCTGCACCTGATCACCCACAAGGAGGTGAGCCTTGTTCCCCTGGCCCAGGCGCTTTCAGACGCGGCCGCGGCCATTCGGGTGTGTAGCCAGTGTGGCAATATTGACGCCTGCGATCCGTGCCGCATCTGCTGCGATCCGGATCGCGACGGTTCCTCCTTGTGCGTTGTCGAGCAGGTCGGGGATGTGTGGGCCTTTGAGCGGGCCAAGGCCTTCAAGGGCCGCTATCACGTGCTCGGTGGAACGCTTTCGGCGCTCGATGGTGTGGGGCCTGATGATCTTGCCATCGCGCCCCTGCTGACCCGTGCCGCTGATCCTGGCGTGACGGAAGTCATCCTTGCCCTTGACGCCACGGTCGATGGTCAGACAACGGCCCATTACATCAGCGACCAGCTCGCCGGTGCTCACGTGGCCATCACCCGCCTTGCCCATGGCGTGCCCGTCGGGGGCGATCTCGACTATCTCGACGACGGCACCCTCGCCGCCGCCTTGCGCGCCCGGCGATCCCTGGGAGCGGACTGATCCAGCCAGCTCCCAGGCGCTCAATCGGCTAAGCCGCGCTCGCGCGCTTCGCCGCCAGAAGCTCGGCATCTCGCCCTTCGAGGACCCAGGCGGAGCGATCAATGTCGAGATCCCCGAAATCATCCGGGTCGAACACGGGCACCAGACCTTTGCGTCTCTGGGCATCAAAATCGGCCAGAATCCGTCGCGCCACCGGGAACAACAGAATAAGCGCGAACAGATTGACAAGCGCGAGGGTTCCCATGGTGACGTCGGCAAAGGCAAAGGCCGTATCCCGTGCAAGGGTGGAGCCGACCAGGATCAACACCAGTGTGACGGCCTGAAAGATCCGGAACACGGTTGCGTTCTCCCCGAGGAAGAAGTCGAGCGCGTTTTCTCCGAGCACGTAGTTATACATGATCGAGGTGAAAACAAAGAATGCCAGCGCAATGGCGACGAAGCTTTCCGCCCAGGCCCCAATATGCTCCGCAAGCGCGGTCTGAGTGAGCGCCACGCCGCTCACCGATCCATTGGTGATGTCTATGTCGGACAAGAGAATGATCAAGGCCGTCGCCGTACAGATCAAAATCGTATCGATAAAGACGGACAGGGCCTGAACCACGCCCTGCTGGGCTGGATGGCGGACATAGGCGAGGGCTGCCACATTGGGCGCTGATCCAAGACCGGCCTCGTTGGAGAACAGTCCGCGGCGAACACCCTGGAGGATGGCCGCGCCGATGCCGCCCCCGATCGCTGCATCAAGGCCGAAGGCGCCGCGGACAATGCTGGCCAGGGCATCCGGCACTTGCCCGACATTCATGCCAATGACGATCACGGCGAGCGCGATATAGGCCACCGCCATCACAGGGACGACAATCTCCGCCGTCTCCACAATGCGTTTCAGACCGCCAAAAACGATGATCCCGATCACACTCGCAAGGAACAGGCCCACATAAAGCCGCTCCATCCCGAAGGCCGCCTCCACAGAGGTCGACAGGGCATAGCTCTGGAGCACGTTGAACGCGAATGGGAAGGTCACCATCAGCAGGATGGCGAAAACGCCGCCAAGGACCGGCGCCAAAGGTCCGAGCCGGGCGCCCAGGCCATGGCGGATGTAAAGGGCCGGCCCGCCCCGGTAATTGCCGCTTGGCTCCAGGCGCTTGTAGAGCTGGGCGAGGGAGCATTCGAAAAAGCTGGTGGCCATACCGAGAAGGCCCACAACCCACATCCAGAAAATGGCGCCAGGTCCGCCCAGCGCAATGGCCACTGCCACACCAGTGATATTGCCGGACCCGACCCGTCCCGCGACGGACAGGGCGAGGGCCTGGAACGAGGTTGTCTTGCTGCTTTCATGGTGGAACGCGCCGCTCAAGGTCGCCCACATGCGGCCGAAATAGCGGAACTGGACCAGACCGGAGCCCACCGTGAACCAGATGCCGATTGGGATCAGGACATAAATCAGCACCGACCCCCAAAGGAGGTCGCTCAAAGTAGCAATCATCGTGCGGAAACTCCCCGGTGCTTGAAAGGATAAGCCAACACCCCAGCATTCAGGGGCCGCTTTGTCATCCCCCTGTCACATCATCACCGGTCAGATCGCGCGATCAGGGCGGTTCAAAGCCTGCGGGAATGAGCGGCTCGCCGGCCGTGCGCCGGGCCAGGATTTCTTTGCGTGTCTCGTCCAGAGCCAAGAGACGCTCTGGGATATCCGGGTGGGTGCGGGCCCGCCAGGCACTCATCGGGCCTTCAGCGCCCAGGGCCCGGAAAATGTCCTCAACGCCATCAAGTTGGGTCCCAGTCGCAGGCCTCGCTCGGGCGTAGAGGTAAAGGCCAATATAGTCGGCCTCCCGTTCGAATTGCGGCGTACGGGTGACTGCCGCACTGATGGCGCGGGTGGCGTCGAGGCCTGGTGGCGGTGTCGGCTCCACCCCAATCAGGCTCAAGGCGAGATCGGTCGCTTGCCCCAGGATCGCGGTGACCGGCACGATCACGATGCCGCCGCTGACGATCGTGTTGCGGATGATCTTGCGCGAATGGCGCGCGATATTGTGGGCCAGCTCATGGCCGATCACGAATTGCAACAGCCTGTCGTCCTCGACGTCTCGCACGAGGCTGCTGGACATGGAAATCGTCGTGCCATCGGTGTAGGCCGTATAGCGGCTCGAAGGGTCGAGTCGGAGATTGGCGGCGCAGACCCGGACCGGTTGGATGGACACGGTCCGCTCAACGCCTCTGGCATCCGCGAGGGCAATCGACACGGCCTTGCCGTCCTGACGCTTGCGGGTGGCCGCGCGCCAGGCGCGGGAGGAGGGCAGGCGATAGGATTCCATCGCCATGATCCGGTCCCCGGCCTTGACGCCCGCCTGATCGGCCGGCCCGCCAGGGATCACATGCAGCACGGTCTGGCCATCAATGCCCGTTGCCGCGCGCACATGGACGGCCCGGATCTGTCCGACAAGTTCTGCTACCGTGTGCGCATCGCCCGTGTACCAGCCAAAGGCATACCGTGTCTTCTCGCCGCACAGGGCCTTATTCTTCTCGAAGACGGGCCAGGCCAAGGTGCCCAGGCGTCCGCGCCGGCGCAGCCGCTCCCCAATAATGTCGGCAAGCACAGCGCCGCGCGCATCCTCGGTTGCGACCTTGTCGATGCGCGGATAATCCGTCTGCGGTCCGGCGCAGCCGGCGGCGAGGACACACAGCGCCAACAGGGCGCCGCGCATGTGTTGGGAGACTTGGGAGACCATGGGATCGGAGCCGGATCACGAAGGGTTGCTGGGCTTTGAGGGTAGCATGGGTCCATTCAGGAACAACAGGGCTTGTGGAGCGGCGCAACCGTTTGAGGCCCCCTTGTGCGGCGCGTTCCTTACTCAAAGGGTCGCGCCAGAAGCTCCAATAGAAACAATAGCTTGCTTGTGGTTTTTTGGCCGAACCCTTTGCTTTCGGACGCGCCGCACGAGGGATGCAAATGTTCCGGTCGAACCACGAGGCTATGCACAAAGGAGATCATCCCATGGGAGAGCATGAGAGCATTCCGCTGACCGACTACCAGGAATATCCGCCCTCGGACATGCTGGCGCGCGCCCAAGATTTCTATGCCGAGATTCAGCGACGCCATTCCGTACGCGCCTTTTCGGGCCGGCCCGTGGACCGGGCGGTTATCGATGCCTGTCTCTTGGCGGCGGGCACCGCGCCGAGCGGTGCCAATCACCAGCCCTGGCATTTTTGCGTCATTGGTTCGCGCGAGGCCAAAGCCCGGGTGCGGATGATGGCGGAGGCCGAAGAGGATGCCTTTTATGGCGGCAAGGCCAGCGAGGAATGGCTTGATGCCCTGCGCCCCTTGGGGACGGATGCCAGCAAGCCCTATCTGGAGACGGCGCCCTGGCTGATCGCCATCTTCGCCCAGCGCCGGGGGGGCGTGACGGTCGAGGAGGACCGCAAGAACTACTACGTGACCGAGAGTGTTGGCATCGCGACCGGGTTCCTGATCGCCGCGCTCCATCATGCGGGCCTTGCCACCCTCACTCACACGCCTGCACCTATGAATTTCCTCAACGAGATTTGTGGCCGTCCGGAGACGGAAAAACCGTTCGTGTTGCTGGTGACCGGCTATCCGGCGGACGACGCCACGGTTCCCGTGCATGCGACGATCAAGAAGCCTCTCACGGACATTGCAACCTATTTGTAGCGCTTGCCGAACCGGGCGATCACTCGGTGATGGACCGGTGTTCTTGCCGCCCCGTACCGGTCGGCTCCCTCGATCATGGCGGCGAAAGTGAAATGATACGAACACGTCATGTGCGTATGGGACAAATAATGCCGCCAGTTTGGCGCGAACTGTCATGGACTTCCGCACACTATGCCGTAGACCAGTCAAAAAGGTGTCCATTCTCCAGCAAACACCTTGCCGGCAAAGACCGTTTGCGGTTGGACGAGAAAAATAGTCAGTAAACTGACTTTGCCGCACATGTCTTGGCCATAAGAACGACCGGCAAGGAATTGTCTCTCGTGGAGCTTTTGGCTCGAACGTTTGAGTAAGGAGCGCGCCCCACGGGGGGACTCAGCCGCTCCACCAGGGACAAGGCC
>CAYUYV010000008.1:24691-45952 GCA_964449455.1 uncultured Alphaproteobacteria bacterium | reverse complement strand
CCACCAGGGACAAGGCCACCAGGGACAAGGCAAAGGGTGGACTGTTTGTTTGGTCCATTCGTTCAATGGAAACGGCTCTGAGGGTTCGGCCCACTCCCGTCGCGTTGCCGCTGACGGGTTTCCCGCCGGCCGAAACAGAGCATTTGAAGGGGGGCGTTCATGGTCATTCATGGTGTGAAGATCATCGCGGCCATCGCCATTGCCACGGCGTTGGACGTGCCGCGTTCAGCCCATGCCCAACGCGCCGGGGATGGTCAGGACATCTGGCATGCGGGATGCATTTACCTGCCGCCACGTGAGGCAACGACCTGCCACACCGAAACTCGTCGGCAGGCCGAAAAAGCCAATGCCGATGCTTTGGTTAGCCTTTTGATAGAAGCGAAAGCCCTCAATGACCTGATCCGTCGGGGAACCAATCAGGATCGTGGTCTTGTCCTCTTGGCATTGAATGCGCATACCCATGCGTTGGCAGCTCGCAGAACCATCTGTCACCTGGCGAAGCTCGCCGGCCGCGACGACGACGAACAGGAAGGAGTCGAGGCGGCCTGCCTGCATCGGCTGACCTTCGAGCGTGGCCAGCAGATAAAGGGCGACACGGAGGCCTTTGGTGTCGAGGGTGAATTGTTCCTTCCGCCCACATGGCCCAAGCCTGAAGGCGAGGCCCAGCGGCCTGATTGCCGGTTCGACTCGACGCAGCTCAGCTACACCGAGTGTATGAATCAGCGACGCGAGGCGGCCGAGCGCGACCTGACAGACATATCCGAACGCCTGCAAAGTCAGCTTGAAGACTATGCCAAATCCAAGGCCATTCAACCGGAAACGGTGACTCTCGTCCGCACGGCTTTGGAGAATTGGCGAGCCTACCGCGACGCGGAGTGCCGCTTTCTGGCATCGGCGTCCGATGCGGGCGGCTCCACGCGAGGCTTGGCGTTCGTCACCTGCTCCCTGGAAAGCACGCTTGTCCGCCTCGAGCGCCTGGTGGAAAGCGCACGGACCATCCGTGAGCGGCTTGAGAAAAAGTCTGGGTGAGCCGGCATGACCGGGATGGGCGATCCGGACGCAGCATCGCTCGCCCCCCCCAATGATGGGCTGACCGGGAGACCGGAGAGAGTGGGAACAGACCGATGCAAACGAACCAGGCCGGTGTCGATCTTATCAAGCGGTTCGAAGGGTTACGCCTTGAGGCGTATCTGTGTCCCGCCGCGGTCTGGACCGTCGGTTACGGACATACCGGCTCAGATGTCAGGGCCGGTGTGCGGGTTACGGAGGAGCGTGCCGAGGAACTGTTGCGCGAGGATCTTCAGCGCTTTGAAGATGCTGTCAAACGCCTCGTCATGGTACCGATCAATCCTAATGAGTTCAGTGCGCTGGTCTCGCTCACTTACAATATCGGTGAGGGGAATTTTTCCAAGTCTTCCTGTCTGCGCTATTTGAATCAGGGAAACCGTCCGGAAGCAGCCAACCGCATCGAGCTGTGGAACAAGGCTCGTGTGAACGGCGAACTCACGGTTTTAGAAGGGCTGGTGCGTCGGAGGGCAGCGGAAAAGGCTTTGTTCCTGACACCTATGGAAACGGAAACGATGATGTCGGTTCCGACCATGGATGTACCGCCGGCGCCCGAGTCAGACCAACCGGCACCACCGGCCAACGTGACCGTGCAAAGCCAATCGCCGGCGCCCGCGGCGGCCTCACAGGCCCCTGCCGCTCCGCCCGGTCCGACCCAGCAGGACATTGAAATCCTCGTCGAAGAGCGCCTGGTTCAGGCGGAGACGGAACGGCAGTCCGCTGCGGCAGACCAAAAAATTGCCGTAGGCGCAACGGTTTCCGGGGCCGCCGCCACAGCGTCGGTTGCCAGGAATGCGGTTGACGCAATCGCTCCGGATCGTGCGTCAGCACGGGAGAATGGTGGTGCGTTACTGGTAAAGATTAGGGAGTTCACGGATAGTGTCCCGGAATGGATCCTGGTGAGTCTTAAGCTAATTATCATCGTTGGGATGGTGTACATCCTGTATCAGCTTTGGCGTCGGGGACAGATCCAGAAGGTTTCGGCTAAAGTAGCGTCTAATGAGCAAGCACGTGAAATTGCCCGTCAGGTCGCGCGGCAGGCCGCTCAACAGCGTGGACTGCACATTCCGCAACGGATACCGAACCAATCCCTGAATGCAGGCGAGGCAGCCACCACAAGCAGGGCGCCCAAAGTCAAATCCAAAGTCACGGGGGGATCGAAATGGTGGTCCTGGAGGCAATCAAAATCCGAAACCCCGTCAACCGGTCAGACCTCTTCCATTGCAACAAATTCGTCGCCTGAATAATTTGTGGCGGCGGGCCAGATGATGCCATCTGGAGGCTCCGCCTCATCCTGATCTTGAAGGCAATCGTTCGTCAAGCTGAGTTTGCCCGTCTCTTGGCATGTCCATCGGCATGCGGTGCCGGATGCAAGGTGGGGCCATGTTGAAGCTCCAGCTTTCGCTCGACATGGCGGTGACCCGGTTGGGTCATGATCGGCCGACAATCAAGAATATCGTTAGAGCGTCGAAGATCGGGCGACGTTCGCACATTCGCCCGACCGGGTGCGCAGAAGACTCGACAGTCTGTATCCGGACGCATGGCCATGCCATGTCAAGCCCGCAATGTGCCACCCGTAGCCTTCGCGACCTGGGCCACGACCTTGTCGGAAACGGCATCGATCTCTTCGTCCGTGAGGGTCTTGTCCCGCGGCTGAAGGGTGACTTCGATGGCCAGGGACTTGTGGCCCTCCTCGATGCCTTTGCCGGCGTAAAGGTCGAACACGCGAACCTCTGTGATCAGCTTCTTCTCGGCGCCCCGCGCGGCGCGGACAAGGGTGTCGGCCGGTGTTTCCGCCTTCACGACAAAGGCGAAGTCCCGGGTCACGGGGAGCAGATTGGAGGCGTCGAGCAGAGGGCGGGTCTTGGTGGCCTTTGCCTTCGGCGCCGGCAGGCGGGCCGGAAAGACCTCAAAGGCAACGACAGGGCCTTTCACGTCCATGGCATCAAGCACGCGGGGATGCAGCTCGCCGAAATGGGCGAGCTGGGCCTTGGGCCCAAGCTGAATCGTGCCCGAGCGGCCAGGATGGTACCAGTGGGGCGCTTTATCCGTCACCTGAAGACTGTCCAGAGGCGCGCCGGCCGCCGCCAGGGCCGCCAGGGTATCGGCCTTGGCCGTGAAACAATCCGCATTCGAACCGCCATCACGCCAGGCGCGGGCAGCACCCCCTCGCCGAACGCCCGACAGGGCCAGGGTCTGATCCTCAGGCCCTTCGCCGGCGAATTGGGGGCCCGCCTCGAACAGGTTTACCGTGTCAAAGCCGCGATCGATATTCCGCTGAACGGCATGGAGCAGACCCGGCAACACGCTCGGACGCATGGTGTCGAGATCGGACGCGATCGGGTTTGCCAGCGTAATTGGCTCCTCACCTTCGCCCCGGAACAGAGTCGCGGCGGCCTCACCCACGAAGGACCAGGTGACCGCCTCCATCAGGCCCCGTGCCGCAATGGCCCGCTTGGCAAGGCGCATGCGGTCCTGGAGCGGCGTGAGGACCGGCCGGGCCACGGCATGGACCCGGGGAAGGGGCGTTGCGGGCACATGCTCGAAGCCGTGAATGCGCATGACCTCTTCCACAAGATCGGCCTGTCCGTGCACGTCGGGCCGCCAACTCGGCACCGTGACCGAGAGTACGTCATCGCCATCCACAAGGAAGCCGAGGCTTTCCAGGATTTCCTTGATTCGGTCTGTCGACAGATCAAGACCCGTCAGGCGCTTCACCTGGCCCGGATCAAAGGGGATCGTCAGTTCCGGGTCCGGTTCCTCACCGGCGACGACGACCTCACTCGCCTCGCCGCCGCACAGGTCCTGGACCATCTGGGTTGCCAGCTCCAACCCGTCGCGCACGAAGGCCGGGTCGATGCCGCGCTCAAACCGGTAACGGGCGTCAGAGAGGATGCCGGTCTTGCGGCCTGTTTCCGCCGTACGCAGAGGGTCGAAATAGGCGCTCTCAATCAGCACTTCGGTGGTTTCGTCGGTGGAGCCTGAGGGTTCCCCGCCCATGACACCGCCGAGACCCAAAACGCCTGTGTCATCGGCGATGACACACATGGTGTCGTCCACGGTGTAATCCTTGCCATCAAGGGCCAGCAGCTTTTCGCCAGCCTCGCCAAGGCGGGCATGGATGGTGCCCTTCACCTTCGCGGCGTCATAGACGTGGAGTGGCCGGCCCCGGTCATAGGAAATATAGTTGGTGATATCGACAAGCGCATTGATGGGGCGCAGGCCGATGGCGGTCAGGCGCCGCTGCATCCAATCCGGACTTGGACCATTTTTGACACCCTTGACCACCCGCCCCGCAAAGACGGGACAGGCATCTTTCGTGCCGGGGCCGAATTTCAGATCAATGGGAATGGGGCTCGCGAAGCCGCCCTTCACAGTTCTCACCGGATCGGATTTGAGCTTGCCGAGGCCCGCGGCAGCAAGATCCCGTGCCACGCCGCGCACGCCCAGACAATCCGGCCGGTTCGGCGTGATGGCGATCTCGATCACCGGATCATCAAGGCCCATGGCCTCGGCCATGGGCGTGCCCACTTCGGCAGTCTCCGGCAGATCGATGATGCCGTCATGTTCATCCGACAGGCCCATTTCCCGCTCGGACACCAGCATGCCATTCGACTCGACCCCCCGGATCTTGGTGGGTTTTAGGGTCAAATCCGTGCCCGGAATATAGGTGCCCGACGGTGCGAAAACGGCCTTCATGCCCGTTCGGGCGTTGGGTGCGCCGCACACGACCTGGACTTCGCCTTCGGCCGTGCGGACCCGGCAGACCCTCAGCTTGTCTGCATCAGGATGTTTCTTGGCCTCAATCACCTCTGCGACCTTGAAGGGCGCCAGGCGCTCGGCGGCATTGTCCACATCCTCAATCTCAAGGCCAATGCGGGTCAGGGTTTCTGCGATCTCCTCAAGGGAGGCCTGGGTATCCAGGTGATCCTTGAGCCAATTCAAGGTGAATTTCATGGGTCTTGTCCTGATCAGAATGCTCAGCCAGCGAACCGCTTAGCGGCTCAAGCCTGTGGCGAGGGACGGCATGTCGAGGGCGGTGAATCCGTAATGGCGCAGCCAGCGCAGATCCGCTGCGAAAAAGTCCCGCAGGTCCGGAATGCCGTATTTCAGCATCGCCAACCGGTCGATCCCCATGCCGAAGGCCCAGCCCTGATAGAGGGCCGGATCAAAGCCTGCCGCTTTCAAGACATTGGGGTGGACCATGCCGCAGCCCAGGATCTCCAGCCAGTCATTTCCCTCACCGATTTTCAGCTCACCGCCGGAACGGTCGCAGCGGATATCGACTTCCGCGGACGGCTCCGTGAAAGGGAAGAAGCTGGGGCGGGCCCGCATGGTCACGCTCTCGACCTCGAAGAAGGCCTTGCAGAACTCCTCCAGCACCCATTTCAGGTGTCCCATATGGGTTTCCTGATCGATCAGAAGGCCCTCCACCTGGTGGAACATGGGTGTGTGGGTCTGGTCGGAGTCGCAGCGATAGGTGCGTCCCGGCGCGATGATGCGATGGGGCGGCGGCCCCGACAGCATGGTGCGGACCTGCACCGGGCTTGTATGGGTGCGCAGTAGATTGGGCTTATCGCCGGCTTGCGCACCCTGCTTTGCCTTCAGATAGAAGGTGTCGTGCATTTGGCGGGCTGGATGCCCTTCCGGGAAATTCAGTGCCGTGAAATTATGGAAGTCGTCCTCGATATCCGGCCCTTCCGCCACAGCGAACCCCATATCGGCAAAGATCGCCATGATCTCTTCGGAGACCTGGGTGATGGGGTGGATGGATCCGGGGGCGACCATGGGTGCGGGCAAGGTCACATCGACCCGCTCCGTCTCAAGGCGCGCGTCAAGGGCCGCATCGTGCAGGACTTTGGCCCGGGCATCGATGGCTTCGGTCACGCGGACCTTAAGGCCGTTGAATTGCGGGCCCTTCTCCTTGCGCTCGGCCTCGTCCATCTTGCCAAGCGTTTTCAAAAGCTCGCTGATCGAGCCTTTCTTGCCCAGCGCGCCAACGCGCACCTCCTCAAGGGCAGCTTCGGTTTCAGCGCCGGCAATGGCAGCCAGAATCTTGTGTTCGAGGGTTTCAGTCTCGCTCATGGCGCTCCTCACATCCCGTGTTGCGGTATTCCTAACGCAAGCCGCGCACGACACAAGCCATGGGCCGGGCCATGCGCGGCAACCGTGATCGGTTGCCGCCGACGGCGGCGAGGGCCCTGGACGGGTCTGGCTGGGAGAGAGACGCCGTGAGAGGGGTCAGTTCAGGGCAGCACGTGCCTGATCGACCAGGGCCTTGAAGGCCTCGGGCTCGTGCATGGCGATATCGGCGAGCACCTTGCGGTCAACCTCGATACCGGCCAGCCCGAGGCCGCACATAAATCGGCTATAGCTCATTTCATGCATGCGGGCGGCGGCATTGATTCGCTGGATCCACAGGCTGCGGAAATTCCGCTTCCGGACCTTACGGTCGCGATATGCATATTGGCCAGCCTTCTCCACCGCCTGATTGGCGGTGCGGAAGATATTCTTGCGCCGGCCATAATAGCCCTTGGCCTCGTTGATGATCTTCCGGTGGCGGCGATGGGCGGTAACGCCCCTTTTGACGCGTGACATAACTTACTCCACGGACGGGTGATGGTGATGTGACTGGATCGACGGCTGAAGGATCAGCCGTAGGGCATCCATTGCTTCACGATCTTTGCGTCCGCGTCGGACAGGGTCGTGGTGCCGCGCAAATCTCGGATTTGCTTCGGGGTCCGTTTGATCATGCCGTGACGCTTGCCGGTCTGGGCCCGTTTGACCTTGCCAGTACCGGTGAGGGAGAAGCGCTTCTTGGCGCCGCTCTTGGTCTTCAGCTTGGGCATTTTGCACTCCTATGAACATCCGGCCGGGATGCGTCCCGAAGGACTGAAATTGGAACGCTTTTGCGCTCGGGCCCGGCGTGCTTTTTGACGGTCGCCGCGGCATGCCCCGCCGGACGACCCTGTCTTGTCTATGAAGTCCGCCTTTATACTGTCTCCCGCGGCGGACGCAAGCGTCAGATGCCGTGGGGCACGGGCGGGGCCGCTCAAAGGGCTGCGCGGGCAAGGCCAGCGCAGGTTTCAGGCGCTTCCGGGCGAGCTGTGATCTCTGCCAAGGGGGCGAGGGCCGGACAGGCGCGGATCAATCAGTGCCATGGTCACCCCGTTGGTCCAGCCGAAGCCGTCCTGGGCCGGGTATTCGCTGCCGCCGCCCTCGCGGGCTGTTGCCACATCATATTTCTCAACGAGTTTTCCGCTCTCGCAAAAGCCACGAGTCACGGTGGTGGTCCAGCGCCGCGCGATTTCCTCCGCCAGATCTTCCTGGCCATAGGACTTGAGACCGGCGTGTCAGGTGCGGAGCAGCCCGCGAACATAAGCATGGTGAGCAGGGGCCAGATCCACGGAACTGGCCCCAACCTGTTTCCTGTGTCCCGGTCGCGGGGAGGCATGGGTCAGGATTTTTTCTCAGAGCCTTTAAATTCTGCAGGCGGAGCTTCGCTGAAGCCATGGATCTGAGATTGGCTTTCCAGCATATAGGCGCGCAGAACGGCACTCATGCGTGTAAGATGGCCCTTTCCCTGGGACCGGAACCATTCGAGCACATCCTCGTCTACCCGCAGGGAGATTGCTTTTTTCGGGTGACAAGACGGCATCACGAGGCGCGCTGTCCTGAAAAAGGACTCATCCATTTCCGGAATATCGGAGGTGTCGATGGCCTCATCGGGGATCGCTTCGATTTCAGCCAAGCGCTCTTTCGAGATGGGCATTGAACAATCTCCTTTCCTGCTTCGAGGCCTTGCGCGCACTGATGATGCGCACGCGCCCATTCCGATCCGTATGGACCACCGCCACCATCACCGACAGGCCAAGAAGCCCGAAGCTGATGTCGCGGATTTCATCGGCACGGATTGTCCTTTGGGTGAGGGTCGGTCCATCGAAGATTTCCGCCGCTTCCTCAAAGCTGATGCCGTGCTTTTTGAGATTGGAGGCATTTTTCTCCTCATCCCATTCAAACTCTATCACCATTCCTCTCCCCTGTATACACAAATGTATCTCTTTTCCCATCAATTCGGTCTGCTCCATACTGGAACTCCCGTGACCGGTAGAAAAGGTGACCCATGGCGGACAGGCATCTGGCGCAACTCAATATGGGACGGCTCAGCCACCCCGCGGACCATCCTGCGGTGGCTGAATTCATGGACAATCTGGAGCTGATAAATGGGCTGGCGGAACGCTCACCAGGCTTTGTCTGGCGCCTTCAGGATGAGGCCGGCAATGCGACGGGCCTGGGTTTTCCCGGGTTCGAGACCGATCCCCAGGTCATTGCCAATGTAAGCGTTTGGGAAAGTGCGGCGGAGCTTCAGGACTTTGTTTTCAACACCGTCCATGTGCGCTTTTACAAAAAGCGGGCGGCGTGGTTTGAGGTCCAGAAAGACGCCCATTTCGTGATGTGGTGGATCCCGCAAGGACACAGACCGGACCTGATCGAAGCTGCCGACCGGCTTGCCCATTTGCGTGCCCAAGGGGACACCCCGGACGCCTTTGGCTGGTCATACCTTGCGGACAATGCGGCCTGGCGCGCCGCCCGGTGTGATCTACGCCCAGCTGTTTGATCAGGGAACGGTTGTTTGGAGCGCATCCTTAAAAAAGTGTCGGCGATTGTTGGGTTCGGATGCGCGACCAACAAGACCGAAAGCACCCTCCATGCTTTATTCCGGCGCGACCGCGCATTAGGCCCAGGGCGGGTAGAAGGCCGGCGCGCTCCGATCGATCCAGTCTAAGGTCGACCCGTCAAGTGGGCCTTGGGCCGCTGCGATCCTCAGGCTTTCCAGGTGTTGGGGCTTCTTGATCCCCGGGATGACCATGCTGACCGGGGGTGAGGAGAGGCAAAAACGCAAGGCCGACGCCTCCATGCCCCCCGGCGTATCGGCAAGGCGGGCAAGAGGCTTTAGGGACGTTCTCGTCCAGTTGAGCCAGTCCGCCGGCAGAGTGGACCGGAAATCATCGCTTTTAAAATGGATCTGTGTGGACTGAAGACCCCGTGGGGACAAAAGGCCCCGCGAGAGCGGGCTGCGGGCAATGAAGGCCATGGAGCGGTCCGTTAGAAGCGGAAAGAGATCGGCTGCGGGTCGGCGCTCCAGCAGATGGAACACCCATTCCAGGCAGGTCCCGAAACCGGCCCGAGCCACCGCGATTGCTCCCTTCAGGGACCGTGCGCTGACCCCATAGAGGCCAATTTTGCCCGCCCGTTGAAGGTCTTCAAGAGGCCGTGAGTCGATATCGTCCCAGCACAGATCATCTGGTGGATTGTGGATCAACAGCACGTCGATCCGCTCCCGCCCCAAGCGGGCAAGGCCGGCCTCCACCCGATCAGCCAGGCTTGAATTGAGCTGGCCGCTCTCGATTTCATCCGCCTCAAGTAGGATTTTCGTGCACACGACCGCTTGCGCGCCGAGACGTGAAGAGGCCAGAGCCTTGCCAAGTACGGCCTCGCTGCGCCCATGGCCATAGGCCGCTGCCGTGTCGAAAAAGACAACGCCCTCCTCTAGAGCCCGGTGGATCAGGTTGACTGCATCTGGCTCCTCCATGGCGCCCCAGCCCTGGGGCCGTCCGTTAACGGAATAGGCGCCAGCAATCTGCCAGCAGCCAAAGCCCAAGCGAGGAATGCTCCGCCCCAGCCCTGGCCAGGTCCGGGCCTCAGCCGTCATCGGGGTTGTTTCCGGAACAGCCGAAACTCCAAGGCGACCCGTGTCCTGTCCGGTTCCTGATTGATGGCGAGACCGTGGATCAAGTGCGAGGAAAAGACCAGAACCTCACCTTGGCTGACAGGAGCCCGAACCATGGTGTTCTGCCCATCCCATGATGCGATGGCGCGGACCCGATATCGATTGCCGTTCACCAGGCCGCCGTCCCGAGTCCTCAAGATGCGGTCTTCACGGATGAGGTGACTCCCCGGGGCGAGCGGCAGGGCCGAAGCCGGGGTGACGCCGCATACGGGGATCCAGATATTGAGGAACCGGGGAAGCCTGCCTGCCTGATCCCAGACCTCGTAGATGTCCTTGTGGGGCGGGTTGAAGTCGTTCGAGCCCGGGCGGTTGATCCGTACAATGATGTGGAGCTGCTCGCCTGTGGCGGGATCGACATCGGTCAGGCCAAAGCCCACAATGTCCTCGATCCGGTCGATAAGGTCGTTGATCGTGAACCCGAAATCCTTCGGGAACAGGTCGCGGGTGCGTCCCACGACTTTGAAATGCGCCTCATCTGTGGTGACCAGCCGGTGATAGTGCTCAAGATTGAACGCTTCTGAGCAATGGTCGCCGGAAAGTCCGTCTGTTGATTTTATGATGCCGGCTACCGCCTCTGCAATGCCGGCCTGAAGCGCTTCGAACCGCTCATGGCTCAGAAACGGAAAGACACCAAAACCGGCCTCGTACCAGGGCTGGCCATAGGTGATGTCCGTATCCGGACCGGACAGGCAGTGTTCCGAGCCCGCCTGAAAGGGGGGAGAGCCCTCCACATCCAAGGATATGTCGCAACCATCAACCACGATTTTGAGCTGGTCGTCTCGCTCGACCGGGGCAGCCAATGCCGGCGCCATGGCACATCCTCCAGATCATCAACAAGGAGGATCTTGATACGGAGGATAGATTGACGGGGTCTTTATGCAGCCCTCAGGCTTGCCCCCAGCCAGCGTTGGTCCGGCCGCGTGTCGACCGGGCACTTCTGGGGGCCAGCGATATTCGATCGCGCGTTTAGCGCGGCGCCATCACCATGATCATCTGACGGCCTTCAAGCTTCGGATGAAGCTCCACCTTTGCGATGTCCTCAACTTCGTTTTGGACTTTGCGCATCAGTTCCATGCCGAGATTCTGGTGGGCCATTTCACGGCCACGGAAGCGCAGGGTCACTTTGACTTTGTCACCTTCTTCAAAGAAGCGGTGCATGGCCCTCAACTTCACGTCGTAGTCGTGTTTGTCGATATTCGGGCGCATCTTCACTTCTTTGACCTCAACGGTCTTTTGCTTTTTGCGCGCCTCATTGGCCCGCTTCTGCGCCTGATATTTGAATTTTCCGTAGTCGAGGATCTTGCACACCGGCGGAGTGGAATTCGTGGCGACTTCCACAAGGTCAAGGCCCGCATCAGCGGCCATGGCCAGGGCTTCCTCAATGGGCGTAACGCCCCGTTTTTCACCGCTGTCATCGATCAGGAGGACTTCACGGACGCGGATTTGTTCATTGACGCGAGGACCGCTGTCGCGCGGTTCCTGCTGAGCGTTCATCGGACGGCGAGCTATGTAACAGTCTCCATTCCTTGGCGCGGGCCGGCATTAAGGCCGAAGGTCCTGTCCGCGGCCAAGGCGGATCCGACCATCGGCACCCCATTGAGGGGGAGATATCGGGTTCCGCCGGCCGGCGACTATACCCTTCCCAAAGAACCCGATACCAAAGTGCGATATTTAGTCTAAAGCGCAAGACTTAAATGGCGATTGACGGCACTTTTCGCTCAAAAAAGCGCCCTCGTGACGTCGAGTTCACGCCGCCGCCGTGCCGGCCAGGGTCGTCGCTTCCCCAGAGCGTCGGTCTGGTGGGGTCGCTTCGTCCAACACGCCGGCAACGGCCTCTTCCAGGGACAAGCTGGTCTGCGCATCCGAGCCGAGCCGCCGAATGGACACGGTGCCTTCTTCCGCTTCCTTGCGACCGGCAATGAAAAGCACCGGGATCTTTTGCAAGGAGTGTTCACGGATCTTCAGGTTAATCTTCTCGTTACGAAGATCCGCGTCTGCCTCAATGCCGGCCTTGCGCAGGCGGGCGAGGACCTCAAGGCCATAGTCATCGGCATCGGAGGTGATCGTTGCCACCATCACCTGGATGGGCGAGAGCCAGAGCGGGAACTTACCGGCATGGTGTTCGATCAGAATGCCAATAAAGCGTTCCAGCGACCCGAATAGGGCCCGGTGGAGCATGACCGGATGGTGCTTCTGGCTGTCCTCACCGACATAGGTCGCCCCAAGCCGCTCGGGAAGATTGAGATCCACCTGAAGCGTGCCGCACTGCCAGTCCCGGCCGATGGCATCGCGCAGCACGAACTCAAGTTTCGGGCCATAAAAGGCGCCCTCGCCCGGGTTATAGGTCATCTCAAGACCGGCCGCGTCGGCGGCGGCCTTCAGGGCCGCTTCAGACTTGTCCCAGATCTCGTCGGAGCCGACCCGCTTTTCCGGCCGGTCGGAAAACTTCACCCGCACATCCTCGAAGCCGAAATCCCGGTAGATGTCGAGAATGAGCTGCGTGACCGTCACGCATTCCTCTGTAATCTGATCTTCAGTGCAGAAGATATGCGCATCGTCCTGGGTGAAGTGACGCACACGCATGGAACCATGTAGCGCGCCCGAGGGCTCATAGCGGTGAACCTTGCCAAACTCCGCGAATTTCAGCGGCAGCTCACGATAGCTGCGCAGACCCTGGCGGAAGACCTGGACATGGCCCGGGCAGTTCATGGGCTTCAGGGCAAAGACCCGTTCATCAGGGGTCTGCGTCGTGTACATGTTCTCGCCGAACTTTTCCCAGTGTCCGGATTTTTCCCACAAGGACCGGTCGAGCACGTCGGGCGTATTGATTTCCTGATAGCCCGCCTCCGTCTGGCGCCGGCGCATATAGCTGATCAGGCCCTGAAACAAGCGCCAGCCCTTGGGATGCCAGAAGATCGAGCCCGGCCCTTCTTCCTGCATGTGGAACAGGGACATTTCCTTGGCCAGCTTACGGTGGTCGCGCCGTTCAGCCTCTTCAAGGCGGGTCAGATGGGCCTGCAGGTCTTCTTCGCTGCGCCATGCCGTGCCGTAAATGCGCTGGAGCTGGGCATTATTGGCATCGCCGCGCCAATAGGCGCCAGCGAGCTTGGTCAGTTTGAAGGCTTTGCCGATTTGCTTGGTGCTCGGCAGATGGGGGCCCCGGCACAGGTCATGCCAAGCGCCATGGAAGTAGATCTTGATCTCTTCACCCTCTGGCAGGTCCCGGATGATTTCCGCCTTGTAGTGTTCGCCCAAGGATTCGAAATGGGCGATTGCCTTGTCCCGTGGCCAGACTTCCCGGCGCGTCTCGCGCCCCTCATCCACAATTTCGGCCATGCGCTTTTCGATCTTTTCCAGGTCCTCCGCATGGAACGGTTCATTGCGGGCGAAGTCGTAATAGAATCCGTCCTGGATCACCGGCCCGATCGTGACCTGGGTGCCCGGAAACAGCTCCTGAACCGCCTGCGCAAGAAGATGGGCCGCATCGTGACGGATAAGCTCCAGAGCATCCTCTTCGTTCTTGGCCGTGATGATCTCGACCCGGGCGTCCCGCTCGATCGGCACAAAGACATCACTCAGCTCACCATCAATCCGAACGGCAAGGGCTGCCTTGGCGAGGCTCTTTGAGATATCGGCCGCAATGTCGGTGCCAGTCACCGGCCCGTCATAGGTGCGCACGCTGCCATCAGGCAGCGTAATGGCGACGGGGGCGGCTTGAGCATCACTCGACATCTGTTCGACCTTTCCACTGTCGGAAATTGGGGTGTCATGGGAATCCGGCCTGCACAGACATCCGCGCAAACGGCCGGGCCTTGACTATAGGCAAAAGGCGCCGCGCTTCAATGACGCCCCGAAAAAGGGGAACGGCGGCCGAAGCCGCCGTTGCTCACCGTCCTTCGCTCAGCGCCAGTGGTCCGTAATCCAAGGCGTGGGCCGGACATGTTTGTACCATTTGCCCGGATAGTGGCCGCGGGCGGCGTCAGGCGGCTTGGGGTCACCGTGGAACGCCACGATCCTCGCATCCGCAGGCAGGCGCGGCGTCGCGAACCAATTCATGATCCCGCCGGGCATGCAGTCCACCTTGAAGCTGCGCACCCAGGTCTTGGGAAAGTAATGGAGATCGCCGCGGGCATGGGCTGTCTCCGAGACAAATTTCTGAGAATTGTTGAACCGGTCGAACAGGGTGCTCGACGTTTTGCAGTAGCGCTCGTAAATATAGCCCATGGAGCCGAGATTGAAGGTGAAGACCGACGTATTGCCGATATTCTTGCCCGGCTGAGTCCAGTTTTCTGCTATGCCAAGCTTGTCTGTATAGGTAAAGAGATCATTTAAAGATCCCGTGATCACCACATCAAGATCGATGAACAGGGCCTTTCCGGACCATTCGAGGAGGTCCGGGCGATAAAGGCTGACCTTGCGCCACGGCACATGGGAATGGGCGTCCGGCACCTCGATCTCCGGCAGGGGCCGGCAGATGACTTCATCCCGGATATCGGTGGCGTCATCGGTGAAACAGACGAATTGGAAGGGCAGGGTCAGATTCCGCGCCACCATGCCATAAAGCATGTTGACGTATTCGGGTCCGTATTTGGGACCCCATTTCATGGCCAACACCGTGTAGTGCCGTGCGGGCGAAGGGGCATTCATGGAGCGATGCTCTCTTTCATAGGCATGTCACTGGTCAAGGATCGGTCTGAGGATACCGCGGCCGGCCGCGCCGGCTTGGCCGAATTCGGGGCGCAGGCCTCAATGAGGCGCCGATAGAGGGCCAAGGTATCACGTGTCATCGTATCTAA
Organism: uncultured Alphaproteobacteria bacterium; assembly: GCA_964449455.1. Lineage (GTDB taxonomy): Bacteria > Pseudomonadota > Alphaproteobacteria > JAJFIK01 > JAJFIK01 > CAYUYV01. Next base: position 31,300 of record CAYUYV010000008.1, on the reverse strand, counting down.
CGCGTAAGCAATCTGCACGTTCTCGCGGCCTCGTACACCCATTGCTTGCCAGGCCTCAAGATCAAGGTCCAGAGCCGCCTCGATGGCCTGGCTCAGGGCCTTGGGATTGCGCGGCGGAACGCGCCAGCCGGTGGCGGTTTTGGGGTGATCGGCGCGCACGGTCTCAACCGGCCCTCCGTGATTGGTGGTCACGATGGGCCGGGTCATGGCCTGGGCTTCCACGGGAACGCGTCCGAAGGCTTCCGGCTCGATGGCCGGCGAGACAATCACATCGGCAGCCAGATAGGCGGCCGGCATGTCATCCTCATGGCCGTGAAAAATCACCCGGTGGCGCAGATTAAGCCGGCGGATGCGGTGTTCCAGGGCCTCGACATAGCTCTGGCGGCCCTGGGCATCGCCGACAAGGACCGCGGTCCAATTGTCCACATGGCGGCCCGCGGCCTTGACCCGTGCCATGGCCTCAATGAAAACCCGATGGCCTTTCCAGGAGGTCAGACGGGCGGGCAGCAAAATGATCCGTGTCTTGCCCGCCGGCTCGTCTTGCGCCCGGTTGGGCGGCCCGGCCTTGCCCGTCGCACCCCAGCGCTGGCGCAGACGGGCCACACGATCCGGATCGACCTGTTGAGGATCATAGGTGGCCATATCGATGCCGCAGGGGATGATGTCGATGTCATGGCGGCCCAGGCCATATTCGCCTGACACATGGGAGGCGATGAACCGGGAGCAGGCAATCACCGCGTCCCCCCGAACAATGCTGGAGTTGTAGAGGCGCTTGCCGAAACCTCTGGTGTTGTAGGTGCCGTGATAGGTGGCAACGAGTGGGCGACCCATGAGCCGGCAGGCCGCAAGGGTGCTCCAGGCGGGTGCCCGGGAGTGGACGTGAACCAGATCCACGTCATACATGTCGATGAGATGCACCAGCCGTACAATATTGGTGAGAATGCCGTAGGGATTCTTAGTGTGGACCGGCAGGTCCAGATGCCGTCCGCCCCGGGCCTCGAACTCGCTGACGCGAAAGCCCCCATGGCTGGCCAACAGGGCGCTGCCGCCAGATTTCACGACCGCCTCAGCAAGATCAATGGCAATGGGCTCGGCCCCACCGGCACCAAGCTCCGGGATCACTTGCAGGATCACCGGTTTGGCAAGACGCGGTCGCAGCCGTCCTGTCTTACGGCGCTTCCCTTTGCGGGGGCGCATGCGACCCGGATCAAGAACATCGGAAGGCTCAGCCATGCAACCAAAAGAACCATCTGAGACGCGGCGATCGGAAGATGCCGTTGCGGGACATTCGGACCCTGCGCCGACCGCATCATTCGGCGACCAGCCGGCACAGTTCCAGCGTTCGGACGGTGAAACCATCGCCTATTGGCGATCCGATGGCCAGGGGGTTGGTGTGGTCTGGCTCAGCGGGTTCCATTCCGACATGACTGGGTCCAAGGCCCAGGAGGTGGCCCGCTGGGCTGGCGAGACGGGGCGGGCGTGCCTGCGCTTTGATTATTTCGGCCATGGGGCCTCCACCGGTGACTTTGCTGATGGCACGATCGGTCGCTGGCGCGAGGATACGCTTTCGGCGCTTGATTCCCTCACGGAGGGCCCACAAATCCTGGTCGGCTCGTCCATGGGCGGCTGGATGGCGCTGCTCGCAGCCCTGGCGCGGCCGGACCGGGTGGCGGGTCTGGTGCTGATCGCGCCGGCGCCTGATTTCACTGAGGACCTGATGTGGGCCGGCTTTCCAGATGCTGTGAAGACAGAACTCCGGGAGGCGGGCCGTTGGCTGCGCCCCTCGGCCTATGGCGACGAGCCCTATCCCATCACCATGCGCCTGATCGAAGAGGGGCGGGACCATCTCGTCATGCGTGAAGAGATCCCCATCCGCTGCCCTGTGCGCATTCTTCATGGCATGGAGGACGCGGACGTTCCCTGGCAGCGCTCCGTGACCCTGGTCGAGCGCCTCGCCGCCACGGATGTCACGGTCCATTTCATTAAGGCCGGCGATCACCGCCTTTCAACAGAGCCGGACATCGCCCGGCTTATCGCCACGATTACAACGTTGGCGGAGGATCTTGAGCGCGAGGCGTAGCCCGATGGGCCCCGGGCGGGCCGGTCTATTCTTGATCCGCCGGGGTGCTCAGGCGGCGGAACATACCGAGGGCGTCCCGTTCGACCCAGGCTTGTGTGATCCGCCCGTCCTTTACCGTCATGATATTGATGCCGGTAAAGTGAATCGGCTGGCCCGTCCCTTCGATGCCGAACATGGTGCCGGTCAGTGTTCCCGTACAGCGCCAGCGGGTTACCACCTTGTGATCGTCGCTAAAGATGTCTTGAACCTCAAGCTTCAGCCCACTGATATTCTCGAAGAATGAGGCGACCCAGGATTTGAACGCATCCCGTGGCCCGATGCTTTCCCCTGCACTGTGGATCACGAAGTCCTCAGTCATCAATCGGTCAATGGCGTCGACGTCACCCCCATTCCAGACCTCGTCCCAAAAGGCTTGGACTGGTCCAATCGCATCAATCTGCGCGACGCGGGACACCGTTTCGCTCGACCACGCCTGCGCGTCGGCCTGTGCCAAGCCACAAAGAAGGGCAAAACGGAACAGGATGGGCCGCATGGGGAAGGTCCTCATGTGTTCATGGGTGGGGTTGGCAAGCCCTCCACCAGCGCGATGATCTGGGCCGCATAGTCCGTACGCAGCGCAGCGAAATAATCATCATCCTGGCCGAAGGTGTGTCGCCCTGTGGTCGTAAACTGATCGTTGTGGTACACTAGAACGTCGATGGGCGGTCCAACGGACAGATTGCTTCGGATTGTGGCATCGAAGGAAATGAGCGACAGTTTCACGGCCTCCATCATATCCGTCTGGGGCGTAATGGCCCGGTCGAGGATCGGTTTGCCGTATTTGCTCTCGCCAATCTGCAAGAAGGGTTGGCGCGGTCCGGCTTCGATGTAATTCGTCGCCGGATAAATTTCGAAAAGGCGGCAAGGTTCCCCTGACACCTGTCCCCCCACAATGAAAGATCCTGTCGGGTCGCCATAGGCCCGAACATAGTCCGCGTCCCGGGCCATGACGGCACGCAAGGTGTTGGCAACGACCTGAGTGGCGTCAAACATGGTGACGGCCGCAAACAGATCGGTTCCGATGATGCCGCTGCCCAGGGATTGGCGCAGGGTGCTGATCACGGCTTGGGTGGTCGCCAGATTGCCGGCGGACAGAATGGAAACGAAATGGCTGCCGCCGTTTTCGAAGATTTCCATTTTAGTCACGGAAGCGATCTGATCGATCCCGGCGCTGGTGCGCGAGTCGGACGCCATGAGCAGGCCGCTTTCGAGGAGCACACCAAGACAATAGGTCATGCCGAGGTCCTTGTTTTGGAGGGGCACGGATGGAAAAGGGACAGGTCCGGACCGATGGATGATTTCGCTGAAATTTTAGGCACCATTCGGACCCAAGTCGAACCCTTTGTGGGCAAGGGGCGGGTGGCGGACTACATCCCCGCACTTGCGCGTATTGACCCACATAAATTCGGCATGGCCATCGCCTGTGTCGACGGCCGCACCGTCCATATGGGCGATGCCCGGGAACCGTTCTCCCTTCAGAGCGTGACCAAGGTGTTCACCCTGGCCATGGCTCTTGCGCGTCAGGGCGAGGCTTTGTGGGACCGGGTGGGGCGGGAACCCTCCGGCGACCCGTTCAATTCCATTGTCCAGCTCGAACATGAATCCGGGATGCCACGCAATCCGCTGATCAATGCGGGCGCCATCACCGTATGCGACATTCTCATGGCCGGTCAGGGCGCGTCCGACAGCGCTGAGGAGATCCGAGGCTTTCTCGCTGATCTTGCCGAAGATGACCAGCTCGACATCGATCGGGAGGTCGCCCAGTCCGAATGGGACACCGGCCATCGCAATGCGAGCCTTGCCCATTTTATGAAGGGGTTTGGGTGTCTGACCCATGAGGTCAACGAAATCCTGCGGGTCTATTTCGCCCAATGCGCCCTTTCGGCCTCCTGTGTCAGCCTTGCCCGCGCCGGCCTGTTCCTGGCCCATGGCGGCAGCGATCCCTGGACCGGCCGGCGGATCGTCTCGGTGGATCTTGCCCGGCGCATCAACGCTGTCATGCTGACCTGCGGGCACTATGACGCGTCCGGCGATTTCGCCTATCGGGTCGGCCTGCCAGGCAAAAGCGGGGTTGGCGGGGGAATTCTCGTCATCGTACCCGGTGTGGCGTCGGTTGCGGTCTGGTCGCCGGGTCTCAACAGCGCCGGAAACTCTCTTGCCGGGACACTCGCCCTTGAACATCTTGCCCATAGGATGGGCTGGTCCGTGTTTTGATGGTCTGTGTCCAGCTTGTCCGTGTGGTGTGCTCCCCCAGCGTTCACATCGGCGTCTCAAGGGTGTCCAGCAGCGCGTCCAGGCCTTCGCGATAGGTTGGATAGGCGAGGCGCACACCCAGCTCCTGCTTGATGCGGTCATTCCGGCAGCGCTTGCTCTCGCCATAAAAGCTGCGGGCCATGGGGCTCATGGTCGGGGCCACATCCTCAAATGGCTGCAGCGGCGGCGGCGGCACATTCAGCAGCTCGCAGGCATAGGTGACCACATCCTGGGGCGGCGCCGGTAGATCGTCGCAAACATTATAGGCGGCGCCTGGGCTCGGCCGGTCCATGGATGCGGTCAGCACGCCAGCGATATCAGCAACGTGAATGCGCGAGAAAACCTGGCCCGGCTTGTCGATCCGCCGCGCCTGGCCCGCGCGCACCGTCTCCAGCGTATTCCGGCCGGGCCCGTAAATGCCGGCGAGCCGAAAGACATGGACCGGCAGGCCATGGCAGCTTTGCAGCGCAAGCCAGCCCGCTTCCGCCTCGGCGCGCCGCAGGCCCCGCTCGCTGGCCGGAGTGATCGGTGTGGTTTCATCAACCCAGCCGCCCCCATGATCGCCATAAACGCCGGTGGTGGAGAGATAGCCCAGCCAGGCAATGCGCGCGGCCCGCTGGGCGAAAGTGGGGCCAAAGGCGTTCAGCACTGGGTCGCCATCCGAACCGGGCGGCACGGAAACGAGAATATGGGTTGCAGCATTGAGGTCCGCCTCGCTCAGGCTTTGGGGCCCAGCATCGCCCGGATTGCCCCACAGCCGGCCTCGCATGCCTTGTGCCTCAAGATCGGCCAGTTTTTCGGTCGATCTCGTGGTCCCGGTCACGGTCCAGCCGTGGCCGATCAGGGCGGGAACGAGGGCGCGGGCGGAAAATCCGGCACCGAAACACAAAAGGTGAGGCATGATCCGGCTTTCTCCTGGCAGGTTGATGCTTTGCAGGGTTAGGGATGAGCGATGACTGGCAGATTTGTGCCCCAGCGCGGCAAAACAAGCATGTCACGGCGGGAGCCACTGGCCATGGTTCGCCTGACCGCAGCGCGGACAGCGCTGGCCGTGGCTCTCGTCCCCTGGCTCCCGGCCGGTTCGGGTCTCGCAGCGCCGGAAACGGACCCGCGCACATCGACGGGCATTGCTGTGCCCAAGCCCAGCATCGAACTCGTACCAAAAACCGGACCCGACAGTCTGGAAAACCAGTTGCGTGCCGGTACTGCCCCTGAAAGCGATTTCGGGACCCTGACCGGGGCCGGCCAGTATCGCCGGTGTCTCGGCATGATCCAAAATGATCCCGATGACGCCTATGATCTGGCCCAGACCTGGGGCGAGCAGGGGGGCGGTCCGCCGGCGCGCCATTGCGCGGCCCTTGCCCTGATGGAGCTTGGCCATGAGGCCGAGGCGGCCCGGCGGCTTGAAGCTCTGACCCAGGATTCTCAGGCTGGTGAGGTGCCTTTGCGTGTCCAGATCCTTGGTCAGGCAGGCAATGCCTGGTTGCTCGCGGACAATCCGGGCCGGGCCCTTGCGGCCTTCACTTCCGGCATTCTTCTCGGGGATGATGATCCGGAGGCTGATGTTACGACTTTGCGCTATGACCGCGCGCGCGCCCGCGCCCTCCTCAACGAGTGGCCAGCGGTCGATGCGGATCTTACTGCCGTCCTCGAAAAGCACCCCCGTGATCTTTCCGCCCTCGTGCTCAGGGCTCGGGCCCGTCGTCTTTTAGGCAATATGTCCGGTGCCGGGCAGGATATCGACGCGGCGCTGGCCCTCGCACCGGCGGATCCGGCAGCCCTTATTGAGCGCGGCCAGCAGTCGGCTGCGGCCGGCAATGGCGATGCCGCGCGGCGGGATTGGGTGGCGGCGGCGCTGGGCGGCGAAGGCACGGTCCTGGCCGAAACGGCTCAGGCGCTTCTTGAGGATCTTGATCTCAATGTCGCCGGGCTGCCTGCGGACGGTGCCACCGGCGAGACTGTGTCCGAGCCCCAAGCAGGGCCGAAGCTCCAGGCAACACCGGGTCCTAAGGCAGAGCCACAGCCACAGCCCCAGCCCCAGCAGCCCCAGCAGCCCCGGCCAGTGACCGCCATATCCCTTCTTGGGCCGCCAGAGCCCGCCCCTCCGGGGCAGACGAACGCGCCCGGCGTTGCCGGCCCCGTTGTGGTTCGTGCCGCCTCGTCCGATGTGGTTTCGCCGACCATCGCGAGCGCTCCTGCCGGCGCAAGCGCTCCTGCCGTGGCAGGCGCCCCTGCCG
>CAYUYV010000008.1:0-24591 GCA_964449455.1 uncultured Alphaproteobacteria bacterium | reverse complement strand
GCCGGCGCAGGTGTTTCCACTGAGACGTCCCTTGCGCCCAAGGCGGTGCCTGGATCCGCCGATGGGCTGCCTCTCGTCGCGCATACGCGCCTGTCAGGACAGCCGCGCCGGGCCGTTGATATTCTGCAAGATGAAGGCTTTCTCTTGCGCGCGCCCCAGGGGAGCGCCGCCAATCCATCAGAACCTGATCAGGATGCGCCCGATCAAGGAGGGCCTAATCAAGGAGGGCCTAATCAAGGAGGGAACGATCTGGTCGGGGATGACCGGCCGCCCCAGGCCTTTGGCCGTGCGCCGCAGCTGCCTCTCAAGACAGCACCCGCCAGATCAGCGCCGTCCCCCATGGACGCGGCCGTCAGGCTGCCAATCACGGCGGCTATGGCTGAGGAGACACCGGTTCCGCCAAAGCCGGTGCCACGGCCGCTGGGTACGCGCCCGGCCATCGCCAATCCGGCCCTTGAGCCGCTCAAATTCCGGCTGACGCCTTCGGCTCGACAATAGGGGCGGCACTGCCGCTTGCCATGCGCCACTCTTCCTGAACCTGGGTATCCGTCTCATGGGGCTGGAGGGTCGCGCGTTTGCGCGTGAAGGCCTCGGGGCTGGCAAGGCGGGCAAAGGCCCAGACCGCGGCACCGCGCACCAGAGGGCTGTCATCCGTGAGGCCACGTTCCGCCGCCGCTGCAAGAGCCCGGTCCTGTGAATTGCCAATTGCAATCATCACATTGCGAACGAACCGGTCCCGTCCGATCCGTTTGACCGGCGATCCGGCGAAGACCTCTCGGAAGGAGGCATCATTAAGGGCCGCCAGATCCCCGAGGCGCGGCGCCGTGAGTTCGCCGCGTGGCAGGAATGCCGCCTCCCGGGCCTGCCGCGCGAATTTGTTCCACGGACAGACGGCAAGGCAATCATCGCAGCCATAAATGCGGTTGCCCATCGCGGCCCGGAACGCATGGGGGATCGGTCCTTTGTGTTCAATGGTGAGATAGGACAGGCAGCGCCGGGCATCGAGCTGATAGGGCGCGGGAAAGGCATCCGTCGGGCAGATATCCAGGCAGCGGCGGCAGCGGCCGCAATGGTCCGTCTCCGGTCCATCGGCCGGCAGATCAAGAGTCGTGAAGATGGCCCCGAGAAACAGCCAGGAGCCCCCCTCCCGCGCAACAAGATTGGTGTGCTTGCCCTGCCAGCCGAGCCCTGCGGCCTCCGCGAGGGGCTTTTCCGCCACGGGAGCGGTGTCCACGAACACTTTGACGCCGGCGCCCGTGGTCTCGGCCAGCCATCGGGCGAGGCGCTTCAGGCGTTTCTTGATGACATCGTGATAGTCGCTGCCCTGGGCGTAGACCGAGATGATGCCCCGGTCCTTGTGGTCAAGAAGCGCCATGGGATCCCGGCCCGGCGCATAATCCGTCCCCAGCATGATCACGCTGCGCACGTCGGGCCACAGCGCGCGTGGATCGCCTCTCTGCTCGGCACGTGTGGCGAGCCAGTCCATGGTGCCGTGGTGCCCGGCCTTGAGGAAAGCGTGCAGGCGCTCGGGCATATGAGGAATGGCATCAGGCCGCGTGACGCCCATCGCATCAAAGCCGATGCCTTGTGCTTGCGCCAGAATATTGGCCTTCAGCGTTGCGAGGTCCTGGGGTGTTTGCGGGTCCATGGCCATCATGGGAACCCTAAGCCTCTTTAGAAGTCGAGATCGGTGTAGTGCCGGGTTGGCGGCATGCCGCGCACCCGGTCCTCCAGCAGGCCGCGGAATGCGGGCCGGCTTTTGACCCGTACATACCAGTCCTTGGCGTCCGGATAGCTCGACCAAGGGACATCCCCAAGATAGTCGAGGCACGATAAATGGCTGGCGGCGGTGAAATCCGCAATGGTCAGCTCTCGCCCGGCAAGCCAGTTATGTCGGGCCACCAGATAGGACACATAGTCGAGATGGACGCGAAGGTTCATCAGCCCGGCCCGGATCGGCCCAATATCGGGCTGGCCGTCACCGCGCAGGCGCCGATGCACCTTTTCATAAAGGACATTGACAGTGACCTCAGCCTGGAATTTCTGGTCGAACCAGATGGCAAGGCGCCTCGCCTCCGCCCGAATGACAGGATCGGGGGGCAAAAGCGCCGGATCGGGCCGCGTTTCCTCCAGATATTCGACAATGGCCGTTGAATCCGCGACGACTGTCCGCCCGTCAATCAGCACGGGCAGCGTTCCGGCCGGGTTCAGGTCGTAAAGCTCATCGCCCAGGTCCCAGGGTGTCTGGGGCACCAGCTCCGCGTCGAGCTTCTTCTCAGCCAGAACCAACCGCACCTTGCGGCTGAATGGCGAGAAGGGCATGTGCAAGAGCTGCAGCATCAGTTCCGTACACCCCGCTTGATCCGGTCGGCCTCCTTAGAGCGTGACGCCTCTTGGAAGCGAAACAACAGGAAGTCGCGCCTGCGGTCGCTGGCAGCCATCGGACGCGGGGAAATCTGTTCCCGGCCCGCAGCTGGCGATACTGTCCCCCCAAGGAAGCGATGCGACCAAAAAATAGATGCGTAAACTCCGGTGATTTGCCCCCATATGGCAAGAACCAGTAGCGCATGGCCGGGACCGGCTTCAAAGCCCCCATCCATTGCTGCCAATCAAGTGGCGGGGCGATGCAGATCGGGCGCAGGCCAGCATGCCCATGTTTGTCCGCAGTCTGTTGGGTTGGTGATCTGCTGTGGAGAGGCCGCAAGGGGCAGCGCCGGCTGCCACCAACCGTCAACGGAAGCTTTTGTCTGAAGGCGGATTATGCTGACCAGGGATGTAATCCTTAAACAATTGGACAGGACATGACCAGCAATGCGGTTGAGCCACGCGGTTGAGCCACGCCGGGGCACCTTCGTTCACCGGCCCTTGTGCCCGCAAGGCAAGGACATGCCCCATATGGTGGAGGTGGTGCCCTGTGCTGGCGCCGCTCGGCCCTATGTGCTGGCGGCGACAATCCTGGCTTCGGCCATGGCCTTCATTGACGGGACGGTGGTCACGATCGCCCTGCCGGCCCTTCGGGAGGATCTGGGCGCCAGTTTCGGCGAACTGCAATGGGTGGTGAACGCCTATGCCTTGCTGCTTGGGGCGCTGATCCTTGTGGGCGGCGCGGCGGGTGATCGGTTGGGCCGCAGGCGGATCTTCATGGTGGGCATTGCCGTGTTTGCCGCGGCGTCTTTGGCCTGTGCCATTGCCCCCAATGCCCTTTTGCTCATCGCGGCGCGGGCCCTTCAGGGGCTGGGTGCCGCGCTGCTCGTGCCCCAAAGCCTCGCGATTATCGCCGCGTCCTTCCCGAAGGAGGTGCGGGGGCGGGCAATCGGAATCTGGGCCGGTGCCTCGGCAATCACCACATCCCTCGGTCCGCCCCTGGGCGGCTTCCTGGTTGATAGTCTGGACTGGCGCGCGGTGTTTTGGATCAATCTGCCTTTGTCGGCGGCGGCGCTTGTCCTCACCGCCCGCTATGTGCCGGAAAGCCGGAATGGGGACGCGGATGGAGCGCCGCTTGACTGGCTGGGTGGATTGCTTGCGGTGCTGGCTTTCGGCCTGCTGACGGTGGGTCTGACGCGTCTGTCCGAAGGCCCCGTCGGTTATGGCGCCGGGGCGCTGATGGGTTTTGGTCTTATCGGTCTTGTTATCTTCCTGCGGGTGGAGGCCCGCACCACCGTGCCGTTGGTGCCCTTGAGTTTGTTCCGCATCCAATCCTTTTCCGCGGCCAATGCCCTTACAGTTTTCCTCTATGGGGCCTTGGGCGGAATCCTCTTCCTGCTGCCGTTCGACCTGATTGAGCGGCGCGGTCTGTCGGCCTCTGCGGTCGGGGCCACGATGTTGCCCCTTGGGGTGATCATCGGCCTTGTCTCCCGGCCGGCTGGTGAGCTGGGGGATCGGTTCGGTGCGCGGCTGTGCGTGGCCGCCGGTTCCCTGCTTGTGGCCCTGGCTGGTGCCATATTGGCGCTGGGCCTTGAGGACTACTGGTTCGGCATCATGGTGCCAATTGTGGTCCTGTCCCTTGGCATGGCGGTGGTCATCACGCCCTTGACCACGGCGGTCATGAATGCGGCCGAGGAGGCGCTCTCGGGGGTGGCCTCCGGGGTCAACAATGCGGCGAGCCGGCTTGCGGGTCTGTTCGGGGTCGCAATTCTCGGGGCGCTCGCCGGGATTATCTTTGCGGCCCAGGCTGGCGACGGCCTTGCCGAGGCCGGGCGATTTGGCAGTCTGCCAGAGCCGGGCGCGCCCATGCGGGCTCGTTTGGAGGCGGCTTTTTTGAGCGCCTACGGAGTGTCCCTGTGGGTCACGGTGGGCTGGAGTCTGCTTGCCGCCCTCATTGCCTGGACCTGTCTGCCGGGCCCGGAGGAGTCTGGCGCACAGGATTGAAGACATCCCGGAATTGAAGACATCCTGGAATTTAAGACATCCGGGAATTGAAGACTGGTGATCGGCGCCCGGCTCAGTTACTCCGGTTCAGGGGATGATCCGTCCCCTGTGCAGCGACTTGTGCCGAGGCATGGACATGGATGACGATACGGCGGACCTCCTGGCCCGGTCGGCAGCGTTGATTACCGCTGTCAACCGCTCGGCCGCCCTGGTCCGCGCGCTTTACCTGTCCTTCCTGCTGCTGGGTGCCTATGTGGGTGTCACCATCGGGGGCACGACGCATGAACAGCTTCTGAAGGTCAGTCCGGTCACCTTACCGATCCTCAATGTGGATCTGCCGGTCATGGCCTTTTACGCCGTGGTGCCCTGGCTGTTGGTGCTGTTCCATTTCAACCTGCTGCTCCAGCTTTTTCTCCTCTCCCGCCAGTTGCGTCTTTTCAACGAGATCCTGGATGGTGTTCCCGACAAAGATGAACAGCGGGTCCAGCGGCTCCAGCTTTTTCCCTTTCCCCTGGTTCAGCTCCTCGCGGGGCAGCGGGATGGACCGATCAGCCGGGGCGCCCTTGTGGTCATGGTCTGGGTGACCCTTGTGTGGATGCCATTGGCCCTGATCGTGGCGGCGCAGATTGCCTTCCTGCCCTATCATGGCTCTGCGGCCATCGCGTCGGAACGGCTGGCGGTACTCGTCGATGTGGCCCTGATCTGCGCATTCTGGCCCCTGATCATCGGCAGTGGACATTTGCGCCCCCTCGGCGTGTCGGCCATGGCTGGGCGGATTGTCCTGATCCTGACGGGTCTGGGCGCGCTTGCCTTTTCCTGGATTGTTGCTGTGCTGCCCGGTGAAGCGGCCGAGGATTGGGTCGCCTGGGCTCTTCCTGCACCCGCCGGCGCGGACGGGGCGGTCCGATCCGGCAATCTGCTCACCCATTGGGTCTTTGATGGTCCGAACGCGCCGCTTCGGCGGAACCTTGACCTGCCCGGCGCCGTGCTGCTGGCTACGCCCCTCAGCGCGGGCGAGGAGCGGGACCTGAGGGGCCGCGACTCCGTCGCCCGGGAAACGGTTCTCGAGGCGGCAGCCGGTATGAGTCTCACCGGGCGCGATCTGCGATTTGCCAATTTCCATGGCGCGATTCTCGTCCATGCGGATCTGAGGGGCGCCAATCTGGATGGCGCCGATCTGCGCCTTGCGGATCTTGCCAAGGCGCGCCTTGGCCCCATGGAGGTCAGTGAGAGGTCCCAATGCGTCGCCAAAGCCCAAAAAACGGTGCTGGACACGGCGGAAGATGTTGAGGCTGCACGGGCCGATTTCGTGGCGCAGCGACCATCCGTCTGCATCACATCTCTGGGGCAGGGGGCAAGACTGACAAGCGCCCAGGCCATGGGGGCCGACCTCTCCCTCGCCAATCTTGAGGGGGCCGATTTGCGCAAGGCCGGTCTGGCGAGCACCTCGCTCACCGGCGCGACTCTGGCTGGCGCACGTCTGGAAATGGCCCGATTGGAACAGGCAAATCTCACCGGTGCGGATCTGGCGGGCGCAGACTTCACGGATGCAAGCGCAAACAGCGCGCAATTTCAGAACGTCCGTCTGGGCGGAACCCGTCTCGTCCGTGCGCGCTTGGTCGGCGTGACCCTATCGAGTGTGGGCGCCGGCTCCGTCCTGCTCGATGAGGCCGATCTTGAGGAAGCAACTATTGATGGGGTGGTGCTCCGGGGTGTGCGGATCAAGGATGCTGCTTTTGCGATCATTCGAGATACCGATCTTCGGCAGGCTGATCTCAGAGAGGCAAAATTCGAGGGCGCCGTGCTGACAGGCAGCGATCTCACAGGGGCCGACTTGACCGGTGCCGCCTTTGACGGGGCGGATCTGACCAATGCGACCCTGACCGGGGTAACGGCCTCAGGCGCCGGGTTCGATCTGGCCCTTCTGGCCGGTACCAAGGCGCCGCGCGCCAACTTTACCGGCGCCCGGTTCAGGGGCGCCCTGATTGACGGGGCAAGGCTGACCGGTGCCGCCCTGACCCAAGCGGATCTGCGCCACGCCGTCATCCGCAATGTGGAGGCATCCGGCGTCAATTTGCGGGCGGCTGATCTTCATGGGGCGGAGATGATGGGGTTCCATGTGGCCCTGGGCGATTTGCGGGCTTTGCGCGATAACGGTCTTGATGCGGACGAGCGCCGGGAGATGCGGGATTTGGGCCGCCGATTGTCCTCCCGCCGCCGACCCTTGAGCCCTCGCCAACTGGCCCTCACCGAACCGGCGGCCCATGACCAGAGTATTTTGCGCCCGGTCAGCCGTCGGCTGGATGCGGATGCCCCTGTCTTATGCGATGAAAGCCTGCCCATTGGGGCCGGACAGGCGGTCGCGGCCTGTCTTTCCGAAACCGACCTCGACACCTGGCGCTCCGCCTTGCTTGCCGCGGCCTGTCGCAAACCGGACATCGCGGCCGGGCTGGCCCTGGGGCACTCCTTCCTTGATGCCGCGGTGCTGGCCGATCAGGGCTGCCTGCCTCGCGCGGTTGCAGGTCGATCCGAAAGCGAAAACATCCCGCCGGCATCCATCCGTTTAAAGACAGAGATGGGCTCTCCCGGGGAAATGCCATGACGGTCGAGATTGTTGAGCTCACCGAGGAAACCGCCCATCATCTAGATCATCTGGAGGCTGAGGTGTTCGATGAGGACATTCGGCCTCATGCCCTCAAGGCTTTCCTCGAAGACCCCCGTCACTTCATGGTTCTTGCCATCGCCGATGGACGGGTCGTCGGCATGGCATCGGGTACGGAACTCTTCCACCCGGACAAAGACTCCCAGCTTTTCGTCAATGAGGTGGGCGTGGCGCCGGCCTGGCAAAATCAGGGGATTGGCAAGCGGCTGGTCTCAGCCCTTCTGGACCGGGCAAAACGGCGCGGCTGCACCTATGCCTGGGTCGGCACGGAAGCCGGATAATGCTGCCGCCCGGGCCTGTTATGAGGGGGTGGGTGAGCCTGAAGCGGCCCAGACCTTTATCCTTTATGAATGGGACCTTGAAGAGTGATGGCGTGGCGGCCCCACGACACTAGAACACAGAGCCGACAAAAGATGTCCCTTCTGTCGGCTCTCTGTCGGCTCTGTGCCTTAGCAAGTGCTTGTTTGTGCCGACTTATCCAGACGGATGTCAGCCTGCGCCTGACTCGTCTGTCTGGGTCGCTGCACGAGGCGGCCGGGCCCAGATGACGGGCCGAGCGGGATTGGATCCACGGGATTGGACCAAGGCCCGGAAACCCTTACAGCGCGGATAATCCCGCGGCCCGATTGTCTTTTGAGGTGTTGTCGGGTACATCCGCACGCCTGTAGAGATGTGCGGCGTCCCGTGCCTCTCGTTCCCATTCCCTTTATACCCCTGGGCGGAAAACAGCCTTTGTTTCAGGGCGGTCTCAAGGAGCGCAGATCGATGACAACAAAATTCTGGGCCTTCACGCTGGTTGTCGCGGGCCTTCTTGGACTGATGGCAGGCTTTGAGCCGGTGGTCGCGCAGGACGCGGTGGAGACGGCCAGCGTTCCTGTGCAAACCCTGTCTGCGCGGGCACCTGATGGCAGCTCCATCCTGTTCCCGCCGCCAGGCGCCCGGGCCAACAATATCGTGTCCGTGTTTTTCTTCATCATTGTCCTTGCGATCGTGGGCGCATCCGGCGGTGCTGGCGGATATATCCGGTTCCTCCACGACACCACAGATGGACACGAGCTTGCGCCAGAGGCCCTGGCATGGCGCCGGCAGCAATTCATGACCGCCGGTGCTCTGGCGGCCCTGCTTGTGCCGGTCGTTTTGAGCCTGTGGGAGGCGATCTTCGCCAGCCGCGACAGTGGCATCATGTATGATATCTTCAATGCAACCGCCGATACGGCGACGGATTGGCTGTTGCTTATCGGCTTGTGCGCTGTTGCCGGCGTCGCGGGACGGTCCCTTGTGCAAGGCATCAGCGAGAACTTCTCTTCCACCAAAGAAATCCGCAACGATCCGCTCTACAGCATGAACTGAGACGGGCCGGCTTGCTGGGGTCCTGGCCGTCCATTATATCGGGTCCCATGACCAGTATTGATGTGTTGGACAGGCCCTCAGCGGACAGCGGACTGAACAGCCTGGGGCTCCCGAAGCCCCCGGCCGAGACCCGCATTGTTGTGGCCATGTCCGGAGGCGTGGATTCCTCGGTGACGGCGGCGGTCCTCAAAACCGCCGGCTACGACGTGGTGGGGATCACCCTCCAGCTCTACGACCATGGTGAGGCGGTCCGGAAAAAGGGCGCCTGCTGCGCCGGCCAGGATATCCACGACGCCCGCCGGGTGGCCGAGCGCCTCGACATGCCCCATTACGTGCTCGATTACGAACAGCGCTTCCGCGATGCGGTCATGGCGGATTTCGCCGACACCTATCTTGCCGGCGAGACGCCGATCCCCTGTGTCCGTTGCAATGAACGGGTGAAGTTTCGGGATCTTCTGGATACGGCAAGGGATCTGGGCGCCGAAGCGCTGGCCACGGGCCACTATGTGCGCCGCATGGCCGGACCGGCGGGCGCCGAGCTGCACCGGGCCGTCGATCCGGAGCGGGACCAGAGCTATTTCCTGTTTGCCACGACCCGCGACCAGCTCGATTTCCTGCGCTTTCCCCTGGGGGGCCTGCCGAAATCCGAAACGCGGGCCCTGGCGGCCCGGCTCGGGCTGTCGGTGGCCGACAAGCCCGACAGCCAGGACATCTGTTTTGTGCCCACGGGCAAATACACTTCCGTGATTGAACGGCTGCGCCCCGGCGCGTCCGAACCCGGCGACATTGTCCATGTGGATGGCCGGGTCCTGGGCCGGCATGACGGCATCATCCATTTCACGGTTGGTCAGCGGCGCGGCCTTGGCATCGCCCTTGGCGATCCGGTCTTTGTGGTTGGCGTCGATGCTGCCACGCGGAAAGTGTTTGTGGGTCCGCGCGAGGCTCTGCTGACCAAGACGGTCCGTTTGCGCGATGTGAACTGGCTCGGACAAAGCGCCATCGACGGCACCTCATGTTCGGTCAAGGTGCGCTCCACCCGACCGCCCGCGCCGGCGCGGCTTGTCGAGAAGGGAGGCTCCGTACACGTTGTGTTCGATGATCCGGAAGAGGGCGTCGCTCCCGGCCAGGCCGCCGTTTTCTATGGAGGCACGGACGAAACACGCGTGCTGGGCGGCGGCTGGATTGCTGAGACAGTCAGCGCCTTCGAGAGCGGCTGACTGCCGTTACTTGTATTCATTCCGTATCTGGAGGGTTCGCTGTGAAGCCAGGGGTCGTGCTCAATGTGGGATCGGGCACCTTGCGGCGCGGCGATGTAGAGGCCTTGAGCCTTTCCATGACCCGGGCCTTCCGGAAAGAGGGCGTCGACCTCGCCATTGCCCACACGGACGGCAAGGACCTTGAAGAGACCATCCGTTTCATGATGAAAGACCGGGATCCGGTCCTGGTCGGCGGGGGCGACGGCACCATCACGGCGGCCGCCGACGCCTTTCGTCGGACGGACCATTGTCTGGGCATTCTGCCCTTCGGCACCATGAATCTCGTGGCCCGGGACCTCAATCTGCCGCCTTGGACGGAAGATGTGGCGGGCCGGCTGCTGCGCGGCCGGGTTCGCGAAATCGACGTGGCCAGCGTGAATGATATGGTCTTTCTCCATTCTGTGGTTCTGGGGACCTTCCCCGAGCTCTCCCAGACGCGTGAAGACCTGCGCGGTGATCAGGGCATTTGGCGCTGGCCGGCCTTCCTCCAGGCGGTGACCCGGGAACTTTTGAGCGGTGAGACGGTGGACTACCGCATCGAGACGCGGAAAAAGAACCTGACCCTCACCACGCGCTCGCTGATGGTCTGCAACAATAAGATTCTCGATACGCCGCGATTGGGCCTTTCCCGGGCCCGGCTCGACCGCGGACGTCTCTTTGTCTATCTGCCTCGGGATGAAACGCCGTTGGAGACGGCCGGGACGCTCGCCCGCTTCATGACAGGCTTGTGGAACGGCAATCCCCGGCTGCGCCGGATCAAGACCAAGTGGGCCGAGATCAGTGCCGACATGGCACAGATCAAAGCGTCCGTAGACGGTGAAGTGCGCGTATTCAGCTCGCCGCTTTCCTTCAATATCGAGCGTCGGGCCCTGAAAATATGGGTGCCCGCTTGATGAGTCTGCGCCTTGCCCATATCTCCGACCTCCATTTCGGCCGCACCGTGCCGGTCGTGGTGGATGCCCTGGTGGATCACCTGAACGCCGCCCGCCTTGATGTCGTGGTCGTCGGGGGCGACCTCACCCAGGGCGCACGGCACCGGGAATTCGCCGAGGCCCGGGACTTTCTCGACGCGCTGGAGCCGGCAACCCTGGTCGTTCCGGGCAATCATGATTTGCCGGGCTGGGCCTTCTGGCGCCGGTTTCTCAACGGCTACAAGCGGTATCGGACCTATATCGACGAGGATCTCGATGTGGGCCGGCGGATCGGCGATGCACAGCTCGTGGGCCTTAACACGTCCCGCCGGTTTATAAACCACTGGGACTGGTCCCATGGCGCCGTCTCGGGCCGTCAGCTCACATTTCTCGAAGAGCAGTGGGCGGATGTTCCGCTGCAGGGCTTTCGCGTCCTGACGCTACACCATCCCCTGGTGCCGCCGCCAGATCGACCGCGGCAAAAGCTCGTGTCGAACGCCGCCCGCGTCGCACGGGCGGCAAGCGACCTGGGGGCCGATCTGGTGCTGACCGGTCATCTGCACACGACGCAGGTCCAGATGGTTCAAAGGTTTCATGGTGTGGAGCGGAATTTTCCCGTTGTCCAGACGGCCACGACGACTTCGTCGCGCCTGCGCGGCCACGGCAATGGCTTCACGATTACCCAATGGCACGCTCACACCATGACCGTCACCGCCTGGGAATGGACCGGGCAGACCTTCGGGCACCGGACAGCGTGCCGGTTCACCCGCGACATCGACCTTGGGTGGCATCCGATCGATTGACCGGCGTTGACGGGCTACACTCCCGACTGGTCAAGGGATCGCGCCATTCGCACGGGGAGTGTCATGGGCCAAATGCAGGTCATAGCGCCGGAATTCGTTTATTGGCTGGCCTCGCTGGTGGGCATGAGTGCCGCATGGTGGGAACTGTTCAAGCGGTCCAATCAGGGCATGTCGCTGGAGGATCGGGAATCGGTGCGCGACTGGGCCCTGCAGGGCAGCCGGGTCAAGGCGGAGGTCACCTGGCCGCGGACGTTCATCAAGCTCTTTGACGGCTTCTTCATGGACCGACGCTGGCGTCTGTTCATCCGTCCACAACGTTCCATCCTGGCGACGACGATCTTTCTGTTCTCGATCTTCACCATCTTGTCCTTTGCCGCCGGCCGGTCTCCGGCTGACACGCTCACAGCATTCTTCGAGAACCGGGATCCCCAGGCTGCGCTCTACATTGTCGGTGTGGGATTTCTGGGCAATCTGCTGGGGGACTATGTCTCCCTCTACGAGACCCGCAATATGATCTTCCTGTCGAAATGGGTGTCGAGTATTGTGGTCCAGGCCCTGATCATTGTGGTGGACTTCATCCTCTCGGGCATGATCATCGGCGTGGTCGTCTTCGCGATCGCTATGATCGATCCGGCGGCCGCCAGGACGATTGATTTCGGCTATTTCTTCCTGGAGCCGTCCATGGGTGCACTCGACAATTTCTGGGCCGCCTTGGGCATCTCCCTATCGCTGCCATTTATCTTTGCGTGGCAGTTCTTCGGCGGCTCGCACATCTCCGATGTCAGTGCGGCGATCGTTTTGGTCTCGTTTCTGCTCACGTCCTATTTCACGTCGATTTGGCTGTGGCTTTACCTGCTCGCCGGAGGCCTCGGCCGCCTCCTATCCCTGGTCTACCGGACGCTCTTTGACGGCACCCGGCGTCTCTACGAGACACAGGCGCTTGGGGAGCTGAGCTATCTTCAGCTCACGTTCATTATCTTTACTGTGATTATCCATCTTCTGATCTTCCCCAGCCCGGTTTTAGGATAGTCCGTGATGGGGCTGCTGCGTGCATCATCGCTACAAGAAAAGGGAGACGCTGCGACGTCTCCCTTTTCCATCCAAGTGCTGATCTCAATTACGCGACCGCGGCCTG
Organism: uncultured Alphaproteobacteria bacterium; assembly: GCA_964449455.1. Lineage (GTDB taxonomy): Bacteria > Pseudomonadota > Alphaproteobacteria > JAJFIK01 > JAJFIK01 > CAYUYV01. The sequence goes on along the minus strand of CAYUYV010000008.1, from coordinate 12,106 downwards.
GCGCCCGCTTACTCGCCCGACGATGGCGGCAGTGACATCCGCCGTTGTGGCCGTGCCGCCCACATCGCCGGTGCGGATACCGGCAGAGAGGGCCGCGTCGACGGCCTGTTCCACGGCCGCGGCCTCGTCCTCCAGATCGAAACTGTGGCGCAACATCATTGCCACACTGAGGATCGTGCCTACGGGATTGGCGATCCCCTTTCCGGCAATGTCCGGGGCAGACCCGTGGATGGGCTCGTACAGGCCCGGTGCGCCTGGCGCTCCAAGGGAAGCGGAGGGCAGGAGGCCCATGCTGCCAGCGAGCATGCTGGCTTCATCCGTGAGGATATCACCGAACATATTCTCCGTAACCATCACATCGAAATCCGCCGGACGGTTGATGAGATGCATGGCCGCCGCATCCACAAGCAGGGTCTCAAGGGTGAGATCGGAATAGCTGGCATCGATAATCTCATCCGTGACCGCCCGCCACAGCCGGCTCGTCTCCAGCACATTGGCCTTGTCGACACTGGTCAAGCGACCACGGCGCTTGCGGGCAAGGTCTGCCGCGAAACGCACCACCCGGTCCACCTCGCCGCGTGTATAGACGCAGGTGTCATGGGCTTTCTCTGCATCCCGGGCCTTGTCCCCGAAATAAAGACCGCCCGTCAGTTCCCGGACGACCACCAGATCAACGCCCTTCAACCGATCCGCCTTGATGGGGGAATGTTCCAGCAGATCCGGGTGAGGCCGCACGGGGCGGACATTGGCAAAGAGGCCCAGCGCCTTGCGCAGGGCCAGAAGACCTTTTTCCGGGCGCGGATCGGCCTTGTCCCATTTGGGTCCGCCGACAGCGCCGAGCAGCACGGCGCCGCAATCCTTGACCGCCGCCGCGGTCTCCTCGGGCAGGGGATGGTGGCCTGCATCAATGGCCGCACCGCCGATGAGATGCTCGCGGGCCTCAACGGTGTGGCCGAAGCGGTTGGCAACCGCGTCGAGAACGGCGAGGCCGGCGGAGGCAACTTCGGGCCCGATTCCGTCACCGGGCAGATAGACGATGGAAAGCTTCATGACTGGCGAGCCTCAAATTGATCGATCGCGCCTTCCTGGGCGAGGAGGAAGCCAAGCTGATCCGTCCCCTGCAAAAGGCAGTGGCGGGCGAAGGGATCAACGGTAAAGGGTGTGGCTGATCCGTCCGCCAGGGTGATGGTCTGGGCCTCAAGATCCACGGTCACATCGGATTCTGGCGCAGCCATCAAGCGCCCATGGGTTTCCCCATCGACCACGATGGTGAGGAGGCCGTTCTTGAGCGCATTGTTGCGGAAAATATCAGCGATTTCGGTACTGATCACCGCCTTGAACCCATAATCCAGCAGGGCCCAGGGCGCATGTTCGCGGGAGGATCCGCAGCCGAAATTATGTCCGGCCACCAGGACCTTGCGCTCGCGCACCCAGGGCTCATTGAGAACGGCGCCGGGCTTTTGCGAACCATCTTCCTCAAAGCGCCAGTCATGGAAGGCATGGGCGCCAAGGCCCTCCCGGCTGGTGGTGGTGAGAAAGCGGGCCGGGATGATCTGGTCCGTGTCGATATTCTCCGCTTCAAGAACGAAGGGCTTGGAGGTGATGGCCGTAAAGGCCTCTGTCTGGGGGTCATGCGACATGGGAGTCCTCCGTCATCCGGCGCGGATCGGCCACAGCGCCGGCAAGGGCTGCCGCCGCGGCCGTCGCGGGGCTTGCCAACACGGTGCGGGCGCCCTTGCCCTGTCGGCCGGCGAAATTGCGGTTTGAGGTGGAGACGGCAAGCTGTCCGGGTGCCACCACATCACCATTCATGGCAATGCACATGGAGCAGCCAGGCTCGCGCCATTCAGCGCCGGCGGCCTTGAACACGGCGTCGAGGCCTTCCGCTTCCGCTTCGGCCTTCACGGCCTTTGAGCCGGGCACCACGAGCATGCGCACGCGCGGGTCAATCGTCCGGCCCCGCATGACTTGTGCCGCCTCGCGCAGGTCCGAAAGGCGGGAATTCGTGCAGCTGCCGATAAAGACCACATCGACCGCTGCGCCCATCAAAGGCTTGCCCGGTTCCACCTGCATGTAATCGAGGGCCTTTTGTTCCTCTGCATTGCGCGGGGCCGGTACAGGCTCGTCAATGGCAACCCCTTGGGCCGGATTCGTGCCGTAAGTGACCATGGGCGCAATATCTTCCGCCTTTAGAGTCACTTCCGTGTCAAAATAGGCGTCCGCGTCGGAGGTAAGGCTTGCCCAGCGCGTCACGGCCGCATCCCAGTCCGCACCCTGGGGCGCGCGCTCCCGGCCCTTCAGCCAGCGGAAGGTTTCTTCATCCGGTGCCACCATGCCGGCGCGGGCGCCGCCCTCAATGGTCATGTTACACAGGGTCATGCGGCCCTCCATGCTCAAAGCCGTGACGGCCGAGCCTTGATACTCCACCACATGGCCCGTGCCGCCGCCGACACCGATCTGCCGGATGATGGCCAGGATCATGTCCTTGGCTGTCACGCCGGGTGCCAGGGTGCCATCGACCCGGATGGCCATGGACTTGGCCTTGCGCTGGAGCAGGCACTGGGTCGCGAGCACATGGCCGACTTCCGTGGTGCCAATGCCGAAGGCAAGGGCGCCAAAAGCCCCGTGGGTACTGGTGTGGCTGTCACCGCACACGACCGTCATGCCCGGTTGGGTCAGGCCCAGTTCCGGGCCGATCACATGGACAATGCCCTGGGTCTTGCTGTTGAAGCCGTGGAGTTCAATGTCAGCCTCGGCACAGTTGCGCTCAAGCGTTTCCACCTGCGCCTTGGCTGCCGGTGTGGCATAGGGACGGGAGCCGTCTGCCGCCGGAGGAAGCGTCGGCGTCGAGTGATCCATGGTGGCGACCGTCCGGTCCGGTCGGCGCACGGCGATCCGCCGGCGGCGCAGTTCCTCGAAGGCCTGGGGAGAGGTCACCTCATGGATCAGGTGAAGGTCGATATAGAGGACACCGGGATGGTCATCCGCTTCCGGAACGACCAGGTGGTCCTCCCATAATTTGTCGTAGAGCGAGCGGCCCCCCGCGCCCTGTGGCGATGTTGACATGGTGTTTCTTCCTGGAATGTGGGTTATGGCCGGGACTGTGCCTGCTGTGTCGGCATGCGTCCCTGGGAGATGACGGAGAGACTGGAGCAAGCCCAATCTTTCCGCCAGCAAGAAAGCCTTTACCCGATGATCAGGCGGGCACGGCCTCACGGGCAGCGCCAACCGCACCGGCCGTTGCGGAGACCACGGGCGTTGTTTCACCCGCTATCCGCTCACGCCGGTCGATCTGATTGACGACAGCCATAACGGCCATCACGGCAGCCGTAATGGAGTCCCGGTGGCTGGCCGCGCCGGTCAGCATGTCGCCGTTATGGCGCACGCGAACATCCGCATGGGTCATGAAGCGTCCATCATGCTCCGGGTCCCGCTCAAGACGCGAGGTCACCTGATCGACCTGAAGATCATAATCGGTGATCCGGGCAATGGCGGCGACGGCAGCATCGAGGCTGCCCTGGCCCTTGGCGCTGTCCCGGTGGCGGATGCCGAAGGGATCTTCCAGGTCCACAACCGCTTGGGGCACATGGACCGTGCCGGCGGCGCAATCGAGTCCCAGCAGCCGCCATTGGGTCCTGTTGGCCCGGGCCGATACGCCATCCATTTTGAGGACGAGCTGTTCCAAATCCGTATCCAGAACTTCGCGCTGGGTATCGGCCAGCGCCTTGAAGGCCACGAAGACGGATTTCAGTTCGTTGTCGGACAGGGTGAAGCCGAGCTGCTTGCAACGGGCCTGGAGCGCATGTTTGCCCGAATGCTTGCCCAGCACCAGAGCGGACTCGGCAAGGCCGATATCCTCAGGCTTCATGATCTCATAGGTCTCGCGATTGGCCAGCACCCCGTGCTGGTGGATGCCTGCCTCATGGGCAAAAGCATTGCGCCCCACGACAGCCTTGTTCCGCGCCACCGGATTGCCGGTCATGTCGCACAGCATGGTGCTGACGGCATGGAGCTGGCGGGTCTCAACTCCCGTATCAAGGTTGAAAAAGCTGCTGCGGACCTTCAGGGCCATGACGGCTTCTTCGAGGGAGCAATTGCCGGCCCGCTCGCCGATGCCATTGATGGTGCATTCGATCTGCCGGGCGCCGGCGCGCAAGGCCGCCAGGCTGTTGGCGACCGCCATGCCCAAATCATCATGGCAATGGGTGCTGAGTACGGCTTTTTCGATATTGGGGATCTCTTCCTTGAAGAAGCGGAAGAGGTCGTAGATCTCGCCCGGTGTCGTGTAGCCCACCGTGTCCGGCACATTCACCGTGGTGGCGCCGGCTTCGATCACGGCCTCGACGACTTCAGCTAGAAAGTCCCGTTCCGTCCGAATGCCGTCCTCGGGGGAGAATTCCACATCATCCGTCCACTGGCGAGCTTCCTTGATGGCGGCCACAGCGGCCTCTAGGACCTGGGCGCGGCTCATCTGAAGCTTGTGTTCCCGGTGGATCGGGCTCGTGGCGAGAAACACGTGAATGCGGCGATTGGGGGCAGCCTGAAGGGCCCGTCCGGCCGCGGAAATATCTGCCTGGGAAGCGCGGGCGAGGGAGCAGATGGTCGGCCCACTGATTTCTTTGGCGATGGTCTCGACGGCCTCGAAATCGCCCGGCGATGCGGCGGCGAAGCCCGCCTCGATGATGTCGACCTTGAGGGCGGCGAGTTCCCGGGCCATGCGCAGCTTCTGGGCGCCGTTCATGCTGTAGCCGGGGGACTGCTCGCCATCCCGCAAGGTGGTGTCAAAGACGAATACCCGCTCGGGAGCCTTGGTTTCGCCTGCTACGGGGCTGTGCTGATCCTCTACATGATCGTCATTCATCGTGGTCCTCCATTTTCTTGGATTGGCGTTACCTGTTTCACGTCGATCAGTCGCATGATTTGACGGCTGAGGATATCGGTGGATCGGTTGCCGTCACGGGCGACGACGGAGATGGTCATTTCGGCGCGATCGGCGGCCACCATGGGCATGTTGATGGCTCCAACGGAGAAGCCGCGGCGCTCGATGAGCCCAATAATTCGCTGAAGGAAGCCTTCGGTCGGGGTCAGGTGAATGCTGAGAGTGTGGGTCATGGGATCAGCCTTCCATCATGCTTGCGTTGGACTGGCCTGGCGGCACCAGCGGCCAGACATTTTCCTGAGGGTCGATTTTGACATGCATGAGCACGGGACCATCCGTGTTCAGCAGGCGTTCAATGCCGCCTTCCACCTCGTGGCGTTCGCTGATTGCGAAGGCCTCAATGCCGAAAGCGTTGGCGACTTGGACAAAGTCCGGATTGTCCGACAGGTCCACTTCGGAATAATTGCCCTCAAAGAACAGCTCCTGCCACTGACGGACCATGCCGAGGGCAGAATTGTCCAGAAGGACGATCTTCAGCGGAATGCCGTAGCGCTTCAGGGTCGCCAGTTCCTGAATATTCATCATGATGGAGCCGTCGCCCGTGACGGTGACCACACACGCGTCAGGTTCCGCGAGCTTGGCACCGATGCCGGCGGGCACGCCGTATCCCATGGTGCCGAGGCCGCCGGAGGTCAGATGGGCCTGGGGGCGGGAGAACCGGCAATGCTGGGCCACCCACATTTGATGCTGGCCCACATCGCAAGTTGCCACAAAGGCGTCCCCGGCCGCTTCCGACACGGCTTTCAGCAGAGCCGGCGCGTAAATACCCGTACCCGGAGCGTCATAGGGCCAGGCATGTTCAACCTTGTCCGCCTGCGTGCGGGTTGCCCAGGCTGGTATGGTCGGCGCCTCGGGGGAAAGCCGTTCCAGAACGTCCCCGAGACGCCCGGTAATGCCCACATCCGCATCACGCAGCTTGCTGATTTCAGCCGGGTCCGCATCAATGTGAATGACGCGGGCATGGGGCGCGAAGCTGTCCAGCTTGCCCGTGGCCCGGTCATCAAAACGTGCACCGCAGCAGATCAGCAGGTCACAGTCCTGGACCGCGTAATTTGCCGCCTTCAGGCCGTGCATTCCCAGCATGCCCAGGAAATTCGGATGATCCGTGGGCACGGCGCCAAGGCCTTTCAGGGTCGCAACGACGGGAATGCCGCTGCGGTCGGCCAGGGCCCGCAACTGCATCTCGGCCCGCGCGATGCCGATTCCACCGCCCACATAAAGGATCGGGCGTTCGGAAGACGCGATCAGGGCGTTGGCGGCTGCGATCTCGGCCTCGTCGATGGCGGCTGGGTCACAGGGGGCGTCATCAACGGCGCGCGGGGTCGCCACCAGAGTGTTCGCAATATCCTTGGGCAGATCAATCAGCACCGGACCAGGGCGCCCCGAGGTTGCGATGTGGAAGGCTTCGGCGACGATGCGGGGAATATCCTCCGCCTCGCGAATGATGAAGCTGTGCTTCACGATCGGCAGGGTGATGCCGAAAATATCGACCTCCTGAAAGGCATCCGTGCCCATCAGGGGAGTCGCCACCTGACCGGTGATGGCGACCATGGGCACGGAGTCCAGGAATGCATTGGCGATGCCTGTCACCAGATTGGTGGCGCCGGGGCCGGAGGTGGCAAGGCACACACCCGGCTTGCCGGAGACCCGGGCATAGCCATCGGCGGCGAGTGCCGAGCCTTGTTCGTGGCGGGAGAGAATATGGCGCAGCGTTGAGCCCACCAGGGCATCATAGACGGGCATGATGGCGCCGCCCGGATAGCCAAAGATCACATCGACGCCCTGGTCTTCCAGGGCCTGGATCAGCAGCTTTGCGCCGCTGATCCGGTTGGTTGGCGCCGTTACAGGCGGCGTGACGGGTGCCACTGGCTCGTCCGCCTCCTGAGTGTTCGGGGCCGCGATTATACCGGAAGACATGTCCTGGACCATCTGTCGGGAATGCGCCGTCATCGGATCAACCAATATTCTTGGGGGTGTTCAGCCAGGACATGCGTTCTCGCAAACGCGCACCCACTTCCTCGATTTCGTGCGCCTTGTCCTGGTCGAGCAGACGCTGATAGCGGGGCAGGCCGGCCTGATTTTCCAGGATCCAGTCCCGGGCGAAGCTGCCGTCCTGGATCGCGGTCAAGACCTCGCGCATACGGTCCTTGGTTTCGTCATTGATGACCTTCGGCCCACTGACGAGGTCGCCATATTTGGCTGTCTCGCTGATGAAGTCGTGCATCTTAGAGATGCCACCTTCGTAAAGCAGATCCACAATCAGCTTCAGCTCATGCAAACATTCGAAATAGGCGATTTCGGGCTGATAGCCGGCTTCGACCAGGGTCTCGAAACCCTGCTGGACGAGTTTGGTGGCGCCGCCGCACAGAACGGCCTGCTCACCGAACAGGTCCGTTTCTGTTTCTTCTGCAAAGGTCGTGTCCAGAACGGCCGCCCGACGCCCGCCAATACCGTCCGCATAGGCCATGGCCGTGTCGGCGGCCCGGCCAGTGGAATCCTGGTGCACGGCCCGCAGGCAAGGAACACCCCGGCCAAGCTGATATTCCCGGCGCACCAGATCGCCCGGCCCCTTGGGCGCGATCATGATCACATCCACATTCTGCGGTGCGCGGATCCGGCCGTAATGCACGGTAAATCCGTGGGCGAACAGGATCGTATCGCCTTCATAAAGGCCGGGCCGGACCGCTTCTTCGAAAACGCTTTCCTGGGCCATGTCCGGCACCAACATCGCGATCAGCTTGGCGTTTGCGGCGGCTTCCGCCGGGCTCGCCACGCGCAGGCCATCTTGCTGGGCGCGTTCCCATCCGCGGCCCCCCTCGCGCACGCCAACAGTGACCTGGCAGCCGCTGTCATGGAGATTCAAGGCATGGGCGCGGCCCTGGCTGCCATAGCCGATGACGGCGATGGGCTGGGTACGGAAGGCATCCATATCCGGAGCGGTCTGGCTGTATTGCGGACGGTTAGGCGTGGGCTGGCGGGACATTGGCGGGTGATCCTTTTTCGGCCGCGGTCTGAGCTGCGGTGGGGGAGTGGGGGCGGGGTTCAGGAAAGCCGGTCACGGCGCCTTCCGAGGCGGAAGAGACGAGACGGGCATATTTGGCAAAAGCGCCAGTGGTGTAACGCGGTGCCGGCGGCGTCCATCCTTGCGCGCGCGCCTTGATATCCGCGTCGACACAGATGGTCTGGGCTTCGACATCCACTGTGATGCGATCCCCGTCACGGATGAAAGCGATAGGTCCTCCGTGCACGGCCTCCGGAGCCACATGGCCGATCATGAACCCGTGCGTGGCGCCGGAAAAACGGCCGTCGGTGATCAGGGCCACGGAGTCCGACAGGCCCTGGCCGACCAAGGCAGCGGTGACCGCCAGCATCTCCCGCATGCCAGGACCGCCAGCCGGCCCTTCATACCGGATGACAACGGCGTCGCCGGCCTGGATCTGACGTTTCTCGACGGCTTCAAAGGCGGCGTCTTCACTGTCAAAGACCCGGGCCGGACCTTCAAAGGTCAACCGTCCGTGGCCGGCCAGCTTGACCACACAGCCTTCGGGCGCCAGCGATCCGTAAAGGATGCCGAAACCGCCTCGGGACTTCACGGGCTCGGCAACGGCCTTCACCACCTGCTGACCCGGCATTTCCTCGGCCGTTTCGCATTCGGTGAAAAAGCTCCGCCCTGTGACGGTCGGCACATCTTCGATCAGGCCCGCCTCAATCAGGCGCCGGCCGACCAGTGCCGTACCGCCCGCCTTAAAAAGATCGGGGGCCATGAACCGGCCCCCGGGTTTCAGATCGGCAATGACGGGCGTCGCTCGGGACGCCGCATCAAACTCGTCCAGAGCAAAATCGACACCGGCTTCGCGCGCGATGGCCATCAAATGCAGGACGGCATTGGTCGAACCGGCCGTGGCGGACACGCCGCGGGCCGCATTGCGCAGAGAGGTTTCGGTAATCAGTGTACGCGGGCGAGTCCCGCTTTTGACCAGATCCATGACGATGCGGCCGCAGCGCCGGGCCTCGTCGGGCTTTTCGCCATGGACGGCTGGCACGTCATTGGCGCCCATCGGGGACAGGCCGAGAAAAGTCATGGCGAGGGCCATGGTGTTGGCGGTGAACTGGCCACCGCAGGCACCGGCACCGGGGCAAGCGCGCCGTTCCACTTCACCCAGTTCGTCTACGGAAATCAGGCCTGCAGCACAGGCGCCGACAGCCTCGAAGACATCCTGGATCGTGATGTCCTTGTCATTGTGGTGCCCTGGCATGATGGAGCCGCCGTAAAGCACCAGACCCGGACAATCGAGCCGGCCGAGGGCCATGGCCGCTGCTGGGATGGTCTTGTCACAGCCGACCAGGATGACGATCCCGTCCAGGCTGTGGCCCCGGGTCACGAGTTCAATCGAGTCGACAATGGCTTCGCGGGACATCAGCGAGGCGCGCATGCCTTCCGTGCCCATGGAAATCCCGTCACTGACGACAATGGTGTTGAAATCGACCGGCGTGCCGCCGGCCTCCCGGATGCCGTCCCGCACGGGCGCGGCCAGGGCATCCAGGTGCATATTGCACGGTGTGACCGTGGTCCAGGTGTTCACGATACCGATGATGGGTTTGGCGAGCGCGTCATCGTCAAGACCGGTGGCCCGCAACATGGCGCGGGCCGGCGCGCGGGCCGGGCCCTTTTTGATGGCATCGCTGGTGGCTCGATGGGTCATGGTTTCCTTGAAGAGCGTTTGTTCAGCGTTTGGTTTGGACAATAAAAAACCCCGCCTCCGTGTCTCGGAGCGGGGTCGGTTTAGCTTTCGTGATGATGATCACTCACGCCATGCCGACCCCGTTCCTAAGAAGGAGTACAAGGCCAAGGAGCGTGATAATGAGCAGTCCAATGGACCCAACCGGCGCGTCAACGGGCACCCGAACAGCCGCGGCCATTCCGTTCCTACGCGTGTCCTGAGACATATGCAACCGTTGCGTGCTCATGGGGATCAACACCGAAACTTCAATCCAATCCGTCATTACGAAACAACGTTACCAGCAGGGATCGGCTTTTGAAACCCCCTTATCCGGCATGACACCATAATTTCACATTCCGATTAAGAAACGCTTCCAGGCCGTGGGCTTGGCGATGGGCGTCACGTCTGCCGCAGCTCGATCCACAGGGCCTTGGCCGCGGCCAGCACCATGCCGTCGGTGTCGTAGACGGCTGTTCCGGCGTTGTGCTTGCGGCCGTCCGAGCCAAGATACCAGCCGGCCACAATGAGTGGTGTGTTCGGCTCTGGCCTGTGATGAATGCGGGCTGAAAAACGCCCCAAGAGTTTAAGGCTGGACGGCGTGGCCTCGTCCACGGCAAAAGCACCAGGACAATCGAGCGCGCTCCAGAGGATTTCCTCCGCCACAAGACCATCAGTGTCGGCCATGTTAGGGTGAGGTGTCCAGGGGGCTGCCACCATGAAATCCGCCCGCGTCGTAAAGGGGCCCGTGAAGACCCGCAGGCCATCACCCTCCTCCCGTGCCGTGCCGCAGACGAAACAATGCGGCACGGGATGGTCATCCCGGAAGCGAAAATGGCGCCGGCCATCCAGGGCCTCCTCAAGGCGCGGTCCATTGGGGACCGCAAGCTCCGCCGTCATCATCCGGGCTGTGCAGATGAGTGTTTCACCGTGGGTAACCTCGACACCCGCCCCGTCGGGCCTGACCTGCAGCGGTGTGTCGAGGGGGACCGGGGCGCGCAGAGACACTTCCGGCCACAGAGCATCGCTGGCCGGCGCGAGGAAGCGTGCGACCCGGCCACTGACAAAGCCGCCATTGCCAGATGCCGGCGGGCCATTGAACCGCGCAGGGATGGTCACGGTCAAAGCCTGGTCGGTTGCGGTCATGTGCCGGGTCTCCATCAGCGGTCCAACAAGCGGTGGATCAGGGGGTGCGGGCCTGGGCGCTGGCAGATTGGTCTGTTGGCTGACTGTCCCGTGCCGGCTCGATGGCCGCTTCCGCCACCGCAGGCGAGCGGGATTTTTGGATGGCACCGACCACGGAGCCGACGCTTATGCCCTGAAGCAGGAGGATCACGTACAGGAACACAGCGACGAGCCGTCGGTGAGGACGTCGTTCGAACAAGCTGCCGATGACCCCGATCTGCATGAGGATGCACAGAAACGCCGCCACGCCAGCAGCACCCAGGGCGACCCAGATCTGACGGACATCCTGCAGGTCCCGTAGGATTGAGCCGAACAATGTGACGATGAAGCCCAGCATGGCCATGCTGAGCGTCGTCATCTGTTTGATCATCTCGAACTGAAGCGAATAGGCCAGATCAGGCGAGGTGCCCTCGACAAATGCCTTGTCCTCCCGCATGGGCAAGCTCTTCAAACCTCTGCTGGTCATGGCTGGTCTGCTTGCTTCTTCTGGCTTTTCGCATCATGCGTATCAAAATGATCAGCCTTTTGACGATGGCCTGCCCGCTCGCTCACCGGCCGGACCACGCGAACAGCGCCGCAGTGCCGGCTTATTCGCCGGTTGTCTGGCTTGCGAGACGCTTGGCAAGCTGTTCCTCCCGGGCCGCCGCGGGCAGAAAATCCGGCCGCAGGGTGAGGCTGGTGCGGTAGGCGGCGAGGGCATCCTCAAGGCGATCCGTGGCTTCCAGAACCAGGCCGCGGTTGAAATGGGCGGCATGCAGGTCCCGGGTCTCCAGGGCGATGGCCTGGTCATAGTCGGCGAGGGCCGCACGGAAATTGCGCTGGAAGAAATAGCTGTTGCCGCGATTGAGAAAGGCTTCGCCGGAGGTTTCGTCGAGGGCCATGGCCGCCTCGAAGCTTTCGATGGCGCGGTCATAGCGTTTGGAGCGGTTATAAAGGATGCCCTGATTGACGAGCGTGGCAATTCGGTCCGGCCGGGTCAGGGTGGTGTCATTGAGGGCCGCAGAGCAGGCATCAAGGCCAGTGGATACGGCAAGGCCAAACCGGGCCTCCTGATAGCAGATGCGGGCGTCCGTGCTGCCAAAGACGGTGACGGGACCCTGGGCCGCCACGGGCGTGCCGAAGGCGATGATCGCGGTAAGGGCGAGGCCCTTGAGGCCCGGCGCGGTGACGATGCGCCCGGCGGCGCGCGGTGCTTTGGCGGTGGATGCTTTGGCGGTGGATGCGTTGGCGGTGGATGCGTTGGCGGTGGATGCGTTGGCGGTCA
>CAYUYV010000007.1:41650-58164 GCA_964449455.1 uncultured Alphaproteobacteria bacterium | reverse complement strand
TTTATCGCGTTTTCGAACCGCAAAACCGCACACACTTTTGCTGAAAACGCTCTAGCGATGTAAAGACACGGCCCACCGTCAAAGGAAAGTCGGGCACCATGACGTCATTCGATTATGATCTGTTCACCATCGGCGCAGGCTCCGGCGGCGTGCGCGCAAGCCGCCTCGCCGCTCAGCAGGGCGCTCGGGTTGCTGTCGCCGAAGAGGACCGCGAAGGCGGGACATGCGTGTTGCGCGGCTGCGTGCCCAAGAAGCTCTTCGTTCTTGCCAGTCACTATGCGGAAGATTTCAACGATGCGGCCGGATTCGGTTGGCATGTGGGCGAAACGAGCTTTGACTGGCCGACCTTGCGCGAGCGGGTTCAGGCGATGCTGACCCGGCTGAGCGGAGTCTACCGCCGCAATCTCAACAATGCGGGTGCGGAGATCATTCTGGACCGGGCGGTCGTGACCGGCCCCAATTCGGTACGGCTGGTTCGCGAAGGCCGGGATGTCACGGCGGAAAAAATCTTGGTGGCGAGCGGCTCCTGGCCTTTTCTGCCACCCAATGTGCTCGGCATCGAGCACGCGATTTCGTCCAACGAGATGTTCCTGCTGGAGACGTTGCCGAAGCGCATGGTCATTGTTGGCGGGGGCTATATCGCGGTTGAATTCGCCTGCATCATGCATGGCCTTGGTGTCGATGTGACCCTGATTTATCGGGGGACGGAAATTCTGCGCGGGTTTGATCTCGACCTTCGGGTGATGTTGCGCCGGGAGATGGAGCACAAGGGTATCAAGGTCCTGATCGAGTCAGACGTGAAATGCATCGAGAAGGAAGGCGACGGCTACGTTGTTATCCTGGATCGGGATACGGAGATTCCGACCGATCTCGTCTTCTATGCCACGGGCCGTCTGCCCCTCACAAATGGGCTTGGGCTTGAGACCGCCGGGGTGGAGCTGCGCGAAAACGGCGCTATCGTGGTTGATGAATACTCGAAGACCACGTGCGACAGCATCTATGCCATCGGCGATGTCACGGACCGGGTCAATCTCACACCGGTTGCGATCCGCGAAGGAATCGCTTTTGTCGAAACCGTCTTCAAGAACAATCCAACGAAGCCGGACTATCAGTGCATTCCAACGGCGGTGTTCAGCCAGCCGCCCATTGGCACCGTCGGCATAACAGAGCTTGAGGCTCTACAGGCCGGTACCGAATACGACATCTACAAAACCCATTTCCGCACCATGAAACACAGTTTCGTGGATCGGGATGAGCATATGCTCATGAAGCTGATCGTCGAGCGTGGCACGGATCGGGTGTTGGGCTGCCACCTGATCGGGGCCGATGCACCGGAAATGATCCAGATGGTGGGCATTGCCGTGCGCATGGGGGCGACCAAGGCCCAGTTCGACGCGACCGTGGCCGTGCATCCCACCTCGGCCGAAGAGCTTGTGACCATCCGTGAACCCTTTGTGCCCGAGGAAGGCGACCCGCGCCATGTGCGCCCGGCTGCTGCCAGCCGCTGACGCCTGACCTTTATTGTATTTAGACGGAAGGAAACCGACATGACCACGCAACTCGGCGCCGCTCAAACCTGGAGCCCGGCATCCTGGAAAGACAAGCCGATCCGCCAGGTCCCCGCCTATCCCGATGCGGATGCTCTGGACACCGCTCTGAAACAGCTTTCCGGTCTGCCGCCTCTGGTGTTCGCTGGCGAAGCGCGCCAGTTGAAAGCCCATCTTGCCGCCGTTTCCCGCGGTGAAGCCTTCCTGCTCCAGGGCGGGGATTGTGCCGAAAGTTTTGCGGAATTCAGTGCGGACACCATTCGCGACACGTTCCGGGTGATCCTGCAAATGGCCGTGGCGCTCACCTTCGGCGCCAGCATGCCAGTGGTCAAGGTGGCACGGATCGCGGGCCAGTTCGCCAAGCCCCGCTCCGCCGACACAGAGACCATTGATGGCGTGGAACTGCCGAGCTATCGCGGTGACATCATCAATGGCATCGATTTCACCGATGCCGAGCGCCAGCCGGATCCGGAGCGGATGATCAAAGCCTATGGTCAGTCCGCTGCCACTTTGAACCTGATCCGGGCCTTCGCGCGGGGCGGTTATGCCGATCTGCACAATGCCCATCGCTGGCTTCTGGACTTTGTTGAGAATACACCGCAGGCGGAGCGCTACAGCGCCATGGCTGACCGGATTTCCGAGGCCATGAATTTCATGACCGCGTGCGGGATCAACTCCCAGAGCGTGCCGCAGCTTGGCCAGACCGAGGTGTTCACCAGCCACGAGGCGCTGCTGCTTGGTTATGAAGAGGCCCTGACCCGCGTCGATTCCACAACGGGTGACTGGTACGATACCTCGGCCCATATGCTCTGGATCGGCGATCGGACCCGCCAGCCCGATGGCGCCCATGTGGAATTCCTCCGGGGCGTGAAGAACCCGATCGGCGTGAAATGTGGGCCGTCTCTTGATGCGGATGGTCTCCTGACGCTCATCGATCGCCTGAACCCGGCCAATGAGCCGGGCCGGCTGACCCTCATCTGCCGTTTCGGTGCCGACAAGGTGGGCGACCACCTGCCCCAACTGATCCATGCGGTGAAGCGTGAAGGCCATGCCGTGGTCTGGTCCTGTGATCCCATGCATGGCAATACGATCAAGACCGACAGCGGCTACAAGACACGGCCGTTTGAGCGTGTGCTGAAGGAAGTGCAACAGTTCTTCGCCGTGCACCAGGCCGAAGGCACCTATGCCGGCGGTGTGCATTTCGAGATGACCGGGCAGAATGTCACCGAATGTCTCGGCGGCGCCCAGGCCATCGCGGAAGGGGACCTGTCTTCCCGGTACCACACCCATTGTGACCCGCGCCTCAACGCGTCCCAGTCCCTGGAACTGGCGTTCCTGATTGCTGAGGGTATTCGGGACGAGCGGGCCAAGGTCCAGATCCGCAAGGCAAGCTGATTGCTTGCGCAATGATCACAAAAAGGAGAGCCCTGATGATCGGTCTGACACTCAAAACGGTTGTTCAGGCCGGCATCCTGGCTCTTCTGGCCCTGACCATCACACCTGCCGGGACTTTCGCCAAGACACCGACGACTGCGGATTACACCAAGCCCTATCAGCGTGAAGCGCTGGAGATGTTCCGCAAGGCGATCAGTATGCGCACGGCACTTGGCCATGGCCAGGTGCCGGCCTTCGCTGCCTATCTTGCCGAGCAGCTCAAAGCGGCTGGCTTTCCGGACCGCGATGTGACGGTTATTCCGCATACGCTTGTCGCAGGTGAAGCAACGGCCATGCTGGTCGCGCGCCTGCCGGGCGACGGCAGCCTGGAGGCAAAGCCGATCCTGTTCCTTGCTCATATGGATGTGGTGGATGCTTATCCCAAGACCTGGGAACGGGACCCTTTCACACTGGTCGAGGAGGACGGTTATTTTTTCGGCCGGGGCACATCGGACAATAAGCAGGGCGTGGTTGCTCTTGTCTCCGCTTTCATGCGCCTCAAGCGGGACGGTTTCACGCCCAGGCGGGATTTGATCCTGGCCCTGACGGGGGACGAAGAAACCGCCATGGAGACGACCCAGGCCCTGGCCACCACCCATCGCGCCCTGATTGATGCTGAATATGCCCTCAACGCCGATGCTGGCGGCGGAGAGCTGGACGCAGAGACGGGAGAAGCGAAAGTACTCGGCCTTCAGGCGGCGGAAAAAACCTACGCCACTTTTGTCCTCGAGACCAAGAATGAGGGCGGTCACAGCGCCTATCCGCGTCCGGACAATGCCATTTATGCCCTTGCGGCGGCCTTGACCAAACTGGGCGCCTACACCTTTCCGACCGAGTTCAATGGGGTGACCCGGACCTATTTCGAGGCCAGCAAGACCCTTGAGAGCCCGGCTCGCGCTGCCTTGATCGAGGCTCTGCTCGCCAATCCGGAGGATCCGGAGGTTATTGCCGGCTTGAAACTGAACCCAGACCTTAACGGCGTCACGCGGACGACTTGTGTGGCCACAATGCTTGACGGCGGGCATGCGGAGAATGCTTTGCCGCGAACCGCGTCAGCCACAGTGAACTGCCGGATCTTTCCGGGAACACCGGTGGAGACCATCCGTGAGCGGTTGGTGTCTGTGATTGATGACGAGGCGGTTCGGGTCTGGGTCAAGAGCAGTGGTCTGACGACGGAAGCCTCCCCCTTGCGCGATGATGTCATGGGCGCCGTCGAACAGAGCATCACTGCCGTTTATCCGGGGGTGAAGGTCATTCCCTATATGGCGCCCTATGCCACGGACGGCTATCACATGCGTGCGAATGGCATTCCGACCTATGGCGCCATGGCCATCATGTTCAAGCCCGGTGATATGCGGGCGCACGGCCTCAACGAGCGGGTGCCCGTCCGCGGGTTTTTCGACGAACTCGACCATTGGGTCTTCCTGATGAAAACCCTCGGCGCACCGTCAAATACGGAGTGATTTGGCGGAGTGTTGTTGGCGGCTGGTCCAGCCCTGTCGTCACTGCGCTCGCAATGGCGGGTTTGAGATGCCAATAGGGTAACGCCTGATAGTGTTTGTCCAGTGACAGTTCATGACTGAAGGTCCAGAATGGCCGTATGGCGATCTCTCACGCTCTGAAATCCGTCAGGTCTTTCACGAGATAGCGCACGGCCTTTCCCGATTCAGGCACGTCGGCCGTGCCGATATGGGTGAAGCCAAGGGCGGCGTGGAAGGCGTCGGATTGGGGGTTGGGTGGTGTCAGATTGACCTCGCAGGCCACCACGCTCTGGCCGAGGGCGTGAGCATGGGCGAAGAGGTCATCATAGAGCTGACGCGCAAGGCCCCGCCGCCGGGCCGTCTGCGCAACAACGATCCTGTCCACATAGAGAAACTGCGCCAGCCGTGCCTTGAACCACCGGAAATTGATGCTGTCATAATCGGCCCACTGATCAAGGGCGATGATGAAGGCGTTGATTGCTCCCTCGCCACCTTCAATCAACCGGGCATGCGCCGCACGCCGCACAAGGCTCTCCAGGCTCGCGGCATCCAGAAGTGATGTTTCCCGTGCGCTCGCATTGTTGAGCCGGAGGACAGCCTGAAGGTGGGAGGGCTCTATCGGTCGGGGGACATCAGCCATGGCCGGGCGGGGGCTGGCGGGCTTTCCAACGGGTCCTGATCATGTCGGAGGTCTCCCGAGAACCATCGGGCGACCAGCCAGGAGGGCGAAACATATACCCCAGCGCTTCACCAAGCGAGCGGGAGCGGGCCACATCGCGAATGATACCCCAAAACTCATGGACGGCCACGATCAGTGGATTGAACGTGGACAGATTGTGGATGATGCCATAGCGGCAGGGGTCGTCCGCCCGTTCTGCCTGAAAGGTCCCAAACATCCGGTCCCAGATGATGAACACACCAGCGAAATTCCGATCCAGATAGCGTGGATTGGTGGCGTGGTGCACCCGGTGATGGGAGGGCGTGTTCATGACCGCTTCGAACCAGTCGGGCATGCGCTTGACTGTCTCTGTATGTATCCAGAACTGGTAGATCAGGTTCAGCGTGGCGCAGAAGGCGATCATAGCGATGGGAAAGCCCAGCAGAACCTGCCATGTGCCGAAGACCACATAGGTCATGGTCACGACGCCGAGCCAGGGTTGGCGCAACGCCGTGGTCAGATTGTAGTGCTGGGAAGAGTGGTGAACCACATGGTCCGCCCAGAACCAGCGCACCCGGTGCGCCACCCGGTGCCAGACATAGTAGAAGAAGTCATCGATCACGAAACAGAGGATCCAGACCCACCAGGCCCAGCCGAGAGAGAACAGCTTGAAGGGTTCGATTAGCGTGAACCACGCCAGCGCAACGCCGCCAAAGGCGATCTTGGTGATGAAATTGCCGACCCCCATGCTGAGGCTGGTCAGACTGTCCCGCGCCTCAAAACGCCCTTGTCCGGTCACCCGTACAAAGATCATCTCCGTGATGACGAGGAGTACAAAGGCCGGGATGGCCCATGTGAGCGGATCAGGCAGATTGGGCATGATCGGTCCCCTGAATTCGATCCGCTCGATGGGCCAGGGCCCATCGAGCGCAAATGCATTTAGAGCAGTGACAGGATCAATCCGCGATTGGGCAGGACCTTATTGTCCAGCATATCCGCCCACAGAGCCTGGATGGGCTCGGCGCCGCGGATGTGCTCAACGCTCATCTGGGCGGTGACCGCCTTGGCGATCCGCGCACTGGCTTCAAAGGCCTTGTTGATCACCACGCCGGCACCCCATTCCTCGTCCCGCTTGGCGATCTGGGCCGGCGCGAAGAAGAAGGCGGGTTTTGCGCCAGGAAGGTTGGAGAGCTGACGTTCCGCTTCCCAATGGGTGGCGCCCACCTGGCAGCTCTCCTTCATATTGCCGCCGAGATGCACATGGAGTTTTGTGGTCAAGGGACCGTCTCCAGCCATGTCTACAAAAGCCGCCGGGACCATCGGATCAATTTCGGATTCCCCGCCATAGGTCACGACCTGGTCATAGATGCCGAGACCCGTCACGAAATCTGCATTGGACGGCGAGGTCAGGCCCACCACCCGCTTGTTGAGGCCGCTATCTCCGCTCAGCAGATGGGCCAGGCCCAGGCCCGTCTTGGAGGACGCAGAGCCGATCAGCACCTGGCCGGCGCCGAAAAAGTCATTGTCCACCAGATAGTCATAGAGCATGTATGATGTGACAAAGAGCGGGAACAAGAGGCAGCGCTCATCGTCGAGGCCCTTCAGGATCTCCGGCTCCGTCGCAGTGTCATTATACTGATTGTAAAGGCCTGGCAGCTCCTGTCGGTGGGCGGCGCCGTCCACAAAGCCACTGGGGCGAAGCCGTACCGGACGCAGCACCGTGTGGCTGGCCATGGGGAAGAAGCCGTAATACCGCTTGCCAACGGGCACATCGGCGAGTGTGGAGTCGATTACGGTGCCATAGCCCCAGACCGGAACTTTCCCCCACGGATCGTCGGCCGGATAGAACTTCCAATAGCCGATCAAGTCGCCCGAGATGGCATAGCTGACATTGTTTGCAGTGAGGGCGAAGCGGTCAATCGCGACCCGCACTTCGCCATCCTCAAGCGGGGCAAAGGGCACCTCAACGAGTTTGCTGGTTCTCAACTGTCCGCGATCGACCCAGATTTCTTTGCTTGCGGCCATGTTCCACCTCCAGACGACTGTCTCAAAATCACGAATTGATGATGGCTTGAATCCACGGCGGCATGATACCGTCTTTGGGCAGAACGGTTTCGATGTTCAATTGCCCTTTGAGACCCGCCGTCCGATGCACCGCGATTTCCTGCCATTCCGGCGAGGTGGACATGCGCAGGAGGTCTGCGCGTGTGGGATACATAACGATGGCAACCTCATCCCACAGCTCCTCCACCTGTCCGAGGAACAAGAAGGTGACATCGGCCGCGAAAAGGGGCGTGCCATTGAATTTGGGAAGCAGATCAGTGACTGCCTTGCCATAGATCATATAGGCTTCGCGGCCCGTGAGGTCCGTCTGCCGGCCATCTTCATATTCGGCCCGCTCCTTGAACTTGAGGAGATTGATCATGAACACGGGACCCTCGGGCCCCGGTTCCATGATTTCCTGGAGGCGGGCGGGATCGCTGGGCGAGACCTCATTGATGACTTCCATGGGTTTCTTCTCCTATCGTCCTGATCGGGACTATTGGGGCAAGGGTGAGTCGTGGGGCATCAGTGCCGCCCACCTCACATTCCCTGTGGCCCGCTGCCAGTGCCGATCCCAGATTGCCATGCAGCCGAACCGCTTGGGTGGCCCGGCCTAAGGCTCAGCGTCCATGCCCCGGTTGCCATGCCCCGGTTGCCAGGAGCCTGGACCAGAGAGTGGCTTTTGATCTCGTGGCGGGGCCCCGTTTGTGATCTTGCTTCCTTCATCATGCGCTTTTCGGGAAGTCTGACACTCCCGGTTCATCCAGGCAATCGCGGCACGAGCCGGCTTCAAGCCAGGAACTGGCCCGGGCACAGCCCCGGTGACTCGCCGATTGCTGCCCGAATGGAAATGGTGTGTTGACGTCAGGCCCGCTGATAAGGGCAAACGAGCCCCCATCTCCCAATCCATGAGGGCCGCGGAACGACCCAAACGGAGGGAAATCATGATGGACATCAGATTGTCAGAAGATCGGGGACGGGCTGATTTCGGCTGGCTGAATTCCCGGCACAGCTTCTCCTTCGGCCATTATTACGATCCGCAATTCATGGGCATCGGCCCTTTGCGGGTCATCAATGAGGACCGGGTCGCCCCGGGTGCGGGTTTTGACACCCACGGGCACCAGGACATGGAGATCCTGTCGGTCGTGCTGGACGGAGCCCTGGAGCATAAGGACTCCATCGGAACGGGCTCGGTTATCCGGCCCGGTGAGGTCCAGCGCATGTCCGCCGGGCGGGGGATCCGCCATTCCGAGTTCAACCACTCAAAGACGGATCCCGTGCACTTTCTGCAGATCTGGATTCTGCCCGAAGCCAAGGGGCTGGAGCCCAGCTATGAGCAGAAGGCCTTCGCCGAGGCGGAGCGGCGCGGTGCGCTGCGGCTCGTTGGGGCCCGTGACGGACGGGACGGCGCCGTGACCATTCATCAGGATGTCGACTTATACATCGGCAGCCTGACGGGAGACGAAACGGCCCAGCATGTCCTCGCACCCGGACGGCTCGCCTGGATCCAAGTCGCCAAGGGGACCCTCACCGTCAATGGCGCGGATCTGAGGGCTGGCGATGGCGCCGCCCTGGCTGAGGTGGGCGCCATCGATCTCACCAAAGGTCAAGATGCGCAGGTTCTGCTTTTTGACATGTTGGCCCGCTGACGGCTGGAGCGCGTTCAGGAAAAGTGGAAACCGGTTTTGCGCCCTGAACGCGCTCAAACCCAAGACGATAGAGCATGCTCATGATCCGGCGTTTCTTGGAAATGCTCTAACAGGTCATTCCCGGCCCGCGGCCCCCAGCCGGTCTCACTGGCCCCGGTTTCACTGGCCCCGGTTTCACTGGCCCGGGTCAGGCGTCCACGGCTGTCGGCGGCAACAGTTTCTCCGCCACCAGAGCATCCTTGAGATCCGGATCAAGCTCAGCGGCCCCATCAGGGCGCACCGACGTATCATAATGTGCACGCCACCATTTCAGGCCCTCGCGGACCAGTTCCACCTGACTGATTGAGGGCACCATGGCCTCCGCCGCCGGACTGCGGCGCTGAAGCAGGATCCGCTCGCGTACCCGGCGCAGCTTGTCGCGGAAGTCCCTGCGCCGGCGATCCAGAAAGTCAGAAGCGTTCAATGCACCGCTGTCATGGGCAATGACATCGCGCAGTCGGTCAAGCTCCCACTGCACCACTTCCATTTCGTCATGGGTCAGATTGCTTTGCCCGTCCAGAAGACGGCTCAGTTCGAACAGGCCGGGAATATCAACTCGTTCCGCAAGGGCAGGCTGGTCCAGGGCATAGACCAGCAATAGATCCGACAGATCCTCGACCATCGGGCTGTCGAGTTTCATCGCGCTGATTTGAGGGTTCAGCCCATCCATCAGATAGTGATGGTGTTCCAGGGTCGTGTGAAAGTCGGACCACTGTTCCTGCTTGAACGTCCTCAGGAGCTGATCCTTATAGGGACTGTCAGCCACAAACTGATCCAAGATGCCATCCAGCCGGTCATAGAGGGTCGTCAATTCCCTAAAGCTTCCAGTGAGCCTGCGGACGATTTCGTCGTCCTGGCGGCTGAAACTGTACTCGGTGTCCTGCGGCCCATCCGCCGCTTCGGGATCTGCTGATTCCTGCTCGCCCAACCCGGTGGTCCGTGTCAGGGCATCGGTCAGGGGGGCCGCGCTCTGGCGTGCATCAAGGGCCGCGGCGGCAGCGGTTTCCAGATCATCTGCCCACTGGACGATGCTGGCCGGCATATCCTCCCGGGGCTGATTGCGTATGCCTTCAGACCGGTTTCGGGCCCGGGTCACGGCTTTCAGGATGTCCGCGCTTGTTTCGCAGAGCCGGATCGCCATCGCTTTCAGGAGGTCGTCCCGGTCCGAGGCGCTGCGCGTCTTGGCTTCGGGAAACCCGAGTGTGAGGGCGACCTGGGCAAGGCTTTCCTCCTGAAGCTCCCGCGCGGACTTCTCCCGGAGGAGGGTCTGAAGACCTGAAGACACCTCCTCACCATGCTCCAACACAAAATCCACAAAGGCGAGGAGCCGCTCGCCGGCCTCGCTGTCCAGGAAGCCTGGGGGCAGTTTGCCCATGGCGCTCGACAAGCGGTCCACGGTGGTGTTGAGACCCCCGCCCGGTTCCTTTGATGGCCGGTTCACACCGATGCGATAGGCCTCTTCTGCCATTTCGAAGCTGTGTTGGAGCACTTCAGCGAAGGTGCCTTCAACCGGGTCTGTCTCAAAGGCCATGGCAAGGCGGCTGGCGAGAATCTTGAGCGCACCGGCCACCTGTTCGGCCCGGGCAAGCCAGTCAGCATAAATCCGCTCAAGGATGGTCAGTACCGTGTCGCTCAGGTGAGACCAGGATCCATCCTCACCAATCTGGGCAAGGGCGGCGGCATCAATCGGTGCCAGAGCATCGAAGGGCAGCAGGCTCGATGGCTTTTCGAGGCGCCCGTCGAATGCATCCGCAAAACGCACCCCATCAATCAGCGCCTGGGCGGCCTCCACCGGGTCATCACTGCTCGCGCCGGTCAAGAAGGTGTCCATGAGGTGATGTCGCAGCATTGAGCCCATGGGCAAGGTGCCGATGACCGTCTCCAGATCCTGGCGATAGGCGAGAAAGGCGTCTTCGATGCGCCGGCACCGGGAAGCAAGCCCCTCCAGGGTGTTGACCCCGCGTCCGCCGGCCGAACGGGTTTCGCCGAGAAAGCGATCGACGGCGGGCTCGAGTCCGTCGAGTTTCATGAGGCCGGCAAGGATCTCCAGGTCCTGCCGCTGGGCTTGCGACAAGCTTGCGTCATAGGGGATCCCGACCCGGATGAAAGGCACCATGTCCTGACCCGTCCGGAAGGCCGTCCAGGCGGCAAGCATGTCGTCCCCTTCGAGGCGCGACACCCATCTGCCCGCGCCCGGATCCTGCGCGCTGAGCCCAAAGGCCATCAGATCCATACAAGTCAGGGGATGGTCCTGGGGCAGACGATGCCCCCCGTGATCGAGGGCATAGCGCACGCGGGCTCGCACATCCCTCAACAGCAGGGCAAAAACAGCTTCGCATTCACGCACGACACTGGCCGCACGCTGGAAATCGATCCCAAGGCCCCTCAGTGTCGGAATGAAATTCTGGGTGAGGGAGGCGTCGGAGTCCGGGCTTGTCAGGCGGCCGGCAAGCACCGCATAGGCCGTTTCCGTCAGCAGAGACTGGCCCGGCAAGGTCAGATCAAAGCCGCCGCCCCCGCCCGCGGTCCCTTGCCGGTCCGCGCCAGCGTCAAATGTTGCCGGCCGGGCCTGGCGGAAGGCTCCCAGAATGGCTTCGCCGCTTTCACTGTCGCGCACTGCCCGGCGCCCCATGAAGACGAAGCTCTGGATTGGCGCCGATACGTGCTCGCCGTCGATCTGATCCAGATAGAGGCGCGCGCCGCCGGCATGGAGGACAAAAGCCCGGTCCAGATGCGCCAGTCCACGAAAAGCGCAGCGGGCGACCCAATGGCTGGCCCCAGATTTCGACGATCCGTTGGGGGACGCGGCCATCTGGTCCAGGCGTCTGACACAGTCAGCCCTGGGATCGCTGTCCTGGGCCAAGAGGAACGCGGGCCTGTTGCCAAAGATCTTCTCGATGGTGCGCCGGCCAGACTGCACATCCGCCGGGTCAGCATAGCGTTCGAAGCCGAAGACCAGGCGCTTGTCCAATTCCTGGGCGCGCTGGGGGTCCGTACCCAGATCGACCCAGATTTCGAGGCCTTCACCGGCCCAAGGGTTGCTGCGATCCTCGATCTCCGCCGCGACGAAACCCGCGCGCAATGTGTCCTGGGGACCGGCACGCTCCACCATCGGGCCGATCCGTCCGCCTGCGGTGGGCGACAGGACGACCGTGCCACCATGGCGCCGGGCTTCTTCAATGCGCGCCTCATCGCCGGCACTCAGATGCGTCATGCCCTGGGGCAGCAGCATCGTGGCGATGGACTCGGTGGAGAAGGGGGACTGCAGATCGCTCAGACGGGTCGGATCGAGCACCATGCCCTGGGACGGGCCATGGGGGGCCGGCGCTTCCTTGCCGGTTGCCACAAAGGTAAAGGGCACATCCGCCTCTCGACCCGTTCGGGACCAGGCTTCGATATAGAGCGTAAAGACGTTGTCATCGAGGGCCGGGACCATCACGAATGGAGTGACGGTTTCCAGAATGCTGGAGCCACGGGTGCTCACGGGCTTGACGGCAATGTCACCCAAGAGACGGTCCGGTTCTCCGGCTTTTGCGCCCCAGACCAGTAGAAAATTGACTGAGTGCGGTAATTCTTGAGAATTCAAGACCAGGATGACGGATTGAGCGGGCCGATCCCAGAACGGCAGAACCCACAACGACATTCTTTGCCCTGTGCAGTGAGTGTGAAATCTGCCGCGCAGCATGTCCGGTGACCGCGGGCAAATCAACCAGCAAGCCCACAACTTCGCCCTTTGCGCCGGCCGAAGAAATGCCTGCAGGCGCCAGCCATTTCGGTTTAAGTGTGGACGCTGCCTGCCGGAGCCGCGCAAGACGCCCCTGGCCAGCCGTATAATTGTGTATGACTTTTGGTGAGTCCCACGATGCTGCTTTCCGACAAAACCCCCAGTGATCGCACACCGGCACCCATTGAGTGTGCCGTGGTCGGACATCGCGCCTCCGGCAAGACGGCCCTGATCAGTGCCCTTTTGAAGCTTTCCGATCAAAGCTTTCACAGCTTTGCCGATGCGCACCCGGTCTTTATGCCCGAAAACGAGACCCTGGCGGTGCCTGAAACCGAGGGCGAGCTTCCGGATGATGGCGATCCGATTGCGGACCAAGTGATCTCGGCCCTGCACAATGGCGGCCATTTCGTGCCCACCCACGATACATTCGTTATCAGCCATCCCGTGCGCGTCGATTATTATGGGAAGCCAAGGGCCCCCTCGCGCGCATCCGGCAGGGACAGTGTTGGCGAGGCGCCGGCACCCGCCGAGCCCGTCGGGCTCATTTCCCAGCCGCTCACCATCCTCGATATTGCCGGCCCGCTCCTGTTTCCGAATGCGGAAAACCGGACTCGCGCGCCCATGCGCAGCC
The DNA here is from genome assembly GCA_964449455.1 of uncultured Alphaproteobacteria bacterium. GTDB lineage: Bacteria > Pseudomonadota > Alphaproteobacteria > JAJFIK01 > JAJFIK01 > CAYUYV01. The sequence continues at coordinate 44,958 of CAYUYV010000007.1, read as the reverse complement.
GGGCGCTCATTCTGGAGGCCGAAGCCCGGCTGATGGGGGCCCGGACCGTGATCTTGTGCCTTCCGGCAACCTATCTCGCCTATTCAGACGCCCATATCGGCCTGCACTATGCTCGATTGCTGAACCGGATGCGTGCGCCAGACTGCCGGCTAGAGCGGTTGATCATTTGTCTGACCAAATATGAGTCCCGCTGGGCGGCCTATGGCCGCAATGCCATCAAAGCGGCCCTGGACCCGGCGGAGTTTCACCGGGCGGCCTTTGAGGTGATCTGCGATGATGACGCGCTGCGCCGGGCCTTGATCGGCCTTGCCGCGAAGAGGACCAATGGTGGGCGGCCCCTGGAAATCTGTCTGTGTCCGGTCTCGGTCTATGGCTTCGTGTTGCGCAATGGCTGCGCCAATTTCGATCTGCACCAGGATGGGATGTTGATCCAATCCGCCGGGCCGGAGGTCTTTGAGGCGCACCGCCGCGCCTTTCCCCTGTATCCGGAAGAAGAGGCCCGCCGTTACTGGCAGCCTTTCCTGATCGTTGACCCCTTTATGTGCGCCCTCACGGGGCGGTACGGCCAGCTCAACTTCCCGCTCAATGCCGTCCTCTGAGGGATCGATCGGTCCGAAGGCGTAGCCCGGCCCGCAAGTCGAGCCAGCAAGTCGAGCCAGAAAGTCAGGCCAGCACGTCAGGTTCGGCCGATAAACATGGAATCGAGGGTGCTGTCAGCCGGCGACGGCGTTTTGGAGGCCTTGGCGGGGGCTGGCGCGCCGCGCTCGACATCTGAGCCGGATGGGCCGCGCGCTGCAACAGCATCACCATTGGCGTCATTGGCCGCATGGGGTCGCCAGCCACGGAAAATCGGGTCCTCGCCCGCCGGCTTTTCACGCTCTGCGGCGTCTCGCGGGACCCAAAAGCTGTCGCTGGCGGGCGGGCCCCAGCGTGCATCGTCCACATGGCCCAATCCGGTGTGTCCGGACGTCGCGCTCAGTTCCTGCTGAAGGAGTACGACAAGCCTGCGGTGCCCGGCCTTGGTCACCGTCACGGTGGAGGGGGTATTCCGGTCCCGGATAAAAGCCTGCCGGTTCGCCATCAACATATGCAGCGTATTGATGGCCAGCCGGTGATCATCCCGGTTCATCTCGTTCATATTGACCTGTCCTGAGCCGTCGGGATGGAAATGACAGCCCCTCAGGAACAGCTTGATGGAGCGGGCCCGCATGGAGTCGCTGTCGGCCGGGCTGAGATTGGCCATGCCGTGCTGAAACAGGTCGGTGCTGCTTTCCCGGTGCATGATCTCGACGGCCTGCATCTGGCGCCCGCCCACGGCGACCAACAGAACCAGGGAGTCCATGATCAGGGCCAGGGTGAAGGAGACCAGCGCGGCCGTTTCCTGATCTTCGATCAGCGCCGTATAGGCCTTATCGGTCTTGCTTGCCGAGGGGCTCCAGCGCTGCATCTTATTGCGCAGGTCTGCCCACAGACCATCGACGGCACGGCCCCGCAATCCCGATTCCTGAATGCATTTTGAGGTGAGGCCATACATGTCCTGCGCTGAATTCTGCCGGGCGAGGAGCTGGCCGAGGCCGTCTTCGGTCTGACCGCCGCACACGGTGTCGAAGGAGGCGCGCCGGACATTATAGCCCTGAAGGGCACTGTAGACCGGGTTGTCCTGAACGCTGGGGCAGGCCTGGGCAGGGGGGCGGCCCGCATTGATATAGGCACCGCCTTCCATGGCCGCGGCCCGGCGGCACAGGTCGATGGCCTTGTCGAAAGCAACTAGATCCTGGCGTTTCTCGAAAGCGTCAATATTGCTCAGGATACGGGCCGATATGGCGCTGATTGGATTGTTGGCGCCTTCGAAGAGCGCAATCCGCTCCTCCAGCCACGCCACCCGATCCTCCCTTGATGGCGCTTGGCCTTGCGGCACTTGGGGTGCGCCTGCCGCGTTTGGCCCGTTGCTCGCGCCTGCTGAGGTATCCTCGCTCGCAATGACAAGCTCCTGCCGGCGCCCAGCCAGCTCGACGAGGCGGGTATCGAGTTCATTGATTTTGGTCTGAAGCGTCTGCTCGCGCTCGGAGACCGTCTGCACAACAATCTTGGCCGCTTCGAGTTCCAGCTTCACGGGATTGAGCTCGGCCTGCAGCTCTTTACAGACCCGCCCACAGCCGCGTCGGCCGACGGTTTCCGCATAGCGTGAGCCCCGGCCGGCGATTTCATTCTGGATCTGCCGTTCAAGGGCAGTCACGCCCGGCTCAAGCCGTACGATCGTGGCTTCGGCCGCTTCCCGCTGAGCTTGGTTGCTGTCGAGTAAGGCGGCAAGCTCCGTTTCGAGACGCTGCTTCTCCACCCTGGCTTCGGCGGTTTTCTGGTCCACGGTGTTGAGGACCACCGCGATCTGATTGCGTTCCGCAATGATCCCATCGCGTTCGCTGCGATAGGCGTCGAGCTGGCCGCGGAAGGCCGAGGCAATATCCGCGGGCGGATTGACGGCGAGCTGCTGAATACGCTGCTGGGTGTCACGGAGGGCCTGATAGGACTCTTGGTCTCGGAACGAGTCGAAGAGCCGGTTTCGTTCCTCATCAAGCTGTTCTCGCAAGGCGAGGATTGTATCGGAGGCAAGGCCTGTGGCCCGGCCCAGGCGGCCGGCTTCCTGGGCATCGGTGGCACCGCCGCTCGCGCGGGTCCGCCCGTCGTAAAGATCGACAAAGGAAAAGGCGACGGAGACGCCCATGGAAATAAGAAAAATGCCAATAAAGCTCAGTGCCTGAAGGATATGGCGTTCGAAAAGGGCGAACGCGATGAGCCAACTCACAATGAAGAGGAGGCTTTGCACCCCGAAAGTGAGGAGGAAGGATAAGGCAAGGCCAAAGGGCGGCTCTGCGCCCAGATAATCCGTCATGCCCTGGAAAGTCGTCTTGAAGGAGACGATGGAGATCGCAAGACTTGCCAGCACGGCAATCATGGACCAGGCGCTGCCCGTGATGGATCGGAAGAAGCGCACCACAGCAGAGGGCTTCGGCGTGGCCAGTTCCAACCGTTTCTGATTGGTCGCAGCCTTGCGGCTTGGAGCCGCGGCATCGGGCCACTGATCGGGACGCATCTTTACAAACTCCCCCACTGGATGGCCCCCTTTTTCAGGACCGTGGCTGATCCGGCGGGTATGCCGGTCTGCCCTGTACTCATCCGCCGTCCACTCATCCGCCGAATACTCATCCGCCGAATACTTATCCGTCGTGTACTCGTCCGCCGTGTGCTAACGGGGACCGCCGGAGGTTGACGTCGACCACCGCCGCACTTGGCACACGCAAGCACATGTG
>CAYUYV010000007.1:25753-41550 GCA_964449455.1 uncultured Alphaproteobacteria bacterium | reverse complement strand
ACCGCCGGAGGTTGACGTCGACCACCGCCGCACTTGGCACACGCAAGCACATGTGATTGGGCCCGCTGTCAACCCCTGCAACATAAAAGAATAGTAGGGCGATGTCATCAGGTCGCCTTTCCAGGCTGCGTGTCCTTGTGAGTCCGAGTGCGTTGGATGCAGGAAGGAAAAAGAGCATGTCCGACAGGCAAACCCGTCCTGCGCCGCGGATGGCCCTCGGTCCCGGTGCCATGGTCACGGCAGCGTTCATCGGGCCCGGCACGGTCACGGCCTGCACTCTGGCCGGGGCCGGGTTCGGCTATGGGCTCATCTGGGCGCTGGTGTTTTCCACGCTGGCGGCGATGGTTCTGCAGGAGATGGCGGCGCGGCTGGGTCTCGGGGGCCGGTTGGGGCTCGGTGAAGCTCTTCTGGCGGGTGAACAGCCCCTGGCCCTTAAACTGGTCCTTGCCGGTCTCATTCTCACGGCGGTGGGGCTTGGCAATACGGCTTATCAGGCGGGCAATATCGCGGGCGGGGCCCTGGGGCTCGGGCTCCTCACCGATTGGGGCTGGCTGGCCAATATTTCCGTTATCGGAGCGGTTGCCGGCCTGGTGCTTTTCTTCGGTGGCTACCGGGTGATCGAACGTGTGCTGATTGGGCTGGTTCTGGCTATGGCACTGGCGTTTCTGGCTGCGGCGGTGCTTGTACGGCCCGATCTTGGTGCCCTGGCCGCGGGACTTGTGCCTCATGTGCCGGCGGAGGGCCTGTCTTTGACCCTGGCGCTGATCGGCACGACCATTGTGCCCTATAATCTTTTTTTGCATGCCGCTGCCGCGCGCGAGCGCTGGCCCGCCGCAACGGAGACGGACCTTGCCGAAGCGCGGATGGATACGCGGGTCTCTCTTGCCATTGGCGGCGTGATCTCGATTGCCGTTTTGGCGACGGCTGCCTCAGGATTGTTTGCTGCCGGACTGTCCGTGAACAGCCCTCGTGATCTCGCTTTGGCCCTTGAGCCGGTCTATGGCCCGGCCGCCCCCATTCTGCTTGGCCTCGGCCTGTTCGGCGCGGGCCTCACCTCGGCCATCACGGCTCCTTTGGCCGCCGCCTATGTGGTGCGCGAAGTGCTGCCGCAGCCCCGATCCCTCTCCCCGGCAGTCCTGTTTAAAGGCACGGCGCTTCTCGTGCTGGCATTGGGGCTTGTGACGGTGACCCTGAACCCGAATGTGGTGTCCGTCATCATCATCGCCCAAGTCGCCAACGGGCTCATGCTGCCCATTGTGGCCAGCTTCCTGCTGTGGACCATGAACCGGCGAGCTCTGTTGGGAGGGCATGTCAATGGTGCGTGGTCGAATAGTCTGGGCGCCATGGTGATCGGCGTCACGCTACTTCTTGGTTTGCGAGGGGTTTTGCGGGGATTGGGTGTTTCGATCTTTTGATTTGCCGTCCGCCGGCGCACAGACTTCTGCTTCAGAATAGCCGGTCTCTTGGAGCGCCGTCATTGCCTTGTACCATTTATGCCACGCCTCATTGATGTAGCAACCAGACTCAATGATGACGAGGTCGCAGTGCTCTCCAAGGCCGTCGCAAAAGCCGTTGGGCTGTTCATGCCATCGCTCCAGGCAGCCCCTTTTGACGCGCTCCGCGCCTTGACTTTCTGATGTGCGAGAGATGATGAGGTCGTTGCCGGGAGTCTCACTGAGACAGGGGATGGGCTGGTTGTAACGCCGAAAGTTCCATCGTGCATTGGTGGTCAAGATCCGGCCGCTCAAGTCCACGACAATTTTGTCCGGCTCCGGCATAACGGAAACGGTGGGGGCCGGCTCGCCACCGGTCATAAGGAAGATCGCAATCACAGCCAAGGTTGAGGCGAGCATCGGCGCCGCGACTTGCGGCGGGCTGAGGCCATTCAGAGCGAGGCCAAATCGACGCGTGATCGGTGTCCTTTGGACCTGCCCGGCCTGATCCGCTGTCAGGCCTAACATTGTATCGATAAAGACCGGATCCGACGGCGCTGGCGGATGAAGCCGCGCCGACAGGCTGAAGCCACGGCGGGCATCGCGCAGCAGGGCGCGGACCCATTCGCCCCATGAGGTGGGCGCCTCACCCGCCGCCGAAAAGCTTTCGCGCAAGGTGCGCCGGACAAGGCGAAGCGTGGCGGGGGGCAGGTCGGCGATGAGCTGGCGACGGATACGGTCCGGAATGCGGCCCTTTCGGAACCAGGAGAGATGGGCGAGGGCCAGGAAATCAGCCTCATTCGGGGCATCGCGACCTTCCGCCGCCGCCAGGGTCCGGCCCAGATGGATTGTCAGCTCCCAGCGCAGCACCGGAGCGACAGCACAAGCACACAGCCAGCGATAGCCTGCCTCCCCAAGATCTCTCCTCAGATTTGGCAGATCGTCCTCAAGGGGCACAACACGCCCTCCAACGCCAAAAGCCGTACTCAAACACGCAAGACCCAATGCCGGGGTGGGGCATTTGGGTCCAGCGGTTGATTTTTTCGTGCCTCACACGAGAATGCCGGAAACTGGCGATGCATTCAAAGGGGTGCCAGAGTGCAAATAGGTGTTGGGCATGTCTTCGCCGGCTGATCGGGCCAAGAAAGCCACGGTGCAGATCTGGACGCCGGATACGCGGCTTGGCGAGCACGGGACGCTTTGCGGATGCGGCTTCCTCGCCGGCCCTGATCTCGTCATCACCTGTGCCCATGTGGTCGCAGCGGCTTTGGGGCGGACCGCGGAACAATACGCCGCTCCGGAGGGCACCATATTGGTGTCCTTTCCTTTTCTCGGTAGGACGAAGGCTTGGCCCGCGCGTGTCGAGGCTGCGGCCTGGGTGCCGCTTGTGCCCGGCGGTGCTGGCGATATCGCCATATTGCGCCTCGAAGACCAGCCCAAGGGGGCCCATGCCCTTGCCCTTCGGCCCGAGGCCATTGCCGAGACCGGCGGTGTGAAGACCACCTGTTGGGGTTTTCCGGTAAACGACCCCCACAGCATCCGTTCCGCCTTATGCGATCTGCGTCCCGCCGAACCCTATGGCGTTGCGAGCGAGCTTGGCACCTGGCAGCGGGTCATCAAGCGCGGCGCGGGGAACGCTTATATCGAACCCGGCTTCAGCGGCACCCCCCTGTTCACCGACGGCGATTATCACCTTGCCGGGATGATCTGTGCGGATATTCCGCGGCAGGATGAAGAGGCGGCCTGCGTTGCGGTGGCCGATCTTGCCCATGTGTTCGACCGGGTGTCTGGCTCTCACCGTCCCATGCGCAAGGGAGCGCTCGACCGCACCGATCTGTTGCGCATCAACCGGCACCGACAGGTCGCCCAGGTCAAACGGTTCCTCCATCAACACCGCCTTGCGAGCCGGCAAGGCAAAACGCGCCCCGGGGTGGTCGTCTTTCTGGGCCAGAATTGCGATCGGCCCGATGATTTTTTCCAACGCTGGCAGAGGGTCCATTTCGAAGAGGAGGCTGTGCCCTTCGGCCGCTCCATGGATTTCCTGGGATCGGCCAAGCTGCCCCTCTACGAAGAGCCCAGCCCGGTCTGGGCCTTTGTGGATGTGCTCAGCCATTTGCCGCCCGCGCAGGCCGCATCCGCCCTGCCGTTCGATGACGTGGCCTGCAAGACGAGCCTTGTGAACGCCCTGACCGCTTGGCAGGGCGGCCTGACCCGGAACTACTATCTCCAATGGGACGTGGACTGTACCGAATGGTCGAGCGCCCATAGGGACCACCTGAAAGAATGCCTCAGCTTCGTGGCGGGTGCCTGGCCAACTCTGCCGGCCGAACGGGCGGCCCTGATCTTCCTGGTGGTGACATTTGACGACGTGATCGACGATCGCCTGCTGGCGGCCCATCCCTTCTTCCAGACCCTGGGCACGGAACTTGGATGCGAACCGGACCAGTTCTGCTGTGTTGATCTTTTCACCAATGTCACCGCGATTGATCTGAAGGATTGGCGCAAGGTCATCGGGGAGCAGCGCGTTGCGCCCACGCTCTGGGAGCCGGTCCATAAGGCTCTGGAGGCGGCCGGGGCCGCGACCGGGCCCGAACTGTCAGCGGAAAAGCCTGCCCGCCGCTTGTTTGGCCTTTTGCCGCCAAAAACCCAGGCGGCGCCAGTGCTGCCCTTTGAGCGCAAACCCGGCCTCACGCTCGAAGAGACAATCCGCATAATTGATGATTTGAAGCATGAAGCCGGCGGACCGGCCTTCGCTGACTGACCGATGTGAGAGGGGCACGCCCATGAGCGGCTGGATGCTGAGTGAAAAGCTGCCTACGGAGGAAGAGCGCAAGGATCGCTGGAAGTCCCTGCCCAGCCATGTGGACGAGGCCTGGACGCATCCGTCTCAATATGTGCCCGATGAGGAGACCCTGCAGGCGGTTAATGTGGCCATCGCCGTGGGCCAGCCCTTGCTGCTGACGGGCGAACCCGGTTGCGGCAAGACGGCGCTTGCGGATCATGTGGCCTGGCAGCTGGGCCTTGAAAAAGCGCTCCGCTATCAGATGAAATCGACCAGCGAGGCCCGGGACCTGTTCTACCGGTTCGATCAGGTGGCCCGCTTCCATGATGCCCATGACACGAAAAAAAGCGTTGACCCGCGCCGCTTCGTGACCTTTCAGGCCATGGGTCTTGCCATCCTCTACGCCATGGATCGCAAAGAGCGGGACGGGCTCTTAGGAACGGATCCGGAGGGCAAGTCCCTTGCCAAGCGGATCAGTGCGCCGGCCCAGGGGCGCCGGTCTGTGGTGCTTATCGACGAGATCGACAAGGCGCCGCGGGATGTGCCCAACGATCTGCTCGACGAGATCGAGAATATGCGGTTCCGCATTCCAGAACTGGGCGGTGTGCCGAGCATCGCGGACCGGGATATTGGGCTTGCCAATAAGGGCATGCGGCCCATCGTGATCTTGACCTCGAACTCGGAAAAGGCCCTGCCGGACGCATTCCTGCGTCGCTGCGCCTATCACCATATGGCGCTGCCCGCCGACCGGGATAAGCTCAGTGTTCAGATGGCCAAGATTGTCGCAAACCGGCTTGCGGATATCCCGGTGCCGGAGAGTAAAGAGGCAAGCGATCTGTTCGATGATGCCATGGTGATCTTCCACAGTTTGCGGAAGGTCGACTCCCATCTCCAGAAACCGCCGGGTACGGCGGAGCTGCTCAATTTCCTGCGTGCCCTGGCAAAACTTGGTCTCGACGTTCAAAAGCCCTTACGGAGCCAGTCGGGCTGGGACGCGGTTGCCCTGTCGAGCCTGGTCAAGATCAAGGACGACCAGGACGCAGTCCGCGATATCCTGGACAGGTTGGACTGGCCGGCGCCGAAGGCCAGGACAAGCGGATCCGCCGCGCGCATGGGCGCCTGAACAGCCGTGTTTGCCTCGCCGCCGAAAAAGGAGCGCGACTGGCTTGGCGGTCTGCCAAATCTCCATGACCGCCTTGATGCGGCTGGTATTGCCACGGAACCGGGCCAGCGCGCCGCAATTCTCCATGTCATCGGCAAACGTCAGCTTGGGGATTGGCCCGGTGCGCCGGATATTGACCTGCTCCTGACACCGCTTCTGGCCCAGACACCGGAAGACCAGGACATGGTTCGTGCCCTTCTTAAGACGTGGTCGGACAGTCTGGACGTGGACCCGGCGCGACCGGCTGCTGCATCCTCCGGAGCGTTTCGGGCGGCGCCGGTTATGCATGCGGAACCTCCGGCACCCGCTAGCGAGGTGTGGGCGTCCGAGGCCGCCGCGCCCCGAGCCCTGTCCCGGGCCGGTTTCATGGCATTTTTGGGTTTGGCCTTCTTTGGACTGGTCGCTCTGGCCATGGTCACGGTTTGGTCCGTCACTGAACCTCCGTCCAACGTCAATGAACCTCCGTCCAACAATGAAACGCCCAATGAGCCGACCAGAGACCCGAACAGCCGGCCGGATCGGCGTCCTGCGGCTGCCAATCCGCCTCCGGAGCGGGACAATGTCCTGGCGGAGGTCCCGGGCACGTCTATGCCCCTGGGCTTACGGCTGAGCCTCGCGGCCCTGCCTGTGCTGGCCTTTGCGGTTTATCTGGTGTGGCTCATGGCCCGGCGGGGACGATGGCTGGCCACTGGTCTTGCGCTGGCGCGCAGTGCGGGCCCGCCCATTCGTCTGACTCTGGATCTTGATGGTCCGGACACATTGTTTACGCCCGGGGCCTTGCGCAAGGGCAGCCAGACTCTCAAAGCGCCCTTGAAGGTCGAGGGGCACCGCCTTGATATCGGGCGCACCGTTGAGGCGACGGCGGGGGCTGCCGGTTTCTTCAGCCCTGTGAATGCCATGGTTCGGGTCGAGCCGGAATATGTGTTTCTCATCGAGCGCCTGAGCCCCCATGACCATGCCGCCAAGCTGTTTGACCTGGCCGTGGAGCGGTTGCGGGACAAGCAGCATGGGGTGGTGATCCACCGATTCTTCTTCCAGCATGACCTGCGGCGGGTGTACACGGATGATGCGGGATTGCCCGCTGTCATGGATATCCGGGATCTGAGCGAGCGCTTCCAGCGCAATCGTGTCTTTGTCCTGGGCACCGCGGATGGTTTCTTCCATCCTCTGGACGATAGTCCCCAGCCTTGGACCCGCACGCTGCTCGAATGGCAAAAGCGCGCGGTTCTCCATGTCCGTCCCGTGCGCCATTGGGGACCGACGGAGCTGCGCCTCCTCGAAAGCGGTTTTGCCCTGGCCACCGCCACGGCAAGCGGCCTTCAGCGTGTCGCCGGTTATGCGGGCCTGCCATCCCGCGCGATCACAAGGCCCCTGCTCGAAGGTCGGCGGGTGGAGGGGATGACGGTCACCCGTCCGGAACCAGACGACATGGTGCGGCGCCCGGCCACGCCGATCCAGCGCGGTCTCGCCCGAACAGTATGCAATGATGTTCTCTTCACTGCCGATGGTCGTTCCGTGATGACCGCTGGACGGGACGGGGCCATTACACTGTGGGATGCGCGGACCGGAGAGGCGCAAGCCGTGCTCGCGCACCATGAGCGGGGCGAGGCCCGTGCCCTCGCCATGCCCATTCAGCATGGGGATAGAGTGTTCACCGCCAGCGAACTGCCTGGTGACGACGAGAAACCGATCCCTTCAGGCAATCCGAATTATGTGGTGTCGGTTGGTGACGACGGGATCACGCGCTTCAGCTTTCCTGGATACGGCATCGATGCCGCGACGCGTCAACCGATCAAGGCAAGCAGAGTTGCCCATTGGGGACCAGGCAAAGGGGGCATCCCGGATCAAACAGGCCAATGGGCTGTGGCCGTGTCCGATGATGGCCATTGGGTGGCCCATGCCAGCCGCGCCGGGGTGGTCAGTGTCTGCAATGTCGCATCGCGCCTGTGCCAATCGGCATTTCGTCCGGCGGGTGATCGTCCCGTGCGGGCGCTGTCTTTCCTCAAAGGCCGGTCCAACGCAGATGTGGTGACACTGGGCTATGACACGCAGGTGCTGAGCGGGCCCTGGGACACCGGGGACCGGTCGGAAAGCGGCGTTACGGATCTGGGGCGCGGTGCCACGGCCATCGCGACGCATCCGGACGATGATATGACCGTCATCGCCACGCGGGACGGCCCGTGGCTGCGGGTCGCCCGGCATGATGTCGGGGTGCAGCTTTTCCGCAGGCCCTTCACGCTTGGCGGAACCGAGGAAACGGACGGGTCAGACGATCTCAGCGGGCCGCGGATCAGGCTCATCACCGCGCTCGCCTTCTCCTTTGCCGGGGACATGATCGCAGTCGGCGATGACAACGGGCTGATCTGGCGGATCAAGCTCGGCGCCGAGAACGACGCGCCGATGGCTTCCGGCAAACCCCTTAAGGGGCTGAAGGGGCCGGTGCGGCACATTGATTGGGCACGGGATGGGTCCAAACTGGTCGCCGTCGACGACCATGGCCAGGTTGCCTTGTGGGATCTGGCGACCGGCGAAATGCGGCTGGGCCCAAGCACGGTTCCCACGCGCCAATGGATCAAGGCTTTACTCGCGACGATCACGCAGCGCCTTGTGCGCTGGCGCAAAGCTGCTAAAGGCTTGCGGTCATGGGCCATTTCTTTGCGCCAATCACTGATTATTCTTCGCCATCAGCTCCCAGAATATTTATGGGTGCTGATGGTGGCGTTCGTCGTCCTGATGGGCTCGATCTACACATGGTGGACATGGATTGCCGAACGGCCCGGCAGGCTCCCGCCGACATCGCCGCCCACCCAGAACGGTCTTCTCGACTCGGTGCCGTCAAAGGCTGCTCCGCCGGCACGCGCCAAGTGAGCCGGACACCGGTCCATCAACCGCTTTGTTCCGTTGGCATGAAGCCGGCATTGCAATCATGACAAATCGGTTATGGAGGGCGCGCGATTTGAAAAGGCGAGATGGTGCGACCATCACCAAACCGTGGTTGTCTCGCAGACGGCTTTCGAGGTATTAACAAGCCATAGGCCGATCGGTTGTGGGATCGAAAAGGCGGTCAATTAAAACAACAAGTTTGTTTGAGCCTTCGGTTGCCAGATAAGCGCCGAATTTGGCGCGCATGGCTCCATTCGATTTCGCCTCAGTGGGTGTTTTCGTGGGTGGTGTTCGTGGGTGTTGTTCAGGCGTCATTCAGGCGCTGGAGCATATTGGAGGGGTATCGTGGACGACAATTCAGATCATCTGTTGCCGACCGGTCCGCTTTCCACATCAGGCAATCAGATTGTGGATCAGGATGGCAATCCCGTACAGATCCGGGCCGTGAACTGGTTTGGTGGTGCAACGGAAGATTTCGTGCATCATGGCCTGTGGGCACGGGACTGGCAGGAAATGATGGATCAGATGGTGGAGACCGGGTTCAACACTATCCGGCTCGACTTCTCCACGGAAATGGTTCTGACAAACCCGGTCGTCTCCAATAGTGTTCTCGGCGGAAACAGTGATCTGAGAGGCATGCGGGCCCTTGAGATCATGGACAAGATCGTCGGCTACGCCGAAGAGATCGGTATCAAGATCTTTCTTGACCACCACCGCAGCGAGGCCGGCAACGGCGCCTCCCGCAATGGCCTGTGGTACACCAGCACATATTCCGAAGAAGACCTCATTACCGCCTGGACCACCCTGGCGGAGCGCTATGGCGACTCTGACGCCGTTATCGGCGCGGACCTGCACAACGAACCCCATGGACCGGCAACCTGGGGCGGTGGCGGTGTTTTGGATTGGGCTGCCGCGGCCGAGCGGATCGGCAATGCGGTTCACACTGAGGCGCCTGACTGGCTGATTATCGTCGAGGGTGTTCAATGGGTGGATGGTGATGGCTATTGGTGGGGCGGCAATCTTAAGGGTGTCAAAGACCGGCCCATCGAGCTCGATATTCCCAACAAGGTCGTTTATTCGCCCCATGACTATCCGTATTCGGTAGCACCGCAAACCTGGTTCACCGACGGCTCGAACCTCTATGAGGTGTTCAACGAGTTCTGGGGCTACATCTACGAAGAAGAAATCGGGCCGATCCTGCTCGGTGAGTTCGGATCTTTCCTTGAAGAGCCGCTTGACCTGATTTGGGCGGATGCCATCGTCAATTATCTCTCCGGCGATTTCGACGGCAACGGCATCAATGATCTGCCCAGTGGCGACGCGGCCATGAGCTATGCCTGGTGGTCGTGGAATCCCAATTCCGTCGATACGGGCGGCGTTTTGGAAGACGATTGGCAGACCGTCAGGACTGAGGTGACGGACCTTCTGGATCCAATCCTGAACGGACCATTCGTTCCCCCCATCAGCGGCGGCATCGAAGGCCGTGTCTTCGCCGATATCAACGAAAACAATATTGACGATGACGAGGCCGGTGTCGAAGGCATCAAGGTCGAGCTTCTCTCGGCCAGCACATCCGCGGTCCTTGCTGAAACCACCACCACATCCGACGGCTCCTATGTGTTCAGCGACCTGGAAACCGGGGATTACCGGGTCCGTTTCTTCGGCTCGGAAGATGCGGAATTCTCCACACCCGGTTTTGGGCCGGAATCTACGGATAGCGATGTGGCCTATGTGGGCAGTGGCGGCAATGGCAACACCAATGTGATTTCGGTCACCAACACACCCATCACGGATGTCGATGCGGGCTGGATTTCGCTCCTGCCCGCCACTGAAACGGGAACGGTCCGGGGCCGGTACTTCCTTGATGCCAATGCCAATGACCAGGACGACGGCGAGGATGGGGTCCAAGGGGCTCGCGTTGACCTGCTCGCCGCCGGCGGCCAGACCATCGTCGCCACCACAACCACGGACTCAACCGGGGCATACAATTTCGACGACGTGCCGGTGGGAGACTATTTCTTGCGGTTCTTTGGGACTGGTGAGCCCGGTTCCATGTTCTCCGACCCCGGAGCGCCCGATCCGACCACGGACAGCGATGTCGCCTTTGTGGGTAGCGGAGGTAATGGCAATACCAGCACGTTCTCCGTTGCCAACAACGCCACTGTCGGCGATATGGATGCCGGTCTCATCCTCTCCGAAGACTCCATGGGCGATCCCATGACCGGCGTCATTGAAGGCCGGTATTTCCTGGACGCCAATGCCAATGACCAGGACGACGGCGAACCTGGCCTTGAAGGTCAGCGCGTGGATCTGCTCCTGGCCGGCGGTCAGACCATCGTCGCCACCACCACAACTGACTCCGATGGCACCTATAGCTTCCAGAGCCTCGCCGCGGGTGACTACTATGTGCGCTTTTTCGGCACCAGTGGCGCCATTTTCTCCGATCCGGGGAGCGGTATGTCGACCACGGACAGTGATGTGGCGTTTATGGGGGGCGCCGGGAACGGAAACACGAACACGATCACTCTGGCCCAAGGCCAAACCATCTCGGATATTGACGCTGGCCGGATCCTCACCGAGTCGCCTGCTGATGATCTCGTTCTCGATGCGAGCGGCCTCACCGAAGGGACCGGCTCGGCGGACCAGACCGTGACGCTCACCAATTCGGGTGGGGATGATATCGTAGATTGGACTGTGGCGCTTGATCTTGAGGCGGGCGAGCTGGGCATGCTTACACTCGGCACCGTGACCGGGGCGCTGGCTTTCAACGATGGTGAGGATTTGTTCTTCACCAAAGCGCCGAGTGATAGTGCCATTGCCGCCGGCGCTTCAGACCAGTTCAGCTTCTCTGTCACCTTTGCAGCCGATGAGAGCGTGCCCTGGCAAGCGGACGATTTCTCCGTCCTCTGACACTTCCGTCCCGGTCAGGCCTCGACATTCAGGCTGGGGACCTTGGGCTCAAGATCTCAGACCAGGGATCGTTTTTGACGGCCGCCATCGGACAACCCGGTGGCGGCCGTTTTTTTCCTGTCCAACACAGGGCTCAGATCAGCGGCTCGATAAGGGCCGCCAGAGAGGCGGCGAGCGAGGTCACGACAATCGCGGTCAGGGAAAGCCGTAAGCGGGAATACCAGGCCGGGGCAGTGCCAGACCGGCTTGCCTGAATGTCCGACCACAGCAAGCCCAGAAATCCGACAATCAAGAGCACCAATGCACCGATGGTGCCGGCGCCTGGCAGCATCATCAGGATCAAAAGCGCGGCCCAGGCCATCAGGGCCGGGATCACACTCAAGGTCAAAGGTCCAAACCGGGGCGGCAAATCCCCTGCCATGGCAAGACCCCAGCGCACGCCGCCCATAAAGGACAGGATCACCGCGGCGTAGAAGGTCTGTCCAAGGAGGGCCGGCGTGGTGATGGATGGCGGGCCGAACCAAAGCGCCGCAGCACCGGCCACGAATGGCACGGCGCCGAAATAGCCGAGAAATGCCGCTGACATGGGCACACGAGTGTCGCGAGAAATCATAAGGGTTCCCTGTCCATCACATCGAGGACGATCCGCGCGAGGCTGGCCAGCAACGACACCACCACGAGCGCCGTCAACGGGATGCGCAAGCCCGGATACCATTCCGGCGCCTCACCGGCCTGGGTTGCCTGCAGGTCGGACCACAGCAAGGCCAGCAGGGATACGATGAGCAGGCCCAGGGCCGCCGTAGTGGTCACAATGGATCCGGGGGCGAGAATGATCAGTAAAAGGGCAACGCCGCTGATAATCGCCGGTGTCACGCTGATGCCGAGAGCGATGAAGCTGGGCCCGTCCTCGTGGCCCATGGCGATTCCCCAGCGCACGCCGCCCATAAAGGCCAGCAACACAGCGGCGAGCGCCGTGATCAACATGACGATGGGTTCCCGGATCTCCACGGCGCCAAGCCAGATGGCCGTGGCGCAAACGACGAAGGGCAGGGCACCGAGATAGCCCAGGGCCGCCGCTGGCTCGGGGATCTTGCCCCGCTCATGGTCATGGTTTTGATAGTTGTGATGCGTCATCGCGCCCTCCGCCGGTTCCCCTTGCGCTGGTGTCCCTCAGAGACCGTCCAGGGCGCCAAACCCCTTTTGACCCTTGGGATGGACCCTTTATAGCGCGCGTCCGCCGATTTGGCGCCTCCCCGCTGCACCGCACCCCGTCAGGTCCGCCGGAAGACTGATGCGGCCGCAAAACCGACGCCCAGGGCGGCGCTGACGGCACTGAGACCGTAAAGCAGCGGCCAGTCATGGGCGAAACTGTGCAGGAAGGTCTCGATCCCATCCTTTTGGACGAACAGGGGAATGGTCTGGGCGGCGACGATGTCTCCGTCCCGGAACGCCATCACGAGCGCCGAATAGGCCCCAACGGGCACATGGGAGGGCAGATCGATGGCCGCGTGGAACAAGCTGCCGCCGCGCACCACAACCGCATCGGGGCGTTCCTGGTAGCGCCCCTCATTTTGGCGCAAACGCCAAAGGGCCGCCCGGAACTCGTCTTCCCGGTCCACCTCATTGGTGTTCTCCAGAACGCCCGTGTGGCCCAAGCCAAGGCCCTGGCGCTCCAGGACAGCGGGCGCCGCGATTTCCGCCAGAGGGCGCGTGCTCACGATGGAAAGAAAACCGGGGACTTGGGAAAAGTGGGCCGTGTGCCGATTGATCCAGATCCCCGCGACCCGTTCCTTCTGGCGCACGGTCACGGATCCGGCCGGCCCTTTCAGAACAATGACGATATCGATG
The DNA here is from genome assembly GCA_964449455.1 of uncultured Alphaproteobacteria bacterium. Taxonomy (GTDB): domain Bacteria; phylum Pseudomonadota; class Alphaproteobacteria; order JAJFIK01; family JAJFIK01; genus CAYUYV01. The sequence continues at coordinate 28,532 of CAYUYV010000007.1, read as the reverse complement.
GGACTTGGCGGGGCGAGGAGAAATCCTTCCTCCGTCTGCTGCTCTTCCCGATTGAACTGCCCGAAAGCGTGGATGGTCCGGCCGGAAAAACTCTGGTCGATCTTGATGATGTGGGAGGAAAAGTCGGCGATCAGGCGATCGGCGGCGCTGGCCGGCCAGGGACTGGAGAACAGCATCAAGGCCGCAATCAGGGCCATGCGGATGACGGCACCTGAAACGGATCCGCACCATGGTGTCCCCCCCCATGTTGCCCCCTCCCATGGTGCCCCCCTTATCCGCCCGCCCCTCACGACGCGCCATCCAGGCTCAGGGTGTAAAGGTCCGCGGGCACGGCGAAGAGGTCGAAGGCGAGCTTGGCGCAGACGGCGAGCACGATGGCCCCCAGCAGGGCGCGCAATTGCTCCCCACGCAATTTGTTGCCGAACTGGATGCCAAGCTGAACCCCGATCACGCCGCCGAGCAACAGAATAAGCGCCAGAATGAAATCCACGGTCTGGTTGTTGACCGCATGAAGGACCGTAACAAGGGCGGTGACGAACAGGATCTGGAACAGGGAGGTACCCACCACGACATTGGTCGGCATGCGGAGCAGATAGATCATGGCCGGTACCATGATGAACCCGCCACCCACCCCCATGATGGCCGCCATGATGCCCACAAGCATGCCCAGGACGAGGGGCAAAAGCGCGCTGATGTAAAGGCGCGAGGTCTTGAAGCGCATCTTGAACGGCAAGCCATGGACCCAGTTGTGGCGGGCCCGCCCCCGGGAGCTGCGTGTGCGCTTGCCAAGCCGGCGCGCATTCATCGCTGCCAGTCCCTCCGTCATCATCATGGTGCCCACGACCCCGAGCAGGGCCACATAGGAGAGGGAAATCAGCAGTTCGATCTGGCCGGTCGTTCGCAGCCAGGCAAAGAGCCAGACCCCGATCACCGAGCCGACCACACCGCCGGCCAAGAGCACGAGACCCATCCGGATATCGACGGCCTTGCGCCGCCAATGACCGATCACCCCTGTGACCGAGGAGGCCACGATCTGGTTGGCACCCGTTGCGACCGCCACGGCAGGCGGAATGCCGTAGAAGATGAGAAGCGGCGTGATTAGAAAGCCGCCGCCCACGCCGAACAGGCCCGACAGCATGCCCACACCGGTCCCCATCACCAGGACGACCACCCAGTTCACGGAGAGTTCAGCGATGGGCAAATGCACGTGAAGCATGGCTTGCCGGACGAAAAAATACAGCGGCCACGGCACCCGACAATCCGGACCCGTCAACCGTCTCTCGTGTGGCCGGCGTTTCGACCCTTAGCCCCGCTCCATCCCCAGGCCTTGCTCGATCTCAAGTCCCACCGGCCTTTTGCGCCGCAGTATGGTCAGCTCGTCGATGCACCGCAACCATCGAGCTGCCATTGGGACCCCAAGACTTGGGCCGCGAGAAGACCATCGCGTGTCCCGGTCAGCGCGTCTGCTGAGATCGACCAGCCGCCACGGACCGGAGCGCAGTGAGAAGCGCCTCGGACGGGGCGCCGGTCACGGGGAGCCCATAATCGGTCTGGAACGCGCGGATGGCATCGCGGGTGCGCGCGCCGTCGAGGCCGTCCACCGACCCGAACCCGTAGCCCAGGGTCTTGAGCAGGGTCTGAACCTGCACCATCTCGTCGCGCGCCCGTTCCTCCTGGAACAGACCATTGGCTTGCGGGTCCATGCGCCGCGGTGCCCATTGGGCCGCAGCCAGACGGATGGCGGTCGCATCCGCGCCCAGTGTCCGTGCAAGCTGGTCCCGATGCACGGCCGCTTCCGTGTCGCCCTGGGCCGCGGCAATGGAGAACCAGCGGAACGCCTCCCTCTGGTCCATCGGAATGCCCTGACCCCTGAGATAGAGGACGGCCAGATTGAACTGGGCATCGGTGACGCCGAGTTCCGCGGCTTGCTGGAACCAATAGGCGGCAAGGGTGTCGTCCTGATCGCTGCCTGTCCCGCCCGAATGCAGCAAGGCCAGCCGGTGCATGGCGGACCTGTTGCCGGCCCGCGCAGCCCGGTCATAGGCGGCCCGCGCCGAGGCCAGGTCTTTCGGCAGGCCGCGACCGGCTTCGAACAGCGTGCCAAGACGATAATCGGCGACCGTGAGCCCGGCATCCGCGGCCCGGCGCAAAAGGCCTGCTGCCCTGCGCGCCGTATCCGGATCATCCTGTTCCCGCAGCAGGCGCATGGCTCTGTTGAAGAGGGCATCCGGCGCATTGACCCTGGCGCTGTCTTCTTGCATCGGATCAACTGCACTTGCTGCAGTCAGATCAGCGATGGAGCGCACGGGGGCAACGGAGGACGTGGGGCGGTCATCAACGGGCAGTGTGTCGAACGAGCCCCCTTCTGCAACCGGCAGATTGCCTTTGCCCAGTATGTCACTGGAGGGCAGGCCATAGGAGACGGCGTCTCCCGTGGGCCGCGGTGGTATGGTCCCGTTATGCTCCCCTGACAGATAATAGGCACCTGCGGCAAGGCCCGCGATAAGGGCCCCGATGGCCACCCCGGCGATCCAGCGCCAGCGTCCTGTGCCCATATCATGGTCATGGTCCGCATACGCATCGGTGGGGGCATGGGCGAGAACATCCGCAAAGGCTGAGTCCCGATCCATCCGCGGCCCAGGGGCTTTCAGCGCGGCTCGGTCCGCGCCCGCTTCGCCCCGGCTTGCCAGGGCGCCGCGGAGTTGGTCCGCGCGCGATCGGGCATTGGCTTTGGCTGCCTCCCGCGCAGCGCGGATCAGGGTTCCGTCCTGGTCCTGGT
>CAYUYV010000007.1:0-25653 GCA_964449455.1 uncultured Alphaproteobacteria bacterium | reverse complement strand
TTGGCTTTGGCTGCCTCCCGCGCAGCGCGGATCAGGGTTCCGTCCTGGTCCTGGTTCTGGTCCTGGGGCGCGGGGTCGCTGGCCGCGCCGGATGGGACGGGCGCCGATGTCGCCGATGTTGGTGTCGCCGCTGTTGGTGTCGCCGATGTTGATGTCGCCGCTGTTGGTGTCGCCGATGTGGATGCAGATGGGGAAGCCGTGAAATCGAACTCATGGACCGGCAGGGCCGGTATGCCCTGCGCGGCCGGGTCGAGCGCCGGACTCGCCGCGGGGGGCGCCTGGCGGACCCGGGCCGCTGGGGCAAGGGGTTGGGTGTTTGTGGCTTCGAGGGCACCGACACGGCCCGCAAGACCGCGCAGGTCCTGGTGGATGGCCTGGAGGCTTTCCTTTGTTGCGTCGATAATGCTCTCGATCCGGCCGTCGATCTGGGCCTGGACGGTTTGCGCCGTCATATCGGGCGCGGGGGTATCCTTTGCGTCGCTCTGTCCTTTTTCCTGACCCGCCGGCTTTTGATCCGGAGGCGGAGGGGGACCCTTGAGGGCCTCCACATCCGTACGCAGGGCTGCAATCTCCCGCTCAAGGCCGGACACGGCTTCCGCACTGCGGTCCTCGGCGCCTTCGAGCCGCAGGGTGAATTCTTCAAGGGTGCGGTCCATGGCCCGGTCAAGGGCCCGGTCCATGGCCTTGTCCAGGACTTCGGTCGCCTTCTTGTCGAACCGTGCCTCCAGGTCCTCAAGATCGCGCGCCTTAAGGCCCTTTTCGGACTTGGTCGAGATGGCGTCCATCTGTTCTGAGAGTTCGAAAATCCGTTCCCGGACCGCCTCGATCTGGGGTGTATCGGATCCCTGAAGCCCATTGACCTGCTCAGACAAGCGCGAAAGCGCATCTTCGATCTGGGCCACGGCATCTGTTGTGGCGGCCTGACGGGCCTCAAGATCCACGGTGGCCGCGCGCAACGCGTCTTCGAGGTCCCGTTGAGACTCGCCCGGCTGCTCCAGCGCCGCCACACGGCCGGCCACGGCCTCGATCTGCGCTGCGAGACGCTCCTCGGAGGCGCGGGCTTGCGCAATCCGGTTCTGTTCCTCGGGCAGCCTGCGGGCAAGGGTGCTGAGGGCCTCGGTGATCCCGACAAAGGCCTTGGCGCTGCGTGCGTCAGCCTGGTCCATGCGCTCGGCCAGGGTGTCGATGGCGCGGGTCACCGGGCTCAGGTCGAAGGGCGCTGACTGGCTTGCCTCGGAGGACGGGGAGGCCTGATCCGTAGGCGAATGAAGATCCTTGAGCGGACCCGCCCGCATGCGCTGCAGGGCTTCCTCGATGGAGCGGGCCGCTAGTTCCACGGCTTGATTGGCGCCGCGCCCCGTGGGCCCGTCCTGTCGCGTCACGTCCTGCCGCGTCACGTAATGCCGCGTCTCGTCCTGGTCCGGAACCGGACTGTCCGAGCCTTGCGCATCGTCAGATGGATCGAAGGCTGTTGCATGTTTCATATGGCAGGCCTTGGCGGATCCTGGTGCGGCCATAACCGGTCGCGGCGCCAGGCACCGTTGAGGGGGAGCGGGCAATGGAACGGGATCCGGCCGCATGGGCCGCATGACACGAATCATGTCCCCTGATTCCCGTTGCCGAAACGGTAACGGCCCGTGGATATGGTGTAAAGTATAAGTCGAGCCACAAGATGTTGATTCAGTGAGGCGGAAGGGGTAAGGCGGACGGGTTGTCCACAGCCTGCGCTTGGACGTTGGCTGGAATTGCGCTTCGATATGGCTCCTTGAATCCATGATTGCGGGAAGGGAGCCACCCCCATGGCCACGGCATTTGAGATCGCGCGGGAGCATGTAGCGGCAGCGCTTGAGGCGGGAAGCGGCCAGGACCGGCAGGCCGTCATTCGCGCGCTCCTCAGCATCGTGATCGAGGAGGCCCTGCGCGATCAATCCCAGGATGAGCTGCGCCAGCAGGTGGCCTTTATCATCGACAACGCCGATCCCGACACGGATTTCCCCTTCATGCGCCCCTGACCCTCCATCCCCTTGGACTGCGCCGACGTGATCGGCGGCTCGCCATTGACGTTAACGTCAACGTCACCTAGCGTCGTTCCGGGATGGGTTTCAGCGACAGACGTCGTGGGAAAAGGGGACGCGCTTTGGACCGGGCCGAGCCAACCATGGGCGACACCGTTTCAGGACCGCTGGCCCCGGGCCGCGAGGACGATGACCTGCGTTCGGACGACACCTTCAGCATCTCCCAGCTCGCCGCCGCCTTTGACGTCACCACGCGCGCCATCCGCTTTTACGAAAGTAAGGGCCTGATCGCGCCCCTGCGCCGGGGCCGCAACCGGATCTACAGTCGGCGCGACCGGGCGCGCCTAACCCTGATCTTGCGTGGCAAGCGGGTCGGTTTTTCCCTCGACGAAATCAAGGACATGCTCGACCTCTATGACCTGCGGGATGGTCAAGAGACCCAGCTGCGCCATGCGCTGACGAAATGCGATGAACGGATCGCGGCGCTCGAAGCCCAGCGCAAGGACATCGACGACGCCATTGACGCGTTACGGACCAGCAAGGCGGCGATGCTGGAGTTGCTTGAGACCAAAGCGGCCCAGCCCGTGCAGCCATGCGTGACCAGTTTCGCTATTGCCCGCGACCTGCCCTCGCAGGAGGCGGACCCCGAGGTGGTTTGGGAGCGGAGCGGCGACGACGAGACCCATGATGGGCGCCCTGATTTTTTGGCGCCCGACGTCTTTTTGGTGAAGGATAGCTGAAGCCCCTACGGGATTATGGGCGATGGCAGACACGCGGAGGGATTACGATGGCCGTCTATCAGGCGCCTCTTACGGATACACGCTTCATTCTTCGGGATCTTTTGAACCTGGAACGCTACGACAATGTGGATGGCTTTGCGGAAGCGACGCCCGATCTGATCGATGCGATCCTGAACGAGGCCGCCAAGCTGGCCGAGGAAGTCCTGCTGCCGATCAATGAAATCGGCGATCGTCAGGGATGCACCTATGATCCGGACAAACGTGCCGTTACCACGCCGGACGGGTTCAAGGATGCCTATAAGACCTTCATCGAAGGCGGCTGGGTTGGCCTGACGGCGGATCCGAATTTCGGGGGCCAGGGGCTGCCGGCCGTGCTCGGCCTTGCTCTTAATGAGATGGTCTCCTCCTCCAATATGGCCTTCGGCATGTATCCAGGCCTGTCCCATGGCTGCTACTCCGCCATCCATGCCCATGGCTCGGACGAGCAAAAGGCCACCTATCTGCCCAAGCTTGTGTCCGGCGAATGGTCCGGCACCATGAATCTCACCGAGCCCCAATGCGGCACCGATCTTGGCCTCATCCGCACCAAGGCTGAGCCCCAGGACGACGGGTCCTACAAGATCACGGGGACCAAGATCTGGATTTCCGGCGGTGACCAGGATCTGACCGACAACACCATCCATTTGGTCCTGGCGCGGATTGCCGGTGGTCCTGAAGGCATCAAAGGCATCTCCCTCTTCATCGTGCCGAAATTCTTTGTGAATGAGGACGGATCGCTGGGCGCGCGCAACGATGCCTATTGCGGCGGTCTTGAAAGCAAGATGGGCATTCACGGCAATGCCACCTGCGTGATGAACTATGAAGGCGCCACCGGCTATCTGGTTGGTGAAGCCCATAAGGGCATGCGCGCCATGTTCACCATGATGAATGAGGCCCGCCTTGGCGTCGGGCTCCAGGGCCTTTCCATCTCCGAGATCGCCTATCAGAACGCGCTTGCCTTCGCGAAGGACCGGCGCCAGGGCCGTGCACTGAGCGGTGCCGATGAGCCGGAGGCCCCGGCCGACAGCATCATGGTCCATCCGGATGTGCGCCGCATGCTGATGGATGTGCGCACCTTCAACGAAGGCGCCCGCGCGCTTTTGATGTGGACCGGCCTCTGGGGTGATCTGGAACACAAGTCGGAAGACGAAACGATCCGTGAAAAGGCCGGCGATTACATGGCTTTGTTCACGCCGATCCTCAAAGCCTATTTCACGGAAAAAGGCTTCATGAATGCGGTTTGGGCCCAGCAGGTGCTCGGCGGCAGCGGTTTCGTGAAGGACTATCCGTTGGAGCAGTTCGTCCGGGATTGCCGCATCGCGATGATCTATGAGGGCACGAACGGTATCCAGGCCCTTGACCTGGTGGGCCGGAAGCTCGCCATGAATGGTGGCCGCGCGATCAACACCTTCTTTGCCGATATTGACCACCTGATCGGGGACGTGGGCGACGACGAGCGCCTCAAGCCCTTCGCAGACGGGCTGCGCTCCTCGTCCGATCAGCTCAAGGACGCCACTGGTTGGCTCATGGAAAACGGCCTGGCCGATTTCAACAATGCCGCGGCCAGCTCCCATGACTATCTGCACGTCTTTGCGATCACGGCCTTAAGCTATATCTGGCTGGATATTGCCCGCCGCTCGGTCGCCTGTCTCGACGAAGGCGTGCCCAATGCGAGCTTCTATGAGGCCAAACTGAAGACAGGGCATTACTTCCTCGCCCGCGTGCTGCCCGAGGCCGCTGCCCATCTGGCGAAAGTGAAATCCGGCGCGGCCCCTGTGATGTCGCTCGGTGTTGACGAGTACTGAGGTTCAAGCTGGAGGCGGATCATCCGCCTCCAGTTTTTCATTCCGCAATCACAATCTGAAACAGTCTAGGGGGTACACACCATGTCGGTCCTGAATGTCGAACGTCCTGATTGGCGCACGGAAGACATCGAGATTTTCGCGGAAGCCGCCCGCCGCTTTTTCGAGCGTGAATGCGCGCCCCATAATGAAAAATGGATCGAGCAGGGCGTCGTGGACCGCGATGTCTGGTACAAGGCCGGCGAGGCCGGCATTCTGGGCGCCAGCATGCCCGAGGAATATGGCGGAGCCGGCGGCAATTTCGCCCATGAGGCCATGATCATCGAGGCCCAGGCCGCCACCGGTGTGGATGGCTTCGGCGCGACCTTGCACAATGCCATCGTTATTCCGTATCTGGTGCATTTCGGTTCCGAGGAACAAAAGCGCAAATGGCTGCCGAAATGCGCGAGCGGCGAACTCGTGACCGCGATCGCCATGACCGAGCCGGGCACAGGCTCCGATCTCCAGAGCATCAAGACCAGCGCTCGTCTTGATGGCAATGAATATGTGATCAATGGCCAGAAGACGTTCATCACCAATGGTCAGACAGCCAATCTCATCTGTGTGGTCTGCAAGACGGATCCGGCCCAGGGCGCGCGTGGCATCTCCCTGATTTTTGTCGAGACGGACGAAGTGGAAGGCTTCCGCCGCGGCCGGAACCTGAAAAAGATGGGCCAAAAGTCCCAGGATACGTCTGAGTTGTTCTTTGATAATGTCCGGGTGCCGACGAGCAACCTTCTGGGGACCGAGGAAGGCCAGGGCTTCATCCAGCTCATGACCGAACTGCCCCAGGAGCGGCACATTATTGGCCTGCAGGGCTTGGGCCGCATCGAGGCTGCTCTCCAGATCACGATCGATTATGTCAAGGAGCGCAGTGCTTTTGGTCAGCGTCTGATCGATTTCCAGAACACCCAGTTCAAGCTTGCTGAACTCAAGACCGAGGCGACCATCGGCAAAGTGTTCATGAATTACTGTACGGAGCAATTGCTGAAGGGGCAGCTCGATCCTGCCACCGCCTCCATGTCCAAATATTGGATGAGCGACCTGGAGTGCAAAGTCACCGATGAGTGCCTCCAGTTTTTCGGCGGCTATGGCTATATGGATGAGTACCCCATTTCCCGCATGTTCCGGGATGCCCGTGTGCAGAAGATCTATGGCGGCTCCAACGAAGTTATGAAGCTCTTGATCGCCCGGACCCTTTGATCCGGACCATTGGAACGGGTGGCGGAGCAGACCATGTACACGCCCAAGGCTTTTGTGATGGACAGCCTCGAAGCGCAACACGCTTTGATGCGCACCTGTCCCTTCGCAATCCTGGTCTCCCAGGGGGAGGATGGTCTCGCCGCCACCCATATTCCGTTTCTTCTGGAGGCGGATGGTCCGGAGGACAAAGGCCGGCTGGTCGGGCATATGGCCCGGGCCAATCCCCAATGGCAGAGCTGCGCCGAGACTGGCGCGGAGGTCCTTGTGGTCTTTCCCGGGCCCCATGCTTATGTCTCGCCGACTTGGTATGAGGAGCCGGCGCGTAATGTTCCGACTTGGAACTATATGACGGTCCATGCCTATGGGCCGCTCCGGCCCCTTGATGACCCCCTTGCGGTGCGCCACATGCTCGGCACGCTGAGCGCCGGTTATGAGGGCGAGGCGGGGTGGCGCATGGACATGCTGCCCGATCGTCAGGCGGAAGGTCTGACCCAAGCCATTGTCGCCTTCGAGATCCCCATCACGCGCCTCGAAGGCAAGCAGAAATTGAGCCAGAACAAGTCGGCTGCGGACCGCCAGAATGTGGCCCGTGGTCTTCGGGCTGCCGGGGAGGGACGTCTCGCCGACCTGGTGGATCCCACGCTTGCGTAACCTGAGGGGAGCCTGGACTGGAGATCCACTTTACCAAGACTGTTTTTCGGTTTCCTGTGAGGCCTTACGCCACTTTGAGAACTCTGCAACGAGGAGGATAACGACCATGACGGACGCTTTCATCTACGATCACGTGCGCACCCCGCGGGGCAAGGGCCGCAAGGACGGCGCCCTCCACGAGATCACGGCCATGGAACTGGCTACCCAGGTGTTTGAAGCCATCCGGGACCGGAGCGAGCTCGACACCTCCAAGGTCGATGACGTGGTCATGGGCTGCGTGTCCCCCATCAATGAGCAGGGGTCTGACATTGCCCGAGTTGCGGTTCTCAATGCGGGCTATGACGAAAGCGTCTCCGGTGTTCAGATCAACCGCTTCTGCGCCTCCGGCCTTGAGGCCGTGAACATGGCCGCCGCCCAAGTGATGGCGGGCCAGCATGATCTCACCATCGGTGGCGGCGTGGAGAGCATGAGCCGCGTGCCCATGGGCAGCGACGGCGGCGCCTGGGCCACCGATCCGGACGTGGCCTTCAAGACTTATTTCGTGCCCCAGGGCATTGGCGCCGATATGATCGCCACGAAATGGGGCTTCAGCCGCGAGGACGTGGATGCCTATGCGGTGGAATCCCAGCGCCGTGCCGCACACGCCTGGGAGCAGGGCTACTTTTCCAACTCGGTCATCGCGGTCAAGGATCAGATCGGCCTGCCCATTCTGGACCGGGACGAACATCTGCGCCCAGAGACGAATATGCAGTCGCTCGCATCCTTGAACCCGTCCTTTGCCGCGCAAGGGGACTTCGCCTTCGACGCCGTGATCCTGGACCGCTATCCGGAAATCGAGGCCGTCAACCATGTGCACCACGCGGGCAATTCCTCAGGCATCGTGGACGGTGCTGCGGGCGTCCTGATCGGCAACAAGGATATCGGCGACGCCCTTGGCTTCAAGCCCCGGGCCCGCATCCGCGCTTTCGCCTCCACCGGGTCAGAGCCCTCCATCATGCTCACCGGTCCGACCTATGTGACCGAGAAAGCCCTCAAGCGCGCTGGCATGACCGTTGACGATATCGATCTGTTCGAACTCAACGAGGCTTTCGCGGCCGTCGTTATGCTGATGATGCATAATCTGAACATTCCCCACGACAAGATGAACGTGAATGGCGGCGCTATCGCCATGGGCCACCCTCTGGGGGCCACCGGCGCCATGATCCTCGGCACCGTGCTCGACGAGTTGGAGCGCCGGGACCTGAACACCGCCCTTGTCACCTTGTGCGTCGGCGCGGGCATGGGCACGGCCACGATCATTGAGCGCGTCTAACCGGCTCTAGGACAATCGACATACGGAATAAAGCCGCGCCGGCCCGGTGAGGGCTGTCGCAGCGGCGGTCAGAAAGGAACGAGACATGCAACTCGATCAGATGCGCTTTGAAAAGGATGCCGACGGCATCGTCACCATCACCTGGGACATGCCGGGCCGGACCATGAATGTCCTGAGCCAGGAGTCCATGGCGGATTTCCGCACCGCCATTGAATCGATCACGGCGGATGAAACCGTCACCGGCGTGATTATCACCAGCGGTAAGCCCGCTTTCCTCGCAGGCGCGGATCTGGGTGAGCTGGGCGGCTCGTCCGGAGGCGGTGCCGAGGATGAGATGGTGGCCCTGCGCGCAGCCTTCGACAATGCCTATGCCTTCAACAAACTGCTCCGTGAGCTGGAGACCTGCGGTAAGCCGGTCGTTGCCGCGATCAACGGCACGGCCCTTGGCGGCGGTCTTGAGATCTGCCTCGCCTGCCACCACCGGGTCGTGGCGGACAATCCGGGCATCCAACTCGGCCTGCCGGAGTCGAAAGTCGGCCTGCTTCCGGGCGGCGGTGGCACCCAGCGTCTGCCCCGCCTGATCGGCGCCGGCAATGCCCTGCCGCTGATTCTTCAGGGCACGTCCCTTAGCCCGGAAAAGGCACTGGCCCAGGGCATTGTCCACAAGGTCGTGCCGGCCGAGCAGCTTCTCGCCGAAGCCCGCCGCTGGATCAAGGAAGAGGGCGACGCTGTCCAGCCTTGGGACAAGAAGGGCTATAAGGTGCCGGGCGGTAACCCCTATGAGAACGCCACGACCTTCGTCATTGGCAATGCGATGCTGCGCAAACAGACGCATATGAACTATCCGGCGCAGGCCAATATCATGAAATGCGTCTATGAAGGGCTTCTCGTCCCCATCGATGCGGGTCTGCGGATCGAAAGCCGGTATTTTGTGGATCTGCTGCGCCGGCCGGAATCCAAGAATATGATCCGGTCCCTGTTTTTATCCATGCAGGAGCTGAACAAGCTGGCCCGCCGTCCCGCTGATGTCGATCAGTATGATGTCAAGAAGCTCGGCATGCTGGGCGCCGGCATGATGGGTGCGGGCATCGCCTATGTCTCCGCCATGGCTGGCATGGAAGTCATTCTGATCGATCAGAGCCAGGAAGGCGCCGAGAAAGGCAAGCAATATTCCGTCGGCCTGCTTGACAAGCAGGTGGCCCGTGGCCGGATGACCGAGGCCCAGAAGGAAGAGGTCCTTGCCCGGATCATCCCGACCACGGATTATGACCAGCTCAAGGGTGCAGACCTGATCATTGAAGCCGTTTTCGAGGATCGCGGCATCAAGGCGGATGTGACCAAGCGGGCCGAGGCGATGCTGGCCGAGGATGCCGTGTTTGGCTCCAATACCTCTACCCTGCCCATTACGGGTCTTGCGCAAGCCAGTGTGCGGCCGAACAATTTCATCGGCATCCACTTCTTCTCGCCCGTCGACAAGATGCCGCTCGTTGAGATCATCATGGGCAAGGAGACCTCGGCGGAGACTCTCGCCAAGGCCATGGACTATGTGAAGAAAATCCGCAAGACGCCGATCGTCGTGAATGACAGCCGGGGCTTTTATACCTCCCGTGTGTTCGGCACCTATGTGGGCGAAGGCATCCAGATGCTGGCGGAAGGCGTGAAGCCGGCGCTGATCGAGAATGCGGGCCGCATGACGGGCATGCCCGTGCCGCCTCTGATGCTCAATGACGAGGTCAGCCTGGAACTCGGCTATAAGGTCCGTCAGCAGACGAAGAAGGATCTGGGTGACGCCTACAAGGAAACACCCATCGACAAGCTGGTCGAAGACCTCGTGATCAAGCATGGCCGGCTCGGCAAGAAAGCTGCCAAGGGCTTTTACGACTATCCATCCGATGGGCCGAAGCGTCTGTGGCCAGGTCTTGGAGATCTTGTCGAAACGAAGGATGAGCAGCCAGATGTCAATGAGCTGCGCCTGCGCTTCATGGTGATCCAGGCTCTGGAAACGGCTCGCTGCTTTGAGGAAAATGTGCTCACGGATGTTCGCGATGCGGATGTGGGGGCGATCCTGGGTTGGGGCTTTGCGCCCTACACGGGTGGTCCGCTCTCCTTCATCGACACCATGGGGGTCCAGGAATTCGTGGCCACCTGTGAGCGTCTGGCCCAGCTCTATGGCGAGCGCTTCATGCCCAACAAGCTGCTGCGCGACATGGCCGACGCGGGCGAGTCCTTCTACGGCCGCTTCAATCCGCAAAATGCGGACAAGGTTGCCTGATTGGGAGTCGGGCCGGCGCTGGAGGATCCTCCGGCGCCGGCCTTTTTTATGTCTGGAGCCGCTTCCGCTAAAACGGGATCGGCTCTGATTTTTTTAACGCGCGGGCGGCGCAGGACCGCCGGGCCGCGCTCGCGGATTGAGCGTGATCCCGGTTGATCGCATCATGCTCAAGAGCGCAGCTCAAGAAGCGTGGACATTGGCTTTGCTCCCGGATAGCGCTCAGGACAAAGACAGAAAAGGCAAGGGGGGACCATGACATTTGCTGAATCCACCGACGGTTCCGTGGCCGCTCCGGCCCGGCGGGTCCTCACCCATGCCCGAGGCAGCCATTCCTGTCTGGTCTGGGATGGTCCGTCCCCGGATGCCCCAGTGCTCCATTTTGCTCACGCCAATGGGTTCAATGCGGGCACCTATTGTCGCTTGCTGGCCCCGCTCGCTGCGCATGCCACGATCTATGCCTGCGATATGCGTGGGCACGGGCAAACGCATATGCCCGCCGATCCGAAGACGCACCGCTCCTGGATCCTCTACCGCGACGACCTCGTGGCACTCCTGGAGGTTATTTCCCAGGAGACCGGCGGGCGAGCGCTTGTTCTTTCAGGCCATTCCATGGGCGGCACAACAAGCGTCCTCGCCACCCTGGCCCGGCCAGATCTGGTGCGCCGTCTCGTGCTCCTGGACCCGGTCATGGTTCCCCGGCGGACCATTCAATGGCACCGCTTTCTCAGTCTGTTCGGACGCTCACCGACTCCTCCGCCCATTGCGCTGGGTGCTGAGAAACGTCGCGCCGTGTTCTCGGACCGGGAGGCCATGGTCGAGCGCTATCACGGCCGCGGCGCGTTCACGACCTGGCCGCGCGGTTTCGTGGAGGATTATGTGACCCATGGCACGAAGGACCGGCCCGACGGCCAAGTGGAATTGGCTTGCGCCCCGGCCTGGGAGGCCGCCAATTTCCGTGTCGCCTCGGCCCATGATTTCTGGCCGAACCTGAAGACCCTGACCTGTCCGGTCACGGTGTTGCGGGGCACGATCGGCTCAACATGCGCCGAGCCCCAGGCTCAGGCCTTTGTGGCCCGGGTGCCCCAGACGGAAGATCAGGCCGTTGAGGGGGCCACCCATTTCCTGCCCATGGATCACGCCGAAGAGGCCCGCGCGGCCTTGCACAATGCGCTGACCGGCGATCCCCAGGAGAAGGCTTGAGGCCTCGCTGGGCGTGTCAAATGCTCAGCCCCGGAACGATTTTCGACTCCATGATGCTCCGGCGTTCCGGATCGATGGGGAGGCTCTTGCGGGCCTCCAGGTCGAGGCTCAAGGCAACCGCTTCGGATGTGGCGAAAGCCTCGCCCGTCACAGCGTCGAGAACCCAGTGCACCAGGTGGAATGTCCGCTCACCAAGGGATTTCAGACCTGAACGGACGATCACGATGTCGCCGGCCCGGGGGCGGCGGTGATAGCACATGCGGTACTCGACGGCAGCGCCGCCCACTTTTCCGGGTGTCCGGGCATTGCCGCCGTCCCCATGCAGCAAGGGCATGAAATTGACAATGCCGTCGGAGATCCGGCCGATGAAATGCTGGGTGTGCATCAGGCCGTTTTCATTGCACTGGCCGCGCTGAACAACGCCCTGGCTAATGACCGGCATGCCGAGATCTTCCGCCCGGGCAAGGCTCGCTTCGCCGGATGGCGCGTCAAGGGTCATGCCGCGGGGGCGGGCATGGTCCGGGATGCTGATCTGGTCTGCTTCCAGGGTCGGGAAGACCGATTTCGGCATGGGGATGCGCGCACCCATATCCGGGTCCGTATGGTGCACCATGGTGGAGAAAGTGGCCGCCGGTTCGTGGGTCTGGGCATTGCGGATCTCGATATAGACCTGGAGCCAGTCCGTGCCATGTTCGACAACCCCGCCGCAAGCATAAAGGCCAGCCCCGGCATGCATTTCCCTCAAGAACCGGATATGGTGGTCACTGACGGTCAGGGCCGTGCCGATCTCGCGCTGATGGGTCGGACCAAGGCCCAGATTGTGCCCGAGAATGGCAAGGGCCTCCTGGGCTTTCGAGACATAGAAGCGCACATTCATGTGCCCCATCTCGTCGCATTCCCAGGTGTTGACATTGCCTCTGTAAAGCTCCCGGCCAATGACCGGGTACGTTGTGGTTGTCAAGACCCCCTCCATTCCGCCTTCCGTGCTCGTCATACGGGCGCAGACTGATGAGTCCGGCGCTGGTTATCCTCGCCGAATAGCGTGCTCGGCGTTAAACGCAATCAGGCGGTCCCGGTCCGCCGGTGTCAAGTCGGCTGACTTCCGGGCTTCAAGATCGAGCAGCAGCGCCGTGGCTTCGGCGCGGCCGAGGGGTGCGCCGGTCTCAGCATCGAACATGAAATGGGCAAAGCTGACGGTCTTGCGGCCCACCTGCGTGAGGCCGCTCATGAGATCCAGCACCGATCCGGCGGGCGGCAGGTTGAGATAGTGTTGGTGATATTCCACCAGAGCGATACCAAGGCCACGGCCGATCAGGCTTTGCCGGTCCATGCCCACGCCGGCCCACAAATGCCCGCCGCCGTCCGAATGGCGCGCCATGAAGCCCTGGGGCAGCAATCGTCCGTCCGCGCTGCAGTCCTTTGGCTGCACCATGCCGGAATAGGTGTGGATGAGGCCGCGGGAGCGAGCCTCGTCGAGGCTGAGGGCGGGTAGGGGCGGCTTGTCCGGACCAACGCTGCGAGGCTCGGCATGCGCCGGCACGTCAACGACCATGGCGGCGGCGCGATTGGCCACCGCGGGGGGCAGCGGTACGAGGTCCTCTGCGCCGGCCCGTTTTGCGGCCATGCGCGTGAGGGCCGTGGCACTGACTCGGCCCGACACGGCCTCGCGCAGCTCATGGTAAACTGTCAGGCTGTACGGCCCATGGTCCTTGATGCCGCTTGCAACGGTCATCGCGTCGGACACCCGTAATTCTGTGCGGAAATGAACATGGTCTTCGATGGGAACCAGCGATAGACCATAGGTTCGGGCAGCCCGGGGGCCGAGGCCGAGCGCCACACAGACACTGCCAAGGGCTTCGGTGAAACGGCCGATATAGAACTGAACATTCATATGCCCAACGTCATCGCACTCCCAGGTGTTGACATACCCCCGATAGCTTTCAAGCACTGTCTTCCCACCTTTTTTCCGATTGCTGACCGAGTAGCCCAAGCCGGGTTTCGGTGCCTCGAGCATCATGCTGCAGCACGGTGGGTCTTGTGGAGTCCATTGGGGTGGCGGGTTGCCATATGTGTGCAGCCCAAGGCAGCGACTGCGGCGATGCCCGGCGGTGCCCGGCGGTGCGACGTATGTGAAGGGACATGCAGTCCAAAGAGTGGGATGGTGTGCGGACTTATCCCCTGATTTTCAAAGATGTGCGAAACCACTGCGGGAATATTGAGGATTGGTAAGAATCATGTAACCTCTTGAGACATCAGCGGCGCCGGGTTGCCCCATCTCACAGCGCCTCTGACCAGCCGGATCGCGTGGGATCCGGCACATCCCTTCGCGCGATCGCTCCGTGTGAGGTCCACCAAGGACCCACACGGAGCATCTTCTTTTGCGCGGACTGTTTTCCCCAAACCAGACCGGCGTGACGACCTCACCTTATGGTCGGGGTGGTACGAGGTTCGTGTCGAGAGCGGATGCGGATTGGGCGAGCCGCATCAGTTGGGTAAGCTCGGCCCTGTATCCATAGGGGTCCGCGCCCTTGGCGTTGAGGGCGATGGTCAGCAGGTCTTCAAGGCTGATCGCCTTCAGATTGGGATCGCCGCGCATGAGCTGGCCGAACCCGGCGACGGCCACCGCAAAGCGGGCTTCTTGAGACGCCTCTTCGAACTGGGCCGCGACCATGTCGTCCGTCACCGGCGTTTCCATGAGCCGGCTTTCGGACTCTTCGGGCAATTTATAGCGCAGCCGGACGAAAGCGATCTCGTCTGCCTTGTCCGAGGCGGCAGGGGCGGGCTGTTCTTCGTCCTCGCCGCCATAGCGAAGGTCGTCGATGAGGCGGCCTTCGGAGTCCGTGGATGTGATCTCGTAAATCGCCGTGACGCTGTGGCCGCTGCCCACCTCTCCGGCGTCCACTTTGTCATTGTTGAAGTCCGAGCGCTCCAGCAGGCGGGTCTCATAGCCAATGAGGCGATATTCGGCGACCCGGGCAGGATTGAACTCCACCTGGATCTTTACGTCCTTGGCAATCGGGAACAGGGTGGCGCGCACGCCGTCGACAAGCACTTTGCGGGCCTCGCGCAGGGTGTCGATATAGGCTGCCTGGCCATTCCCCGCCTGGACGAGCTTTTGCATCATGGCGTCATTCAGATTGCCCCGGCCGAAGCCCAGAACGGTCAAATAGATGCCGGTGTCCCGCTTGCGGGCGACGAAGTCCTCCAGTTTCTCCGGGTCGGTGATCCCCACATTGAAATCACCGTCCGTAGCCAGAAGCACCCGGTTGATCCGCTCCGGATCGAGATTGCGTTCGGCCAGGCTGTAGGCAAGCCTGATGCCTTCCCCGCCGGCCGTTGATCCGCCAGCGGACAGGCTGTCAAGAGCCGCCAGGATCTTGCCCTTCTCGCTGCCGGAGGTCGGCTCAAGGATCACGCCGGCGGCGCCGGCATAAACCGCGATCGAAATACGGTCCTTGCCGGTCATGGTGTCGATCAGCAGGCCGAGGGCCTTTTTCAACAAGGGCAGCTTGTCGGGCGAATTCATGGACCCCGAAACGTCGAGCAGAAGCACCAGATTGAGCGGCTTGGTCTCGGTATCCGCAAGCTCATAGCCTTGAAGGCCAATGCGCAGGAGCTGGGTGTCCGAGTTCCACGGCGTCGGCGTCACTTCCAGGGCCATGGCAAAGGGCTCTTCCCGGCTTTCAGGGAGCGGATAGTCATAGTCGAAATAATTGATCATCTCCTCGATGCGCACCGCATCGCGGGGCGGCAGGGACCCGTCATTCAGGTAGCGGCGCATGATGGCGTAGGAGGCGGTGTCCACATCCACGCTGAAGGTGGAGACGGGCTCATCGGCCACGCTGACGACCGCGTTGGGGTCCACATCCTCATAGCGCTCCCGGTCTATGATGGGCGGCGGCGGCGGTGCGATGCTTTCGGGCGTGGGGGCATAGGAATAGGCCGGGCTTGCGCTGTTGGTGCCGCCGAGGCTGGTGATGGGGGCTTCGGACCGGTCCATCGACCGCCGGATCCGGGAGCCGGTGACCACGATGCTGTCTTGCTCGTCCGCCTCCATCTCGCCTGCTTCGGCCGGCGGGCTTACGGGCTTTGTCCCGCCCGTTTGATCACCGGCTTTCTGCTCGGGCGGAGGCGCCGGATTGCGGGTTCCGTCGCGGCAAGCGGCCATCGACAGGGCAAGAAGGGCGGCCAGGGCAACGCCCCCGGCCGTACGAATGGTCAAGGGGGCGAGAGAGGGCATGGGGAACACTCCTGTAAGGCCTTCACGTGCCCGCCACCGGCACGTGATGACATCTTCAACGGGTGCTGGGCCGTTTTGTGGCGTTTCGTCCATGCAATTGCCCTCAATGGTCCCCGCGGCCCGTCCATCGGGTGACGTGGCGGCCCGGATGGGGGATCATGGCCACATTCGCCGATAGCCATCGGCAGGCGGCGGGTATCACGACGACACCGCATTTTCGGAGCGGCCCTGCAGAACAGGGCGGGCCTGTAGAACAGGGAGGGACAACCCCATGACATATGAGTGTTTCGATATCGAGATTTCCGACGGTGTCGCGCATCTGCGCCTGAACCGGCCGGAGGCTTTCAATTCCATGATCCGGCCGTTCTGGCATGAGCTGCCCGAGGCCATTCGCGACATCGACCACAACGCAAAGGCGCGGGTCATTGTGATTTCTTCGGAAGGCAAGCATTTCTGCGCTGGTATGGATCTGGCCGTGTTCACGGATCCGTCCGGCGAAAGCGGCGGGTCGGATGCGGAAGTGGGGCGCCAACGTCATGCCTTTCGGGATTGGGTCAAGGTGCTCCAGGACAGCTTTATTGCCCTGGACCAGGCCCGAATCCCGGTTCTTGCAGCCATTCAGGGGGCGTGCATTGGCGGCGCAGTGGACATGGTCTCAGCCTGTGACATCCGCTACTGCGCGGCCGACGCGTTTTTCTGCATCCAGGAAATTAATATTGGCATGACAGCGGATGTGGGCACCTTCCCGCGCCTGTGCCATCTCATCCCTGAAGGGTGGGTGCGCGAGCTCTCCTATACGGGGCGCCGCCTTTCAGCGGAGCGGGCCCGGGACATCGGCCTTGTCAATGAGGTCTATCCGGACCATGAAACCTTGCTCGCCGCTGTTCTCGAAACGGCGCGAGAGATCGCCGCGCGCTCGCCGCTTGCCGTTGCCGGTTCTAAGGTGATGATCAACTATGCCCGGGATCATTCCATTGCGGATGGTCTTGACTATATTGCCACCTGGCAGACGGGCATGTTTCAGCCTACGGATATGGTGGAGGCCTTCGCCGCCAAGCATGAACGGCGCGAGCCGCAATATGAGGATCTCCAGCCCCTCCGTAAGCGGATGTAATATGGTGCGTGGTCGCCGGCGCAGTGCTCTTCAGGCGCGGGCGGCGACGCATCGCTCAGGGTTAGGCGGACGAGAAAGGACTGAGCGTCGTGCAATACCGGCCCCAGCCTCCCTTCACTGGCAGGCCACCAGCGGCATCCTTTGACGGCATCGCCGGATTTCCCGCGGGCTGTCTGGTCAGCGTTGGCGCCATGACCCTGTTTGGGGCCATGGCGGCCCTGGTCGTGCTTGCGGTGATGGTGCCTGGCTATCGATCGAGCGCGGCCTATCGGGAAACAATGGCGCGCGTCAACGAGGATCCCCGTGCGGCGGCGGCCCTTGGGACACCGATCCGGGAAACGGCCCTTATCGCGTTTCAGTCCAAATGGAACGAACAAGGGGTGGACCGGAAAATCACGCTCCAGGTGGCCGGGCCCAAGGCCGGAGGTCGCCTCGCCGCCGAGGCGCGGGAAACGGATGAGGGGGTTCAGATCGTGACCTGGACCTTGTCCGTGGACCAGGATGCGTTCAGTGCCCCTGCTGATGAAGATCCGGTGGACTGGGATAGTGGCCTGCCCCGCAAGCAGCGCCCTCTTTGATCCCCTCTCCTTCACAGGCCCTTCTCCTTCACTGGCCTCTCTCCTTCACGAGCCAATGGTCTTCGAGAAAAGCCGCCTCGGTCGGGGCGGCTTTTCTCATGATTGTCGTGCGGTGAGCGTCCTCACCGGGCCATGGACCCCGGACGGCAATCGTCCGGGGTCCTGCGCCTTGATCAGATGAGGGTGAAATTGTCCGCCGTATACGCGGTGAGCAGATCAATTCCGCCCTGGCCTTCCTGATTGTCCAGATTGGCAATGACGCTGAAGTCACCGCCGTCACCCAGATCGGTGCTGTAGACCAGGCGATTGATGCCCAGATTTTCGTTGTGATAGACGAAAAAGCCCTGGTCCGCCGTCACGTGGTCGTTGTTGGCGATGGCCGTTGCCGCCGCGCGGGCATTGGCGAAGGTGTCCTGCAACACGATCACATTCGCGTCGCCGTCGAGGTTCTCGGCGGTCCCGGATGTGAAGCTGAGGGACGTGACACCGAAATCGTCGCCGTCGAAGCCAAAGACGTCCGCGGCCACATCAAAGTCGGTGAAGCGGTCCGGCTGATTCACGCCAGGAATGGCGCTTTCAGACGGGGCTGTGGGCGCATTGGCGTTGAAGGGATCACCGACAAAGGCAAAAAGGTCGGAGCCATCGCCGCCGGTCACGAAATCCCGGCCGGCGCCGCCGATCAGCAGATCATTGCCATCGCCACCGAACAGGACATCATCGCCGCCCATGCCGGTGATGGTGTCGTTACCGCCACGACCGTTCAGGCGGTTGTCTTCGTCATTGCCCTGAATGAAGTCGTTGAAGTCACTGCCATTCAGGTTCTCGATGGAGACGAGCAGGTTCCGGTCCCCGCCCACGGCGACCATGCCGGAGATGAGGTCGGCGAGAATGCCGGTCGTGGCCCGGTTGAAGAGGGCGAGGTCAGTGCCGTCACCGCCATTATAGATGTCATCGCCGGCAAAGGCGTGGAAGACATCGTCACCACCTTCACCGCGCAGGACATTGTCCTCGGCATTGCCGAACAGGCGGTCATCGAAGTCCGTGCCGAAGACATTTTCAACGTCAATGAGGTCAGCCTCGAAGGTGATCTCGCCACCACCGACGGAGCCGATATTCCGGACAAAGCCGTTCTGGCTCAGGCCCGGATTGCCAACACCGGCGAAGTCCTCATCAAGGTCGACAAAGACGCCCTCGGTGAAGCCGGTCAGGTCGAGCGTGTCGCCGGAATTGAGGTTTGCCATGTCGTCCAAGTCGTTGGTGTCCTGGCCACCATCGAAGACTTCGGCTTCGTCGATGGACCGAACCACAAGGCGGTCATTGCCCTGATTGCCGTCCAGGGTGTCATTGCCGGCGCCGCCGACCAGCGTGTCATCGCCCTGACGCCCACGGATGAGGTCGTCACCGTCGCGGCCATCAAGGCGGTTGTCGCCGTTGTCACCACCGATCGTGTCATTGAAATTGCCACCATTAAGGTTTTCGATGGTGACCAGCGTGGTCGTGTCGTCGCCGACGATCACAAAGCCCTCGGCAAGGTCAGCGTCGATGCTTTCCACGGCCTGGTTGAAGAGGACAAGATCGGTGCCTTCGCCGCCGTCAATGATGTCGCTGCCGCCAAAGCCGTGGAAGATGTCATCGCCGCCAAGACCGGTGAGGACATTGTTTTCGGCATTGCCGAACAGGCGGTCTTCGAATGCGGTGCCGATCACATTCTCGACTTCGATGAGATGGGCTTCGAAGGTGATCTCACCGCCGTTCAGTGTGCCAAAATTCCGAATGAAGCCATTCTGGCTCAGGCCCGGAACATTGACGCCGGCGAATTCCGCATCGAGATCAACAAAGACGCCTTCGGTGAAGCCGGACAGGTCCACGGTATCGCCGGTGGACAGGTCCGCTGCATCCTGGGTGTCGTTTGTGTCCTGACCACCGTCGAAGAGTTCCGCTTCGTCGATGGAGGTCACGATCAGACGATCATCACCCTGATTGCCGTCCAGGGTGTCGCTGCCGGCGCCGCCGATCAGCGTGTCATCGCCCTGACGCCCGCGGATGAGGTCATTGCCGTCCCGGCCATTCAAGACATTGTCACCATCGTCACCGCGGATCGTGTCATCGAAATTGCCGCCATTGAGGTTTTCGATGGCGACCAGCGTGCTCGTGTCGTCGCCGACGATCACAAAGCCCTCAGTAAGGTCAGCATCGATGCTTTCCAGGGCCTGATTGAACAGCACAAGATCGGTGCCTTCGCCGCCGTCAATGATGTCGCTGCCGCCGAAGCCGTGGAAGACATCGTCGCCGCCGAGACCGGTGAGCACATTGTCTTCGGCATTGCCGAACAGGCGGTCGGCGAATTCGGTGCCGAACACGTTCTCCACATCAATGAGGTCCGCTTCAAAGGTGATCTCGCCGCCACCGATGGAACCGATATTCCGGATGAAGCCGTCCTGGGAGAGGCCCGGATTGGCGATGCCGGCGAATTCCTGGTCGAGATCAACAAAGACGCCTTCCATGAGGCCGGACAGGTCCACCGTGTCGCCGGTGGCCAGATCGGCCGAGCCTGTCTCGTCATTGGTGTCTTGGCCACCGTCAAAGACGTCCGTCTCGTCAATGGAGGTCACGATAAAACGGTCTTCACCCTGATTGCCGTTCAGGGTGTCATTGCCGGCGCCACCGATGAGCACGTCATTGCCTTGGCGCCCACGGATGAAGTCGTCACCGTTGCGACCGTTCAAGACATTGTCACCATCGTCACCGCGGATCGTGTCATCGAAATTGCCACCATTGAGGTTTTCGATGGCGACCAGCGTGCTCGTGTCGTCGCCGACGATCACAAAGCCCTCGGCAAGGTCAGCGTCGATGCTTTCCACGGCCTGGTTGAAGAGGACAAGATCGGTGCCTTCGCCGCCGTTAATGATGTCGCTGCCGCCAAAGCCGTGGAAGACATCATCGCCGCCAAGACCGGCGAGGACATTGTCCTCGGCATTGCCGAACAGGCGGTCGTTGAATGCGGTGCCGATCACATTCTCGACATCGATCAGATCCGCCTCGAAGGTGATGTCACCGCCGCCGACGGAGGCGATATTGCGGACAAAGCCGTTCTGGCTCAGGCCCGGAGCAGAAATGCCGGCAAAGTTTTCATCGAGATCAACAAAGACGCCTTCCGCGAAGCCGGACAGGACCACCGTGTCACCGGTGGTGGCATCCGCCGTGCCGGCCTCGGCATTGGTGTCGGCGCCGCCGTCGGCAACATCCATGGCGTCGATCGTGGAGAGCACCAGGCGGTCTTCGCCTTCGCCGCCAATCAATGTGTCACTGCCCAGGCCGCCCACGAGCCGGTCATTGCCCTCAAGGCCAAAGATGAGGTCGTCGCCTTCATTGCCGCGCAGGACATTATTGCGTGCATTGCCCGTGATGGTGTCATCAAAGACCGAGCCGATGACGCTTTCAAGGAACTGGAGTGTGGCTTGAAAGGCTGTTTCGCCGCCTGCGGGTGTGCCGCTATTGCTGACAAATCCGTCCACGAATGTCCGCGTGCCGTCCTCGGCTTCGATGATCCGGTCCAGGACCACCTCGGCCGCCTGAACCAGGCCGGACAGGTCAAGAACGTCCACGCCCGCGCCACCATTAAAGATCTCGCCGGTGACAATGGTATTGGCCAACAGCCGGTCGCTACCTGCGCCGCCAAAGAGAAGATCAAGGCCCGTGCCGCCGTTCAGCACATCGGCGCCGGCCCCGCCGAAGAGAATATCGAGGCCCGAGCCACCCCGCAGAATATCGTCGCCATCGTCGCCGCGCAGGATATCAGATCCGGCATTGCCGATCAGCGTGTCGTTTCCGTCACCGCCACCGATGACATCGGAGCCATCGCCGCCGCTCAGGCTGTCGTCGCCACCCAAGCCCAGGAGTGTATCGTCGCCATCCCCGCCAATAATGGTGTCGTGGTTAGCTCCACCAAGAAGTAGGTCTGTCATGACGTTGATCCTCAAATTTTTGAATTGGGATGCGCCTTTACATTTGGAGGACCCCGGAAGAGTGGCGCATCGGAGTAAGAGACCTCCCGGCAAGTCCGGCCTATGGTATAGCCGACCGATAACACGCACGGAGGGAGTTTATTCGCTTCATTAGCGGTTTTTTAATTGTTGACGCTACCTTGATCCCACCCATGTCCCGGGATTAAGTCTGCCCGCTGCCCGGGAATGGCTTGGAGGAAAACAAGCCCAATTCTATGGGCTTAACCGTCCGTGTCCGTGTCGTCGCGGGCCTGGTCGCGCACCAATACTTGCTGTGGAATCTTTCGACGGGTGCCAATGATTTCGGATCACCAATCACGCCAGACAGTGGGGGAGGGACTTAAACCCCTTTTGCCTCAACTGTGGCGCTTTGCGTTGTCGCTGACGGGCGATCCGTCGCAGGCCGACGATCTCCTGCAGGCCACATGCGTGCGCGCGCTCGAACGCGCCCACCAGTTCGAGCCTGGCACTCGTCTACACAGTTGGGCTTATTCCATTATGGTCTCGATCTGGCGCAACCAGATCCGCGCCGAGCGGCTGCGCCGGCCGAGTGGGGATATGGATGAGGCTGCACTGAGGGGAACGGACGTAAGGGCTGCGGTCGAGAATTCGATTCTGGCTGGTCAGGTGTTGACTGCTTTGAGTGACTTGCCGGACGCAATACGGGTGACGTTCAGTTTGGTCTACATAGAAGGTTTAACTTACCGGGAAGCAGCTGACACCCTGGAAATCCCCTTGGGGACGGTAATGAGCCGGCTTGCCTCGGCGCGAAAGACCTTAACCCGTCTCCTGGGTGAGACCTCCGAGCAGAAGGAGGTCTCCCAATGACCGATTTCGAAGCTCGCCGGCGCATCCCCGAGGAAACCCTTGTGGCGTATCTGGATGGCAAATTGTCAGAAAGCGAACGGGCCGAGATCAATGCGGCTCTCGAGATCGATGATGATCTCGTGGCCCGGCTTGCTGACCTGGACGCTGGCATGAGTGCTCTTGGCACCGGCATTCGCGAACTCGATCGTATGATCCCGCCTGCAGCGGATCTGGAAGCGCGCTTGAATGCCGCCCTGGCCGAGGTGGGCGGCGCCAGCAATCCCATGACCGTCCCGAGCCCTCCTGTCTTTCAAGAGCCTGTATTGGGGCAACCGGATGAGGACGACACCCCGGCCGTGCTCGTGGCCCAGCCCGTGGATGAGCCCGTGTATGAGCCGGAGACGGATCGTCAGGGTGGACTGGATGAAGAGCCGCCGCTCGATGAGCCGATCGTCGAGGCACCTTTTGTTGATGACGCGCGTGACCTGGAGCGGCGGATCGAGGCTGCCGAAGACAAGCTGGCGCCAGAGGATCCCTATGGATCGGATCGCCAGGATCCACCGGTTGACGCGTATACGGACCCCGATCGGGCCAGGTCCTTGGATCCGGTATCGCGTGGGGATGAGTATCGCCCTCCCGAAGCGCCGTCCGTCGAGGAACCGGGGGCCCGGGACACGCGTTACGGGACACGGGAGTCCAGTGCCGCCACGACAAGACAGCCGGCTCGGCGCCTGAATCCGGGGGACGGGAGCCCCGCTGCCCCCGGGCGCGCAAGCACAGGCGCGGCCGACCGGGACATGTCGGAAGAAGAACCGGCCATGCGCTGGGGACCCCGCGACGCCGGCGAACCGGACCCTGAGCCCGAGGCATCCTCCGAATCGACACCGTTTTTCGGCCCCCTTGGCCGCGCCCGCCGTGAGCCTGATGCTCAGTCCGATCGGGGGTTCCGACTCGGCCTGCCGCCGGCGGATGAAGACGAGACCGTTGTGGCCTTCGACAGGGCCGGCAATGCGTCTGCCGGATCGGAGAAACGGCCGCGCCGGCGCCGCTCCGTGATGCCGCCCATGGCCTTGCTGGCAGCCAGTGTGGTGATGGCCTTTGCGCTTGGTGTGTTCATCCACAGCCTGACCCGGTCCTATTACGCGCCGGGCGGGACGGTGACGGCGGATGTGCCGCCAGTGTCGAGCCCCACGGACGGGACCGATACAAGTGCAGAACCGGCCGCCCCCGTCACACCTGCGCCGCCGCCCAAACGGGGCTGGAAAAAAGCGATCGCGGATTATGCCGTGCTCTATAACAAGGCGAGCGTCGCCAATCTTGAGCCAAATCCTGAGCGTCTGCGTGCGGAGCTTGCCCATGTGGAACGCGGCCTTGGCATCGATCTGCCGGCGGATGCCTTGCAGGCAAACGGGTTCGACCTTCTCGGGGCGGAGCTTTTGACCTTCAACGGCAATCCCCTGGCCAAGATCACCTATCGGGATCCGGACGGCGTCCCCATCCTGTTCTGCGTCATCCGCAGTGCCAAGGCGGCTGTCACCAAGCCGCCGCGCCCGGGTTCCCTGGACGGGCTTAGCACCGTGGCCTGGGATAAGGAAGGATACGGATATATCGTCATCGGTGAAGTGGCTGCCGGTACCGCTGTCGCCCTGGCGAATGCCCTGGTGCCGAGCTTCTTCTGACCCGTGTGACGTGTCGAGTCCGGAGTCGTTTTGCAGCTATCAGATCTTAACCGGGCCGCGTGTGCGCAAAGGCACTGAGATCGGCTTGTGCCAGCACTTTCGTGGCATGGCGATAGCCGATCTCAATGGCCGTCTCAAAGGTCTTCCAGTCGCCGACACCGATCCGGTCCAGGGGCGGGGCGAAAAACAGGTCCGTCCGTGCCCGGGCAGTTCGGGTCAGCATCTGGCTGTTGACGGTGCCGGCGCGCATGAGCAGGCTGGTGATGCCGGGCCCCCCGATGACCGTATCGCCCAAAATGCCCCATTCAGCCTGTCGCCAGGCTTCTCCGTGAACAGATGAAAAGGCCTCGTGGTCCTCCACATCGACGCCGATCACGGGACCACGGGCCTGACTGGCCATCAGGCTGACGGGAAAATTGTTCATCACGGCCCCGTCCACCAGGATCTCACCCCCCTGAACCACCGGCGGCAGAATGCCCGGAATGGCGATGCTCGCCCGCAGGGCCTGCCACACGGGCCCGGTCCTGTGCACCGTCTCACGGCCCAAGGTGAGATTGGCCGAGACGCAGAAAAAGGGCAGCCATAGATCCTCAAGGCGTAAAGGTCCGAAATTCTCCCGCAACAGGCGTGTTACCTTCCGGCCGCGTACAAAGGCCGTGATCGGCACCGTCACGTCACTGAGCGGATTGGTGTCTACGAAACTGCGGCGCAGACGATCTTCAAGGGCGTCAAGGGGCCAGCCCGCCGCAATGCCCGCCCCGATAATGCCGCCAATGCTGGTGCCGCACACCCGGTCCACGGTGATGCCAACCTCTTCAAGGGCCCGCAACACGCCAAGATGGGCAAAGCCCCGCGCGCCGCCGCCGGCGAGAACAATGCCGACAGCCGTCCCCGTCAGATGGCGAGCCATCCGCGCCAGGGCCACTTGATCCTCAAGACACAGATGATGATGCCAGACCGGACGGAAACGTTCGAGCCAGGGCCCGGCGCCGACCGGCCTTTCCGTACCCGGCGGATGCAGGAGCACAAGCTCCATGGTCCGGGATGTGGCCTCCAGCAGCATGGTCTCCATGGGCAGACTGTGGGGCACGAGGCCGTCATGGCGGGCCAGCAAGAGGATCCGGTCCGCCTGACGCAGGCAGAGCCGGCTCCAGCGCCCCGGCTCTCCATCGCTCAGATACAGGATATGGTCGTGATGGGCCTCAAGGCTGTGAAGAGTTTCCGTTGAAAGATCTTCGCTATGCCGATCAATAAGGACTGCACGCCGCCCTTGCGCCTTGAGGGTCGCGACGAGGGACTCGGCCATGGCGTGGCAGGGCACCCGGGTGGTCACCGGCACGAGCGCGATGGCCACGGGCGGGGCAGTGGATGCGGGGTCCGGGCGCCCTTCGATCATTTGCTTCAGGCGCAAGACCACGAGGCGCCCAAGATTTTCCATGACCACGGGATGGGAGGCGATCATGCGGCGGAACACCGATGGTGTGATGCGCAAAAGCTCCGTATCCCGAAGGGCGACCAAGGTGGCCGTGCGCGGCTCACCGGAGAGCAGGCCCACTTCACCCACGGTCTGCCCGGCGCCGAAACGTCCGGCGCTGGCGCCCGTCTCCGCGCCCTCAGGGGCCGCAAGGCCGAGGCTCCCCGCCATCACGACATACATGGCGTCGCTCGGGTCGCCTTTGCGCAAAAGGGTCCAGCCACCCGGCAGGCTGAACCACTCAACGCCGTCAATGAGGGCCGGCAGGTCCGCTGGCGGAACATCCCGGAACAGGGGCAGGCGAGGCAGAAGGTCGAGCAGCCGGCTCAGATCGGGCCGGGGCTCAGGCGGGGAGGGCAGGCTCATGGCGTCTCAACCATAGACAGACCTCAAAGCGTCGGGACGGGGCAAAGCCGTGCCTGAAGCTTTAAAGCCGTGCCTGAAGCTTTAGAGGGCGGCGGCCCGCTCAAAGGCCGGGCGGGCC
>CAYUYV010000006.1:30003-64836 GCA_964449455.1 uncultured Alphaproteobacteria bacterium | reverse complement strand
GTTGGAGGCCATCGAAGACGGAGGCTTGGCCGCCGGTATCATCCGTCTTGGCATTGCGCTCGATCATGGTGGCGGCAAGGTGGAAATCCAGAGAATTGAGCGAATTGCCGCCGCATTCGAGACCATGGAGCCCTTCAAATCCATGACCGAGAAGGACCGCCGGACCCTCATCGAACGCCAGCTGATCATTGTGGATTTCGCACCCAATAAGGGGCTCGATTCCCTGCCTAGGCTGATCAGGAGCCCGGAAGACCGGCGGCTTGCCGAGCGGTTCTTGCGCTTCGTCCTGGACTATGACGAACGCACCGCGACGCCCGACCTTCAGCTTACCTGGAGCAGGGCGGTCGATCATCTTGGCCTTGAAGACAAAACAGCAGGGGAATGATGATGCGCCTCCGGAATGTTCCCTATAATGCCCTGCAAATTGGCATGGAGGCGAGCGAAACACGGCTGTGCCGCGTAGAAGACCTCTATATCTTCGCCAATACGTCCGGCAACTATAATCCGCTACACATGCCGCATCCGGCGGCGGATGGCGCGGCTGAGCCGGTTGCGCCCGGCATGTGGGTCTCCTCCCTGATTTCGGCCGTTCTGGGGAACCGGCTGCCAGGCCCGGGAACCTTGTACCGCTCACAGACTTTGCGCTTTCTGGGACGGGCTGTCGCGGGTGAGAGCCTTAGGGCCACCGTTCGCCTTATTGAAAAGGGCGAAGGTCGCCGGGCGCGCTTTGAGACTTGGGTGGAAGATTCCAATGGGGTGCGGCTTGTAGAGGGAGAAGCCGAGGTCATCGCGCCGGATATCGGCCAGGACTATGAGCTTGAGGACGTACCCGGATTGACCGTGCGCCGCCATGCCCATTTCGACCAGTTGCTTGCCATTGCCGAACCCCTGCCCCCTATCCCCACCGCAGTCGTGGTGCCGGAGGATCGGGACTCCCTCGCTGGCCCGCTGCTTGCGGCGGAACACACTTTGATCGCGCCGCTTTTGGTGGGGGATGAGGGCAAGATCACGGCGGTGGCTGAAGAGCACGGCTTTGATCTATCCCAGGCGGAAATCGTCCATGAGCCTGATCACCATGCCGCGGCGGCCCGGGCCGTTGCCATGGTCCATGAAGGGCGCATTCAGGCTTTAATGAAGGGCCATCTCCATACGGATGTTCTTCTGGGGGAGGTGGTCAAACGCGATGGCGGCCTGCGCACTGGCCGGCGTGTCAGCCATGCCTTTGTCTTTGATGTGCCCGGCCTCGACCATCCCCTGATGATTACGGATGCAGCAATCAATATCGAACCGGATCTTGAGACCAAGGCCAGCATCATCCAGAACGCGATCGATTTCGCGATCGCACTTGGTGTTGAAAATCCACGGGTCGGCATCCTTTCGGCCGTGGAGACCGTGAACCCTGCGATCCAGTCCACCCTCGATGCCGCGATTCTGTCCAAAATGGCCGACCGTGGACAGATCACGGGCGGCATCGTTGATGGTCCTCTGGCCATGGACAATGCGGTGGACGCGGACGCAGCGCTCATCAAGGGCATCCGGTCGACCGTCGCAGGACAGGCCCAGATTCTTGTCGCGCCCAATCTCGACGCCGGTAATATGATCGCCAAGCAACTGACTTTCCTGGCCCATGCGGAAGCGGGCGGCCTGGTGCTGGGCTGTAAGTGCCCCATCATCCTGACCAGCCGCGCGGACAGTGCCAAGACCCGCCTTGTCTCCTGCGCTCTTGCGGCCCTCTACGCCCATGGGGTGGACTGATGACCACAGTCCTGACCCTGAATGCCGGCAGTTCATCGGTGAAATTTTCCGTCTTTACCCAGAATGATATGTTGGTGGAACAAGCCAGCGGGCAGGTGGAAAATCTTGGGGAAGATGCGCAGCTTATCGTCAACTACCGGGATGCACGGGATAGCCGCTCCACTGGGAAGACCGATCACGCCGGCGCCCTTGTGGCCATCCTGGAGGCAATCTCGCCGATCCTGGCGGGGCGGCCGGTGGACGGCGTTGGCCATCGCATTGTCCATGGCGGTGTTGATTTCTCCGCTCCCGCTCTTTTGACCGATGACGTGATGGAGCGCCTGTCAACGCTTTCGCCCCTTGCGCCCTTGCACCAACCCTTCAATCTCGTGGGCGTCGCCGCGGCCCAACGCGCCTTTCCCGAAGCCATACAAGTGGGCTGTTTCGACACGGCCTTCCACCGGGCTCATCCGTGGGTCAATGATACCTTCGCTCTGCCCCGCCGGTTTTACACGGAAGGCGTCCGCCGCTATGGCTTTCATGGCCTGTCTTATCAGTACATTAGGGATTGTCTGAAGCGGGACTATCCGGATCTTGCTAGCGGCCGGGTCATTGTTGCCCATCTGGGCAATGGCGCCTCCATGTGCGCCATCAAGAACGGGGTCAGTGTAGGCTCGACCATGGGTTTTTCCGCCCTCGACGGATTGCCCATGGGCACCCGATGTGGCCAGCTCGATCCGGGTGTCCTGCTCTATTTCATGGAACAAGGGATGGATGCAAACGAGATCTCCGCCCTGCTCTACCGGGAAAGCGGCCTTAAGGGCCTTTCGGGGATCAGCCATGACATGCGCACGCTGCTGGCCAGCGATGCACCGGAGGCGGGCGAGGCGATCGATTATTATGTGTTCCGTGTCCGGCGGGAACTTGGCGCCATGACGGCTGTTCTCGGCGGCCTTGATGCGGTCGTTTTCTGCGGCGGGATCGGCGAGCATGCAGCGCCCGTTCGGGCCCGCGCTTTGGAGGGCCTGGAGTATCTCGGCCTTAATGTGGATCCGATCGGGAATGA
Source organism: uncultured Alphaproteobacteria bacterium (assembly GCA_964449455.1). Lineage (GTDB taxonomy): Bacteria > Pseudomonadota > Alphaproteobacteria > JAJFIK01 > JAJFIK01 > CAYUYV01. The sequence goes on along the minus strand of CAYUYV010000006.1, from coordinate 62,036 downwards.
TCGGAACGGCCCATTGATTAGCAAGGGGCCTGTTCCTATTCTGGTGATCGCAACAGATGAGGAACGGATCATCGCCGAAGCAACGGCGTCAGTCTTAGGTGAAGAACTGGATGCGTAGGACGTGGCCACCCGATGCGGAGGCCGGTGAGGTCGAAGGGGACCTGGGACCATGAAAAACGCGTTGAAACCCCATGAAGCCGCAGCGCTCATCCAGGATGGCGCGACTGTCATGATCGGCGGTTTCATGGGTGTCGGCTCGCCCCACCGTATGATTGACGCCCTGGTCGAACGGGCGCCCAAAGACCTGACCATCATTGCCAATGACAGCGCACGGCCTGGATTGGGCGTGGGCAAGCTGATCACGGCAGGACTCGTCACCAAACTGATAGCTTCCCATATCGGCCTCAACCCAGAGACCCAGCAGAAAATGCTCAGTGATGAGATTGACGTCGATCTTGTGCCTCAGGGCACACTGGTCGAGTGCATCCGCGCCGGCGGCATGGGCCTTGGCGGGGTCCTGACGCGCACAGGGCTTGGCACGACGGTCGAAGATGGCAAACAGATCGTTGATGTGGATGGGACACCCTATCTTCTGGAAAAGCCTCTGCATGCGGATTTTTCATTGATTTTCGCGCAGGAAGCAGATTATGTGGGCAATCTGGACTATTCCCTCACGGCCCATAACTTCAACCCGATCATGGCCCTCGCCGCGGACAAGGTGATCGCGGAGGCTCAAGTCATCGTGCCAGTTGGCGTCATTCCGCCCGATGGCGTGAAAACGCCCGGCATTCTTGTCGATCATCTTCTCGAACGGGCAAGCTGACGGCCGGAACCAAGCAAGGGAGTGATGCCCATGGACGGGCCGCAGTGGGATCCCAAGGACATCATTGCTGCACGGGTTGCCCAGGAGATTGAACCCGGCATGCTGGTCAATCTGGGCATCGGCCTGCCAAGCCGGGTGGCAAATTTTCTGCCTGCGAATTCTGATGTCTTTTTCCAGGCCGAGAATGGGGTGATCGGACTTGGCGCTCGTCCGCCAGAGGGCATGGAGGATCCCTTCCTCACCGATGCCGGCGGCGGCTTTGTATCGGCCGTGCCCGGGGCCGCCTCGATCGACAGTGCCATGAGCTTTGGGCTGATTCGCGGCGGCCATCTCGACATGACCGTACTCGGTGGCCTTGAAGTCGATGCCCGGGGCTACTTGGCCAATTGGACCGTCCCCGGAAAAATGGTTCCCGGCATGGGCGGCGCCATGGATCTTGTGGCCGGCGCGCGACGGGTGATCGTGGCCATGATTCACACAGCGAAGGGGGCGCCCAAGATCAAGGCTCAATGCTCCCTGCCCCTCACGGCCCTGCGGAGGGTCGATCTCATTGTCACGGAAATGGCTGTCATTGAACCAACGGATCACGGCCTTGTCCTGCGGGAACGCGGACCAAATGTGACGGTTGAGGAGATTGTGAAAGCAACGGAGGCAGAGCTTTTTACGGAAGACGAACCACGGGAAATGCAATTACCCTGACCGACGGGTGGACAAGAACGACCCAGTGTCATCGACGGTGCGAGAGAACGGACCATGATTGAGACCCTGATGCGCTATGCGCGCATAACCGAGATCGTCGGCGACATATTGAAGGTCTATGTTCCGCCTACGGTGCGCCATGATGGGTCCTCCGTCCGTCTCGGCGATCTGGCGGTTATTGAGGACGGTACGACGCGCTCGCTGGCCCAGGTCATCAGTATCAATCGCGATACGGTTTCGCTCCAGGTGTTCTCCGGTACCAAAGGCATTTCCACCATGGCCAGTGCGACATTTCTCGGTCGGCCCATGCGGGTGTCTTGCTCTGAGAACATTCTGGGCCGCGTTTTCAGCGGTGCCGGCGAGACCATTGATGGAGGGCCCGATCTCTCCTTTGAACGTCAGGTCCCCATTGGCGGGCCTTCGGTCAATCCCGTTGAACGGATTGTTCCGAAAAAAATGATCCGGACGGATGTTCCGATGATTGACGTGTTCAACTGTCTCGTCGAAAGCCAGAAGATCCCTATCTTTTCCGTCTCGGGGGAACCCTTTAACCCGTTCCTGGCCCGCATCGGCATCCAGGCGGATGCTGACATTGTGGTCTTCGGCGGCATGGGCCTGATTTTCGACGACTACCATACCTTCCGGACAACCTTCGAGGACTCAGGCCTTTTTTCGCGCACCATCATGTTCGTCAATCAGGCCTCAGATCCGATCGTGGAGCGGCTGCTGGTGCCGGATATGGCACTTGCGGTCGCCGAACGTTTCGCTATCGAGGAAGGCAAGCGTGTACTTGTTCTGCTTACGGACATGACGGCCTATGCGGATGCCCTGAAAGAGGTTGGCATCTCCATGGAGCGTGTACCCTCCAATCGCGGCTATATGGGGGATCTGTATTCCCAACTCGCCCGCCGGTATGAAAAGGCCTGCGACTTTGCCAAGGGCGGCTCGGTGACCATCCTGTCCGTGACCACCATGCCCGGCGATGACGTCACCCATCCTGTTCCGGACAATACGGGCTACATCACCGAAGGCCAGTTCTACCTCCATGACGGCGTCATTGATCCGTTCGGGTCTCTTTCGCGCCTGAAACAGAATGTCATCGGCAAGGTCACTCGGGAAGACCATGGCCAGATCATGAATGCCATGATCCGTTTTTACTCTGGTGGGCGGGATGCGGAACAGAAACAGGCGATGGCCTTTGACCTCTCCGACTATGACCACCAGCTCCTGAGATTTGCGCGACTGTTCCGGGAACGGTTCATGGACATCTCCGTCTCCATGCCCCTTGAAGAGGCGCTTGACCTATGCTGGCAAACACTCGCGGAATGCTTCACCGCTGAACAGCTCCTCATGAAAGAAGATCTGATCGCGAAATATTTCCCCAAACATGAGCAAGAGACTCCGATAACAGGTGACCGGGGCCCGTCGGACTCGGGGATCGGTCAAGATACAGGAGTGGCCGATGGCTAGACTGCAGCTCAACAAATCGAGCCTAGCCCGAGAGACCGCGAACCTCAAAGCCTATGAGCGCTTCTTGCCGTCGCTGGATCTGAAGCGCCGCCAACTGATGGCTGAGCGCGGCAAGGCCGAGCGGGCGCTTGCCGCGACAAATACGGCGATTACAGACAGTGTTCGGGACCTGGGGGCCCGCGCGCCCATGTTGGCCAACGCCGACATTGCCCTTGACGATCTGGTGGCCGTGGACCGGGTCAACTATGGCGAGGAAAATGTCGTTGGCGTCCGATTGCCTGCCCTTAAGGGGGTTGAGGTCACCATCCGCCCCTTTAGCCGCCTAGCCAAACCCCATTGGGTTGATTTCGTCGCGGCACGACTGAAGGACGCCCTGGTCCTTCACCTGCGCAAAGAGGTGGAAGAGCGCCGCCTGGCCCTTCTGGAAGATGCAGTCAAGACCGTCGCCCAGCGGGTCAATCTGTTCGAGAAGGTTCTTATTCCGCAGACGAAACAAAACATCAAACGCATCAAGATTTATCTGTCCGATGAGCAAGTGAGCGCCGTGGTCCGCTCAAAGCTCGCAAAGCGCAAGCATGCCGCGGCACCGCCCCCGGCGCCCGCGTTCTGAGGCCCGTGCCATGACGATTGCGCCGCTCAACCGCATAACCGTAATCGGCCGTGTCGCCGACAAGGACCGGCTCCTGAAGGGGCTCCAGGCCCTCGGCTGCCTGCATCTCGTGCCCATGGCCCTGGCCAAGCCCGGCACTGATCCGGGTGCCGACGGTGATGTAACGCTTGAGGGCGGCACCGAGATCGCCAATGCCAGCAAGGCGGTCAAATTTCTGACGGATGCCCCCTATCAGCGACGGCAGGTGCGAAATCCTGCTGGCTTCAACCTGCATGATGTTGTCGACACCGTCCTGGATCTGAAGACCAAGCTGCGCCTGGCCAACGACAAGCGCGATTTCCTCCTCGCCCGTATCGCCGATGTGGAACCATGGGGGGAAATCGATTTCTCGCCGGCAGGTGCGCCGGGCGGTCAGCATTTATGGTTTTATGAATTGCCCTTGCGCGATCGGGCGCGGCTCGATGAGCTTGATTTGCCCTGGGCTATTGTGGGTGCGGATCACCGCACGGCCTATGTGGTGGTGATCGCCGCGGATGAGCCACAAACGGATCTTTTACCTGTTCCCCGCATCCGCTTTGGCGCCAAACCCCTCAGCATGCTGCGCGATGACTTGCTGGAAACAGAAATTGAGATTGACGATCTCATGGCTGAGCGGGTTGCCTTGACCCGCTATCTCTATCTGCTCACGGCCAATCTTTATGAGGCGGAAAACGCGGCAAACCTGAAAAAGGCGGCCGGCGGCGCCTTTGAGGATGGCGCTCTGGTGGCCGTGCAGGGCTGGGCCCCGCAAGACCGGGTGTCTGACATGGAAGACTTCACCCACCCACTCGGCCTTGCCTTCCTTGCTGAAACGCCGTCGGCAGATGATATGCCGCCAACGCTGCTGCGCCAGCCCGAAACCCGCCTTGCCGGGGTCGATCTGGCCATGTTCTACCAGGTACCCGGTTATCACTCCTGGGATCCCTCGCTCGTTATTCTCGCATCGTTCACCCTGTTCTTTGCCATGATCATGTCCGATGCCGGCTATGGCTTCATCCTGGCATTGGGCCTGGCTGCATTCTGGCGACGCTTGGCGGGAAGCCCGCGCGGCCGGGCCTATCGCCGTTTGGGCGTCGCTATCATCAGTGCAACGATCTTCTATGGCATGCTGGTTGGCAGCTATTTTGGCGTCGCACCACCGCAAAGCAGCATCTGGGCAAACCTGAAAGTGATCAGCGTCGATAATTTCGATGTCATGATGAAGCTGTCCGTGGGCATTGGGGTTGCCCATGTGGTTCTTGCCAATGTCATGGCGGCCTGGGCGAAATGGGGTGCTCCAGACTGGCTCTCCAAATTTGGATGGATCGCTGTCTCCCTTGGCGCCTATGGGTTTTGGATTGGTGGCGGCGTGCCGACCGTCGAGGCCGTCACGATCGCGATGATGGGGATCGGCACGGGTCTCATCTTTCTGTTTTCCAGTCCCACGCCTGTGAGGCGCGCCGGCGATGTGTTGCGGCGCCTCGCCGATGGCACCCAAGCGCTCACCGGGGCCATGACGGCCTTTGGCGATATTTTGAGCTATATGCGCCTCTTCGCCCTTGGCCTTGCAAGTGCCTCCCTGGCGATCACCTTCAACCAGCTTGCCGCCCAGGCCCGGGCAGAGATGCCGGGCCTCGGGCTCCTCGTCGCTGTGCTGATTCTTTTAGTCGGACACGGATTGAATTTTGTGCTCGCCATCATCAGCGGTGTCGTGCACGGACTTCGGCTCAACTATATCGAGTTTTTCAAATGGGGGTTCGAGGGCGAAGGATACGCCTTCAAACCGTTTGCCAGAAAAGAGGTGGAACCGTGAATGAGTTTCTCTTTCTGTTCGGATGGGTTGGGATCTATTCCCCGGTTGCCCTCGGCGCCATTGGAAGCGGGATAGGCTGCGCCATTGCCGGTTCCGCCAGCATTGGTGCCATGCTTGAGACTGAAGGGGGATACGGACGATATGTGGGCATGTCGGTTCTGCCGTCCACCCTTGTCATCTATGGTATCGTGGTGATGTTCACCCTGAACCGTCCGGTTACGGCGGAAAATGCGGGCGCGCTGTTCGGCATTGGCCTTCCGGCGGGCCTCGCCTTCCTTTATGTGGGCATCTGGCAGGGCAAGGCTTGTGCCTCGGCTATCGCCGCCTCAAAGGACAAGCCGGAGATTTTCGGCATTTCGCTTGCGCCTGCGGCGATCATCGAAGGCTTTGCGGTCTTCGCCTTTGTCTTTGCCCTTGTCGCCGCAGGCGGCATCCCCGCCACCACATGAGGGGCCATGATCATGGCGAGACACGAGTCACCCCAAACGCCCCTGTCCAAAGGCGTCAATGACCTGATTGCGCGCCTGCGCGAGGATGGCGTTGAGGCCGGCCGCGCCGAAGCGGCAACCATCTTGGAAAAAGCGCGAGCCGAAGCCGCGGCCCTGCGCGAGGCAGCCCAAAGGGACGCCCAGGCCATGCGGGACCAGGCCCGGCGGGATGCGGATGCCTATCGCCAGGCCGGCCAGGAAGCCCTTGAGACAGCGACCCGCGATTCGATCCTTGATTTGAAAACGCAGATGACCGAACGCTTCCGCGCCGATATCCGGCGGCTTGTCTCCCATCAAATGACGGATACGGTCTTTCTCAGCCGGATGATCCTGGAACTGGTCGGGCGTGTGCGTGACCATATCGACGCGGATAGTGCCATGGAGATCATCCTCCCCGCAGAAGCCGTTGATCTAGAGGAGCTTCGGCAGAACGCCGACGATCTTGAGAACAGTCCCCTGACGGATTTTGTGCGGAATGTCGCCGGCGACCTGGCACGCCGAGGTGTCAATCTGTCCGTATCGGAGGATGTGTCGGCAGGCGCCCGCATTTATCTGGAGAATGACGATGTCATGGTCGACCTGTCAGACGTCGCCGTTGCCGACATGCTGTCACGCCATCTCCAACCGCGCTTTCGCGCGATTCTAGAAGGCGTGGTGAAGTAACCGGGGAGGCTGGTGGCCGCGTGGGGACCCAAGACAAATATATCATGCTTATGGCGAGCTTGCCGCGTCCCGGCCCCCTTTTCGGGGAGAAGCAGACGCCGATCTCGCGGATTCGCCTCGACCGTCGGCTGCGCCAGCTTCAGCCGGAAGACGCAGCCACCCTGGCCGCGGTCGAATGGGCCCTGGAGTGGCGTCGCATGACGGATGATCCGAGCGATGAGGATGTGCTGAAGCGCGTGAGAGACGCCCGCGCATCCATACAAAGCGCGACCCTGGACAGCGTCATCCTGCGGCGTATGGAGATACGAACCTGCCTTGCCGCCTTGCGCCGCCGGGCCGCCGGCCAGGACGCGCCGCATGCGGATGAGCCCTGGGGTTATGGCCGTTGGCTTGGTCGCATGATCCAGAACTGGGGCGCGCCCGGTTTCGGCATCGACCACATTTTTCCCTGGCTGAAGGAGGCCGACCGCCTCCTTGCTGCGGGTGAGGCGTTCGACCTTGAACGTCTGTGTCTTGAGGTTGTCTACCGGGATTTGTCCCGACATGGCGGCCTGCATCAGTTCGACATCGAAGCGGTCGTGATCTATGTCCTGAAATGGAGCGTGATCGACCGGTGGAGCCGATACAATGCCGAAGCCGCATCCCGCCGCTTCGGGCGCTTGCTGAAAGCCGGCCTTGACACCGCGGCCCAATCCGCCGGTGCAGGGCGTGAGGTGATGGGAGCCAGACCATGAGTGATACGGGCCTCACCCAGCCAATGCCACCGGCGCCGCGACGCCCCACCGGACAGGACCCGAAGGACCCTGAGTCAAAGGTCACGGCCCGGATCGTCGCCGTTCAGGACGATCTGGTAGAAATCGAAGTGGAAACGGGTGCGGATGGAACACCCGGCCGTCTGCTCAAAAACGAAGTTATCCATATTCTGCCATCCAGAACCGGCTCGGATGGTCGACAGGAGCGTCTGAAGGCGGAGATTTTGCGCGTGCGCGGACGAACGGCCGACGCGCAGGTCTATGAAAGCACCCAAGGCGTCGCTGTCGGCGATGGCGTCGAGCAATCCGGGGAAATGCTGTCGGTCACGCTTGGGCCGGGGCTTTTGGGGCGCGTTTATGACGGGTTGCAGGCCCCCCTGCCCGGCCTTGCCGACCGGTTCGGCGTGTTCCTGCCCCGGGGCGCCCATGTGGATCCTTTGGACCGGGCCCAGAAATGGGCCTTCACCCCCTCTGTGCGCATCGGGGATGTGGTGCGGGCGGGAGACGTGATCGGCATGGTTCCGGAAGGCCGGTTCCGACACAAGATCATGCTGCCCTTTGATTGGCCTGGGGACTATACGATTTCCTGGGTTCGGGAGGATGCGGTGAAGGGCACGGAGACGGTTGCCCGCGTGACCGACGCCAAAGGCCGCGAGCGGGATGTCACCTTGTTCCAGAAATGGCCGGTCCGCCGTGCCCTGAACACCATGCTGCTAAAGACTGGTCAGTCCAAGCGCCGCTTTCCCGACGAACCCCTGACGACGACACAACGGCTGATCGATACCTTCTTCCCCATTGCGCGGGGTGGTTCCGCCTGCATCCCAGGGCCATTTGGCGCAGGCAAAACCGTCCTTCAGAACCTCATCTCCCGCTTTTCCTCCGTCGACGTTGTGATCGTTGTGGCCTGTGGGGAGCGGGCCGGTGAGGTCGTCGAGACCATCAATGACTTTCCTAAGCAGACGGATCCCACCTCTGGCGGCAGCCTCATGGACCGCACGGTGATTGTCTGCAACACCTCCTCCATGCCTGTGGCGGCCCGTGAAGCGTCAATCTATACCGGTGTGACCTTGGGCGAATACTACCGCCAAATGGGGCTTGACGTTCTTCTGATCGCGGACTCCACCTCCCGTTGGGCCCAGGCCATGCGCGAAACCTCTGGCCGCCTGGAGGAAATTCCGGGGGAAGAGGGTTTCCCCGCTTATCTGGAGTCGAGCATCAAGAGTGTTTATGAACGGGCTGGACTGTCACAGGCCAATGACGGCTCGGTCGGCAGTCTGACGATTATCGGCACGGTCTCGCCCGCAGGCGGCAATTTTGACGAGCCTGTCACCCAGGCGACGCTCTCCACCGTGAAATGCTTCTTGGGGCTGTCTTCTGCACGGGCCTATAAGCGGTTTTATCCGGCTGTCGATCCGCTCTTGTCCTGGTCACGCTATCTCAATCAACTTCGTCCGTGGTATGATGCACAGTTCGGCGCCGGGTGGGTCGATCGTGTTGGTGAAATGACGGAGCTTTTGCGAAAAGGCGACAGCGTACAGCAGATGATGCAGGTCACAGGCGAGGAAGGCGTGTCCATTGAAGACTTTGTGACCTATCAGCAGTCCTTGATGCTCGACATGGTCTATCTGCAACAGGATGCCTTTGACACGGTTGATGTTTCCGCCCCGCTTGAGCGCCAGAAGTTCGTTTTCGACGCACTCTATACGATCCTGACCCGTCGCTATGACTTCCCAAACAAAACAGCCGTTCGTGATTACTTCACGAAGATGACCGGCCTGTGGAAAAACTTCAACTACGCGGCCAAAGGCCAGCCCGATTATGACCGTCTCCTGACGGAAATCGACGCGCTCAGCAAATCCGCGTGAATGGTGGCCTGGCCACACACAGGGACATAACAACTCGCTTGAAAAGTGCCCCGCCCACAGACATGACGGGGACGGACGGGGGTGTGGTCCATGGGACGCGTGCCACACATCAGGACTTACGCCCGTGCGGTGCCATGCCAGGTTCGATCCCGGAGCGGAAGTCGGCGAACGACAGCCGCGCGATACGGCCGAAGCCAATCCAATTGACGGCCAAGGCAAACAGGATACAGGCAATGAGGGTGACCAGCATCATGTGGATATAGTGAAAGGGCGGGAAATAGAACGACACAATTCCGTATCCAACACTGCCCGCGGCGACGGCGATGGCCGCGGCCCAGGGCGAGACGTTTCGAAAAAAGATCGCCAGGAAAAAGGCTGATAGAATGGGCATGGACAAAAGCCCGTTCAGTTGCTGCACAAGATTGATGATGGACTCAGCGCCGCTATAAAGCGGAACCAATCCGAGCGCGATGAAGACAAAAACAATGGTTATGATCGTGGCGATGCGCCGTACATTGACGTTTGGCTGAAAATAGCTCTCATGGATATCGCAGACATAAAGAGCCGCGGCTGAATTCAGGGCACTGTTGAAGCTTGTGAGGACCGCCGCCGCCATCATGGCCGCAAAGACGCCCGACAGCCAGAAAGGCAGAACATCGCCGACAATCCGTCCATAGGCGGCATCGCCAATATCGCCATACAGCTTGTAAGATACCACACCGGGCAGAGCGATGATGGCCGGCACAATGAGCAGACGTATCCCCGCGGCCGCCAAAACACCCTTTTGCGCTTCCCAGATGTTTGGCGCCGCCATGGCCCGCTGGGTGATGGTCTGATTGAAACTCCAGTAAAAGATTTGAATAAAGATCATCCCTGTCAGGAGGGTATGCCATGGGATCGGGGACGCGTTGTCACCGATCATGGTCAAGCGGTCCGCCGGGATTCCTGACAGGTCAAAATCAATGGCAGCCAGAGCCAAAAAAACCACGAGGAGCCCAAAGGCGAGCAGTCCCACGCCACTATAGGTGTCAGACACAGCGACGGCCTTGAGACCGCCAAATATGGCATAAGCCGATCCCACAATGGCAAAACCCGTCGCGATCACGAGAATGGGGATGTCCAGATCGAACATCGACTTCATGAACAGGGAGCCTGTATAGAGCATGATGGGCAGATAGATGAAAAGGCCGCCAAGCAGAAACAGGACCGACACAATGGCCCGCAGAGCCTTGCCCCCAAGTTTCCTTTCCAGAAGTTCCGTCGTGGTCGTACATTGATACTTATAATAAAGGGGCAGAAAAACAAATGTGAGAATGATCAGCCCGGCAACGGCCGCCAACTCCCACCAGGCAATGAGCAAGAGCTGATTACCATTCATACCGACAATTTGATCTGTTGACAGATTGGTGAGCGTGATCGATCCGGCGATGAAGAGCCAGGAAAGGGTGCCGCCGGCGAGGAAATAGTCCTTGTTGGCATCAACCGAATGGCCTCGCGGGGTACGGCATTTCCACCATGTGGCGAAACCGATCGCTGCCGTCACCAGAATGAAGACGCCAATTTGAATGCCTGTTTCGAGCATATCGCCCCTCCCCATTGATGGGTCCTTGAGAGCCAGCGGCCCCTCTTTGTCCATCAGCTTACACACTTTCCCCGGCGCAACCAGCCATCTGGCACGGGCGTGGCGACTGCCCCAAAACCCTTGCGGCAAGGATGCCCCTCCCCCTACCCTTCGCGCATGGGCCAGGGAGCGGTGCGAGACCGCGAGCGGTGGAAGGAAAGCACGGCATGCAGCCTCACTGTATTTGGGATGCAAAGACGATTTTGGGCGAAGGGCCGGTTTGGGATCCGGGAACACAGCGGCTGCTGTGGACAGACATTAAGGACAGGCGCCTTCTCATCCATGATTCGCTGCAAGGCACATCCACAACCGTGCCACTTGAACAGTCGCTCTGCTGCTTCGCAGCACGTGAGCGCGGCGGGTTCATCGCCGCTTATGCAAAAACCCTCGCGATGATGGATGACGCGGGGAAAATTACCCAAGTGCTCGAAAACCCCGAAAAAGACTGTCCGGATAATCGGTTCAATGACGGCAAGGCCGGCCCCGATGGCGCATTCTGGTTCGGATCCATGGACAATGGGGAAACGGCGCCCACGGGATCGCTCTACAGGCTCGCACCCAACCTAACCCTTACACGCATCGCCACCAGTGTTGTGATCACCAATGGTCCGGCATTCAGCCCGGATGGACAAATCCTCTATTTCACGCACACCAAGGATCGCAAGATCTACGCCTATCGTCTGTCGGCTGATGGAGAGGCTTCCGACCCGGATCTTTTTTTGACATTTACAGCCGATGAGGGGCACCCGGATGGCATGACCGTCGACTCCGAAGGGTGCCTGTGGATCACCTTGTTTGGTGGATCATCCGTTCGGTGTTACAGTGCTGATGGGCGCTGGATCGACGAGCTTCGCCTGCCCGTTTCCAATATCACAAGCTGCGCATTTGGCGGCGATGATCTTGGAACACTCTTTATCACGACAGCCCGCTGGCTGCTCAGCCCCGATCAATTAAAAGAGCAACCCCTTGCCGGTGGCCTGTTCCAGTGCCGCCCCGGCGTTCACGGCATCGCACCTTATCGATTTGCCAACTGATTGAACGGACGAGGAAGAAGACGCCATGACCAAGAGCCGTCCGCCACTGCGCTCCCAAGCCTGGTTCGGACCGAAGGACAAGGATGGTTTTATCCATCGGAGCTGGATGCGCAATCAGGGCTATCCGGATCATCTCTTCGATGGCCGGCCCGTAATCGGCATTTGCAATACCTTCTCCGAGCTCACACCCTGCAATGCCCATTTTCGCAAACTGGCCGATCATGTCAAACGCGGCGTGTACGAAGCAGGTGGCTTTCCCCTTGAGTTTCCGGTCTTTTCGACCGGAGAAACCATGCTCCGTCCCACGGCCATGCTTTTCCGAAACTTGATGAGCATGGATGTGGAGGAAGCCATCCGGGGCAACCCCGTCGATGGTGTTGTTTTGCTCACCGGTTGCGACAAGACGACCCCCGGGCTGGTCATGGGAGCGGCGAGTTGCGACCTTCCGGCCATCGTCCTGCCTGGAGGTCCCATGCTGAATGGTCACTTCCGTGGCCAGATCATTGGCTCGGGGACAGGTGTCTGGGAGTTCAGCGAAAGCGTCCGGGCGGGGACCATGTCACTGGAGGATTTCATGGCCGCGGAAGCCGCCATGTCCCGTTCCGCCGGCCACTGCATGACCATGGGCACCGCCTCTACCATGGCAGGTCTGTCGGAGGCCTTGGGCCTGACCCTTCCAGGCGCCGCCGCGATTCCGGCCGTCGACTCTCGGCGTTATGTGGCGGCCCATATGACAGGGCGGCGCATTGTTGAGATGGTCCATGAGGATCTGCGTTTGTCGACGATCTTGACCCGCAAGGCTTTCGAGAATGCGATCCGCGCCAATGCCGCCTTGGGTGGTTCGACCAATGCCGTCATCCATCTCCTGGCCATTGCCGGACGGATTGAAACGCCGCTCACCCTCGAAGACTGGGACCGTCTTGGCAAAGATGTTCCGACCCTGGTAAATTTGCAACCCTCAGGCGACTATCTGATGGAGGATTTTTATTACGCGGGCGGACTGCCGGTGGTTTTGAGGCGCTTGCTGGAGGCCAACCTGCTTCACGGCGACAGCCTTACCGCGAGTGGAGAAACGATGTCTGCGAGTCTTACCGGCGCTGACTGCTTCAATGACGACGTCATCCGGCCGGTGATCCATCCCATTGCGGCCCAAGGTGGGATCACCGTTTTGAGAGGCAATCTGGCGCCCGACGGAGCCATCCTCAAACCATCGGCGGCGAGCCCAGCCCTCATGCGCCACCGAGGTCGCGCTGTCGTGTTCGAGACCATTGAGGACTACAAAACGCGTATTGATGATCCGAATCTGGACATTGATGAGTCATGCGTGATGGTCTTGAAGAATTGCGGCCCGATTGGGTATCCCGGCATGGCCGAGGTCGGCAATATGGGGCTCCCGAAGAAACTTCTGGAGCGTGGGGTGCGGGACATGGTGCGCCTCTCGGACGCCCGCATGAGCGGGACCGCGTTCGGTACTGTGGTTCTGCATGCTGCGCCGGAAGCTGCCGCTGGGGGCCCGATCGCCCATGTCATGGATGGCGACATGATCGAGCTCGATGTGGAGGCGCGCCGTCTGCATCTTGACATTCCTGATACGGATCTACAATGCCGCCGAGAGGCTTGGCGCCCTGCGCCACCCAACCACGTGTCGGGCTATGCAAGCCTCTATGTTCAACAGGTCGAGCAGGCGGACAAGGGCGCCGATTTCAGTTTCCTGAAAGGCTGTCGCGGCGCCGCGGTCGCGCGTGACAGCCACTGACAGACCCGTATCTGCAGGGCCCACTGTCTATCCCGCCTTGGCCCAGACACTAAGATCATAGGGCGGCACAATTGCGTCTCCCAGAACGCGGCCCGTCACCTGGAAATGACGGATCAATGCGTGTGCGTCAAAGGGTTCATGGCCGTAATTGAATATGAACAGATGGCGACTGTCCCTCCGGACCCGGATATCACGGGGCAAGTCGAAGGGCGCCAATCCGGCCTCCTGTGCCGCGGCCTTCAAGACCGCGTCGAGAAGCACGGCATCGGGCCAGCAGGCCAGGTAGTGCACATTCTTCGATGCAAACCAGATACCGCAACCATCATCCGTGGACGCATGGGCAGAGAAGTCCGCCTCCACATCTTCCCGCCACATCGCTGCGGAAAAGGTCTGACCATTGATCTGCCCGTGGGACTCAGCGCCAGCTGGAAGCGTCTCCACTTTGCGAATCTTGATTGGGATAAGGTCCTGCAATCCATCCGGAGCCATCCGCTCGGGGAGCTGCATGGTGTTTGTCCGAGCACCGGTCCGTGGCCCAATGACGACAGGACAGCCCGCTTGAGCCAACCGCTCCACCAACCCACGAGGCCAAATTGGAAGGGACGGAATGACCGCCAGCTTATAGCCATCAAGAGAAGCATCCGGAGGCAGAATATCGATATTGCATCCGTTCGCACGCGCGGCGCTGTAGAATTCAAAGCATAACCGATCGTGGCGAAAGCCGGCGCCATGGGGTTGGGTTTCAACAGCCCAATGGGCGTCATAATCGAGGATCAGTGCGACCTCCCGCGGGCCCTCGGAGGCCGCTCCTAAAACGGCAAGGTCTTCGGCCGCTGCCCGCGCCTCAATGCCGCCCTGGTCCATTCGGCCATCCCGGCCCAGAAGCCCGGCATGCATTTGTTCCTGGGCGAACGGAACCTGGCGCCAGCGGAAATAGGAAACAAGCTCCGCCCCATGGGCCCTTGCCTCAATCGTCCATAGGCGGACCATACCCTTGGCTGGCGCTGGATTGACCGGCGCCCAATTGACTGGACCGGGCTGCTGCTCCATGACCCACATCCGGCCGCGCCCACAGCTTCGGTAAAGGTCGTGGTGAAAGGCTTGCAGATCCGGGTGCCCTTGGCGCAGCCAATGGCGTTTTTCTTCCGAGGAGAACCAAAAGACGTTCAGGTTGCCGATGGGATAACTGTCCCAGGACGCCACATCAAGATCTTGCGATAGGCGGAAATGATCGAACTGTGTAAAGAAACCCATGAAATTGTGAACAATAATCCGGTTCGGCGCATGGTGACGTATTATATCTGCCTGAAGATGATTATAGCTGATGACCTGATCCGAAGAGAACCGCGCAAAGTCCATGACATGGGCGGGGTGCGCTTCCGTAACCGTTTCCGTCGGTGCGTCGACATCCTTAAAGGTGCGATAGGTCTGGCTCCAGAAGGATGTGCCCCAAGCCTCGTTCAAAGCGTCGATTGTGCCGTAGCGGCCCGCAAGCCACTGCCGGAAGGCGGCAATGGCGGCCGGTGAATAGCTTCGCACCGTGTCATGACATCCGAATTCATTGTCCGTCTGCCAAGCGATAATTGCCGGGTGCGAACCATAACGCTCCGCAAGCGCTGTAACGATCCGCGCAGTCTCGCGTCGGTAGGTCGGACTTGAGAAACAATAATGTCGCCTGGAGCCGAATCGCCTTGGGCGCCCATCGCGGCCCCAGGCCAAAATGTCCGGAGACCTATCAATCAGCCATTTCGGTGGTGTGGCCGTTGGCGTGCCGAAAATAATGGAAAGGCCCGCGTCAGAAAGCGTTGCAATGGCCCTGTCCAACCAGGCCCAGTCAAAGCGGCCAGGGTCGGGCTCGATCAGGCTCCAGGCAAATTCACCAATTCGAACGGTGGAAAGCCCCAACTCGACCATGCGGGCTGCATCGTCCGCCCACTGTTCTTGAGGCCAATGTTCGGGATAGTAACAAACGCCCAGCTTCATTCTTGTCCTCCCTCAAACATCCGCCACGCGCCGGCGAAGGCGATTGCCCGTTCCCGGAGCTCATCCATGGACCGGTCCGGAGAAAAAAGGGCCGACCCTATGCCAAACCCCGCGGCCCCCTTATAATCGAGCATGCGCTCTGGCGTGATTCCGCCGACGGGGAACAGGCGCGTGCCTGACGGCAGAATGGTGGACATGGCACGCATGGCCGCTGGTGGGATGGCTTCTGCGGGAAAGAGTTTGAGTGCCGAGGCGCCGGCCCGCAGTCCACTGATGGCCTCACTGGGCGTCGCCGCGCCTGGCACGACAATCAGTCCGGCATCCGCGCACCATCGGATTAAGGACGGGTCGCAATGGGGGCTGACGACAAGCTGGCCCCCCGCATCGCGAAGCTGGGCAGCCTCATCAATCGTTGTGACCGTCCCCGCTCCGATGATGGCCCTGTCTCCATGGGATTTGGCAAGCGCGGCAATGCTATCGAATGGAGACGGAGAATTAAGGGGCACCTCAAGGATCGTGAACCCCTCACCACACAAACAATCGGCAATCCCCTCGACCTGATCCGGCACCACACCGCGAAGAATGGCAATGAGGGGCATGTTACAAAGAGCAGTTTCCCAGTCCCTTTGATAAGTCATGGCGCCCCCCGCTCCCTTCACCCGTCCCACAAGCCGGCCTCTGCTGCAATGGCGCGCAGCCCGGCAATCACACATAGTTCAGCATCTTGCACCGTTACCGAACAACCGAGCATGGTGAACACACGCTGATAGGCCTCGCCAACCGCGTCCTCAGCCAGAAGGTGGAGCGCAGAGCAATCCCGAAGATGCCCATCCGTATCACGACCATATCCAATTCCATGAATGACTTCATGGGCGATGAGCGCGCCAGACATGTAGCTGGCGATACTCCGTGCATCAAGAGTGTGCCTGAGGCGGCCCGCGCGGGCTCCAAACAGAACATGGGTTAATGGTGCGCCTTGCGCGACGCGTTCGGCTCCGGCGTAAAAGGCGTCCCAGTCGTCCGTCTGTGCACACTCTGGCCGAAGGGAAGAGCTGGTCAACAGGATTTGCCGCAACTCGCCGGTCATGAAGGTCTCAAAGGCCTCGATCGTTCCTTCGGCGAGACGAACCCACTTCGAATGGGTACCGGGCATACAGAGTGTCGCCTGTTTGATCCCCTGGCCGATCAAACCAAGGATCAGCGTTTCTTCTCCACGCATCACATCGCCGGGGTCTCCTTTGCGCTGCCCCACCCCGCCAGCGATGTCGACACCGGGAACAATCCTGACAAGCAATTGGCCGGACGGGCCTGCCAGAGACACAGCCACCAGCCCGCCTGCGATCCCATTGAGAGTGGCGGGACAGGGAATATAGGGCGCGGCAATCCAACCCCTGTCGCTCCCCGCCATGCCGCAGATCAGGATGGACGACACGCTCGGCCGGGAGAGCCAATCGGCTGCATGACTCGTAAATCGGTCTGCATAGGGATCGGAATTATCGGCGAACACACCATCATCCGCATAGCGCTTTGCCAGCACACGGCCATCCCGATGCAGAAGAAAAAGGCGCAGGCGGGAGGATCCCCAGTCAGCAGCAATGATCTCATCCGCCATGTCAGACCCGACCACCATCCACAATAAAAAGCTGCCCGGTGATGGCGCGGCTGGCATGCGAGGCCAAAAATAGGGCCATGGACGCAATATCTTCCGGCATCAGCAGACGTTTTAGAGCCTGGGCCTCAAGCAGATCTTTCTCGGCATCTGGCGTGAGCCATAAGCGTCTCTGGCGTTCTGTGATCACCCAGCCAGGCGCGATAGCGTTGACGCGGATGGCAGCCGGCCCAAGCTCCCGGGCCAAGACCTTCGTCAATCCCGCTACCGCAGCCTTGGCAGTGGCGTAGGCGGGATAACCGCTCAGCCCAAGGAGATAATTGTTCGATGTAAGATTAATGATTGACCCGTAGCCGGCCGTCCGCATGGCCGGCGCGCAGGCCTTTGTCGTGAAAGCATGGGGGCGCAGATTGATCGCCATCAGATCATCCCAGAGCTTGGTATCAAGGTCTTCGAGGCTGTGCCGCGCATCATGGCCTGCATTGTTGATCAGTATTGTGACAGGGCCGAAGCGGTCCATCGCCATCGCAATCGCCGATTGGGTTGCCTTGATGTCTCGCAGATCGACACGAAAGAAGGCCACGCGTTCGGAGTCTTGGTGGGCCGCTTCGAGCGCGCGCCCGGCCGCTTCGTCCATGTCGGCAAACCCAACCCGGGCCCCTTGGGCGGCGAAGGCTTCTACGAGTGCAGCACCAATACCGCTTGCCCCTCCCGTGATAAACACGGATTGTCCGCTTAGATCATCATAGCGTGCAAACATGGCCCATTCCTATCAAGCTCTGAGACTACGTCACACATGCCTCCATGGAGAGTATCGCAGCTTCTCCCGGTGCAAGAACTGGCAGCGGGAGACCGAAAGCCAAGAGCGCTGCGCCACTTACAGTAACGGAGGCATCCGTCCAGATTGCCGGCTGGCGCTTGGCTCGGGACCTCAAGCTTTGAGGGGCCATCACGCATTGGAGGATGTAGTCAAAGTCGGGATTAACACCACAGAGGGGCAAGGCCCCCGGGGATGGCAGGTTCCGCGGCGCCCGTTGAAACACGGCAATAAGGCTCCTCCGACCACCGGCTTCTATCATTCGAAACCCTGTAACGGATTCATCCCTATACGATATATGTTCAAACCGCGAGTCCGTGAATAGTGGACGCCACCGTTTGAAAAATGCGATGCCACGCTGAAGGGCTTGTTTATCCTGCAGAGCGAGCGCGCAGACATCGAGCTCAAGACCGAAACCGCCCAAGAGGGCGAGCGCGATACGGGCTTCCATGGACAGACTTCGCCCCGTCAAGTGACTGGGTGAGGGTCCGACATGCATGCCCGCAAGTTCAGGCGGGAAAAAGACACTGAAGCCTTCGAAAATCTGTGCTCGGATATCCGGATCATGGGCATCGGAAAGCCAGATCCGGTCGCACCGTGCTACAATGCCGTAGTCTAGCCGCCCGCCACCAGACGAACAGGCTTCGATCTCCAGCTTCGGATAGGCTTGACGCAGATCATCCATTAAACGGTAAAGGGCCAGGACCTGCCGGTGATTTGATGGCTGTCCCTGGGTGATGGCACCGACCCGGTCCCGGTTCATGTCCCATTTGAGGCTGTCGGGCTTGGCCTTGCCCACAAGATCCAACAGGGTTTGCCGCAGATGGGTAAAACAATCCGGCTGCGCCAGATCGAGGCAGTATTGAGTGCGCCCCATAGTCTGGTCGGACGGTCCCAGAATCCAGTCTGGGTGCATCTCGAAGAGAGTACTGTCCGCACTCACCATTTCCGGCTCAATCCAGAGCCCAAAGGTCATGCCGAGACCACGCACATGGTCCGAAAGGGGGGTGAGGCCGTCCGGATAGGCACTGGGCCGTGGATACCAGTCCCCAAGGCCGCGTCGATCGTCCGTCCGCCGGCCAAACCACCCATCATCAAGAACAAAACGCTCGACCCCAAGCGCTGCTGCATCGGTGGCCAGGGCCGTCAGCCGGTCCAGATCGTGGTCAAAATAGACCACTTCCCAGGTATTGAGTTGAACGTGTGGAGGCATTTTTCGGTGAACAAGCTGTGATCGGACAAATCTGTGTGTACACGCTCGAATGCCATTGAGGCCCTTTTGGGACTGGCAGCCATAGAGCGATGGCATGTGGAATGTTTGGCCCTCGGAAAGACAAATTTCACCCGGTTCAAGCAGGGGGCCGGCAAAAATATGTCTGCGTCCGTCAGAAAGCTGCTCGACGCCCATGCGATGATTGCCACTCCAGCCCAAATGGACCGCGAGGCACTCTCCTGCATCCGGCACGGGCGGTCGCTCAGACAGCACGAAACCGGGAAAGCCGTGATGGGATGCACGCCCCGCCCGGCTTTCCCGAGCATAAAGGCCGGATCGAAGCTCAATATCTTCCTGCTGAAATTCCCCGCACCACTGGCCATGAAAGACCCGAATGCGACACAGTCTTTCCGGAATTGGAATGCTGACAGCACAATGATCTACAAAAAGCGGTGCGTCCACGCTGTTCGTTACGTTCAGCCCAATGACGATCAAGCCACAGACGACCTCAATCCTGACCGAAATCTCAAGACTTTCGCCCGGGTCCGTCAATTTGAAGCAGAGCGCGTCTTGGGCCTCCAGGATGGATGTGTGGCGCCATACTGTCCGTACAGGCCCGCTTTCGCGGCGCAGGGTCAGGATCGGCTGTCCGGCATAGACCGTGTCTGACGCCCCCACCAGGAACAAAGGCTGCAACGCATCAAACCCGCCATGGGGAACGGCCCGATCGAGAACGCCGCCATGATCGGCCCACGCAGTATCGCCCTGGTGGTCAGGCAGGCGAGCGCCCCAATAGACAATGGAAGGGCCGCCCTTTTGGACGCACCGGACCAGCACAGATGCCTCTTCGGTATCAAGTCGGTAAATGGCGCCATTGATCGGAGCGGAACCAAGTGCCACAGCGTCTCCTATGCCCTGTGTGCTCTATCAGAACGAATACGGATAATCGTACCACTTGGGACCGCCGCAAAGACGTCTCCACCAAAGCTGCGGGGCTCTATTGTCTTCACGGGTTGCTTCGCTCGTGCGCAGACAGACACCTCGATCGATGCCGCGTCTTCTCACTTCCGCTATGGTGCGGACGGCGGGACTTGAACCCGCACGCTCTTACGAGCTCGAGATTTTAAGTCTCGTGTGTCTACCGATTCCACCACGTCCGCGTCGGTTGTCTTGTTTACGATTTCATCCGCTTGGGTGCAAGGCGACGGCAAGGCCGACCCTTTGCCAGCGGCCTGGATGCCGCAGGTCAGTGGGGCACACCCTGTTGCGGGTGTTAGAGCGCTCCTCGGCGGACATCACCGGTGCGATGGCCGCCCCCATACGCTCGGACTTTCAGGCCCCCATGACCCTTCACCACACCGACTGTCTCGGCAAGGAGAGCCATGGCTCACAGAGCGCAACGCATACTGAGCACGCCGGCGTCCAATCAGACCCGAAACGCCGCCGTCAGGCCGTGGCAAAACGGGCTGGAAAATGGTCGGGGCGCACTTCGGCGTCGGCAATGTCCCGGGCCAGGGTGAGCAAAGGCTCGATCTGGCTGTCCCGGCTCATCATCCGCAGGCGGTCGATTTCGCGGTGGGACAGGCGCCGCTCAACCCGGTCCTGAAGCCAGGCCTGGTCCAGGGTCATGGCATAGCGGGCATAAGTGAGCTTGGGCTCGCTGCGCAGGGCCTCGGGCGCGAAGCCGCCCGTCACATCGTCCACGGACAAAGAGCGCTTTGAGGAGACCGCCATGGAGCGCATCATCGCCTCACCCATCAGGGCCGCGTCCACCGCCTCAGCGCCACCAAAGCGCATCCGGGCCTGATCCTGGGGCGCCATGCGGCCATAACGCCGGCCGCGGACCGCACCGACCGACGCCATAAACAGATTGTCCGCATCGGCACGCCAGCCAAGCCCCGGTTCGTGGTCTGCCCGACCAGCGCCGGCCGCATTGGTGGCCAGCAACAAAAGCGCCATGGCCGGGTCCCCATGGGGTCCATGGTCCACCGCCTTGAACGCCCCGTGAAGACCGGCGCCGCAAGGCACAATCTCCGCCTGGTCGCCGGACAGGGTCGGCAGGCTGGCGCGCACCGCGTCCGCCACTGTAACGCCCGCGTCACCCCGCATGGACGGGCGAACACCCGGAAGGGGCGCCCGGTTGGAGAGGATCACCGTGCTGCGCGGGCCATCCACCCGGCGGGCCACAACGGCAAGGCCGGTGCGCAGTTTTGAGGTCGTCAGTGGCGCACAGCCGAAAAGGTCGTGGAGCGCCGAAAGCAGTGCGGCCCGGTCAACACCGGCGGATGATCCGCCCCCCAACCAACGCTTTCGCAGGCTCGCGCGGGCGAGCAGCTTCATCATGTCGATCAGATCTTCGGCGCTGTGCCCCCAGGCAAGGCCCGCCGCAATCAGGGCCCCGGTGCCGGAGCCGCCAATGAGATCAAAATACCGCGAGAGGCGGAAAGGCCGGCCTTGGGTCCCGACAAGCTGGTTCACCGGAACCTTTGCCGACTGGGCCCGCAGCACCGTCTCGATGCGCCCCAGCATGGCAAGGCTGACGAAGCTGTGCAGGCCGCTGCTGTCGATGGACAGGATGCGCTTCGGGCCGGCCTCATGGCCAGGGGCCTTCGCTGGTGACATGGGCGCCGTCGGCCGTGTGATGTCGCACTGTTCCGCCATGGATCCCCTCTCCCACTCTTCTCGTTCCGATCTTTCAAACCCCGTGGTCAGGCCGTCCGGCCCCCGGCGCGGCCCCGTGTGCCGCGTGACATGTGCCGTGTGACGCGCGGGCAGGATGGCTGTCCCTAAGCCAGCAGGCAAGACACATCGCGAAGCAAAGTCAGCTGGTCGGACACTCTTCGGTGCTTTCTGGCGGTCCTTCGGCATCCCCGGGAAAGGGAATGAAGTCGCATTCCGTCTCCGGCAAGCGGAAGACCGTGTCCTGGAACCCGCCGGCGATGGAGGCACGCCAGTCATCCCGGGCTTTGGAAATACGCTCAGGGTCGGTCGACACGAAGTTCCACGTGATGTGGCGCCGCCCCAGCGGCGCGCCGCCCAACACCATGACCCGGCTCGGCTCCACCGCCTCCATCCAGCCAATCGCGTCGGCGGGCAGCAAGGCCATGGAGCGATTCGGCACGGGCTCGCCATCAATGCGCACGCTCCCCTCGACCACATAAACGGCCCGCTCCTCGTGTTCGCCGGGCAGCACCAGATGGGCAGCGGCAGGCAAGCTGACATCGAGATAGAGCGTTGGCGAGAAGACCCGCGTCGGCGCCGAACGACCATAGGCCGTGCCGGCAATCAGGGTCACCCGGGCCCCGTCCTGATCAAAAACCGGCAAATCCGCCTGGTCCTGATGATCAAAAAGCGGATCAGTTTCTTGTTGGTCTTCGGGCAGGGCAATCCAGGCCTGAATGCCATGGAGCCGCTGGCCGGCCGCGCGGCGCTGCGGGCTGGTGCGCTCCGAATGCACGACACCCGAGCCGGCCGCCATGATGTTTACATCCCCCGGTTTCACGGTGGCGAACACGCCCATCGTGTCCCGGTGCTCAAGCTCGCCGTCAAAGAGATAGGTCACCGTGGCAAGGCCGATATGGGGATGGGGGCGCACATCAAGGCCTTGGCCCGGTGCGAAGGTTGCAGGCCCCATCTCGTCCCAAAAAATGAAAGGACCGACCATGCGGCGGCTGACCGAGGGCAGCGCCCTGCGCACCTCGAAATTTCCGATATCGCCGACTTTGGGGGTCAGCACCTGGACCGCGTCACCCATGACCATTCTCCCGGACAGACGGGCCATCCCACCGTGTCGGCCCTTGCTCTCAGCGCCCCTTCCTTAACGCGGGACCTCAAAAGCGTCGAGAGCAGGCGGCATGGGCTGGCGGCAAAGATCGGCTGTGAAACGCTGGCAAAAGAAAAGCCGGGCCCAAGGGCCCGGCTTCCATCTCACGGCAAGCGTGGAGATGGGCGAGACAGACTGTCTCAGTGCTTTTTCATGCCGCCATGGGCGCCCTTGCCGTCTTGGCCCGGGATCAGCACGGTATCGATGATGTGAATGACGCCATTGCTGGCCATCACGTCAGCCGTCGTGACAGTGGCGTTGTTCACCTTCACGCCGTCGGTGCCGTCAACGTGGATCAGGCCCTTCTGGAGGGTTTCGACGTCGATGGTCTTGCCGGCCAGGGCGGTGGACTCAACCTTGCCACTCACCACGTGATACAGAAGGATGCTCTGCAGCATTTCCTTGTTTTCCGGCTTCAGCAGCTCAGCCAGCTTTTCTTCGCCCAGAGCGTCGAAAGCCGCATCGGTCGGTGCGAACACCGTGAACGGGCCGTCACCCTTCAGGGCTTCGACCAGCTCAGCCGCCTGAACAGCAGCAACCAGTTTCGTGAAGCCTGCCTTCACAGCCGTGTCGACAATGTCGTCAGCCTTGGCAGCCGGAGCGGCCATGCCCGCAACGAAGACACCAGCCGCCAGGAAAGCGGCACGCACGAAATTCAGCATATTTATCTCCCCAAGTGAGAAAGGTTTGCGGTGCCCGCCAGACACCGTATTTGCAGTACGACGCTGAGGCCGATGCGGATGCAGGATTAGTGGTTTCAAGATTGCACTGTTCTGAAGAATTGGTGACGTTTCCGTCAGAAAATAGGAAAATCCGCCGCTCGCGGCATGTTGACGCGAAGATCTTTGCAAAAAGAAAGCACGGCGAGGTTCAATGATCGTGCGATAACAAACGAAAAGAAAAAGGGGCTATATTGAACAAAAAAGACTATTTGTCTTTTTCGAGACCCCTTTTTGATCAAAATGAATAGGCGATAGAGGCCCGTGACGTGGTGTCCAGGTTCTCCGCACCGGCGGGCGGCTGGAACTCGTAGCGGACTTCATTCGACAGCGCGAGGGACAGGGCCTTGTAGATCGGAAAGCCGAACCGAATCCGGTTGGACAGGGTCGTCGTCCGGGTTGCGATCACATCACTTTCATTTTCGACCGTGACGCCATTTTCGCTCTCCCACCGGAACAAGCTCTCCGCCGCTGCGCCAACACTTGTCCGAGCGGTTGAATCTTCCGGCTGCTCAAGGCGGGCGGTTGGCCCACCCTGGACGCGCCACAGGGCCTTGTCCCGATTGATGATTCGATACCCGATGCCGGGGGTCAGTGATGTCCGGTAATCAAATCCTGTAAAGCGGTCTTTCTCACCATCGAAACCGGCAAACGCAAACCAGCGATCGGAAATGTCATAGCTCAGCTGGAAGCCGGCGGCGTAACGCTCCCGCGTCGCGGCGCCATCGGCGCTGGCAAGATCGGCCAGGGCGGTCAGTTCGTAACTCACGCGCCGGTGAGCCCGCCGGAGACTGAGATCAAGGGCCCCTTCCTGCTGACGCGAGTTCCCTGTCGTGGCAGAGACGCCAAGGGCGATGGTGCCGTCCCATCCCTCAAAGGAGAAAAAGCGGGGTGTTTGGGCCTCAAGCGCTGCCGGCCCCGCAAGGGCCTCGCCTCCTTCGCGGGCGGCCTCAACAGCAGCCAGGGCCGTGCGCTTTCGCAGACCCAGAGCTTCGGCCACCTCAGGCGCCATGTCCGGGGCCTGGGCCGCAACAAGCGCCAAAATCTCCGGCTCGCTCCCCGGCGCGACCTGCGCAGCCAGCTTGGCCGTTTGCGCCACCCTATCGGGCGTGCCGTCTTCGAGAACCACTTCCATCAGGCGCCGAAGATCCGGCGGAAGCAGAGCGTCTGCCTGGGCTGGCGCATTCAGGGATGCCGCCCCCAAAGCGACGAAAACTGCGAGGGACAGAGCCCGGCCAAGGCGAACCGCCGACAGCGAAAACACAAACAAAACCATGATTGGAAAACAGTCCCGAAATCGAAGGCCCTGAGGGCTCAAGCGCGGCAAATTGGGTAGAAAGATCACAGAGCTTTGCAATCCGGTGGTAGGACGCAGCGCAATGCGCGGCTCGATCCCTACGACGTCGTAAGGGGGTGTAGCAGGACGCGAGAACAAATGCCACGCCCGAAGACCAATGGCGGGAGACCTCACCGTCAAAACGAATGGCGAATTGGCCTTGCACCGTCAATCGCCCGGACTTCCCAGCGATAGGGGCGCCCGCGACTGAGATGGCCCGGATAGAAAAAGCCCCGGGCGCCGCATCAGCGGCCCGGGGCCTCACGTGGACCGCCTAAAGCGTCCGATCACATTGCCGGGGCAGCCGCCACATGGCCGGTACGGACGACCTCGTCATAGATCCAGCGATAGGTCTTCTCCATGCCCTCCTCAAGGGAGATGCCGGGCGCCCAGCCAAGCTCCCGCTGGATCATGGTGTTGTCGCTGTTGCGGCCACGAACGCCCTGGGGCGCGTCGAGCTTGTGCCGGCGGGTCAGCTTTATGCCCGCGATCTCCTCGACGATCTCGACCAGACGGTTGATGGTCACAAGCTGGTCGCTGCCCAGATTGAGCGGCTCAAGCACGTCCTGGGTGGCAATCATCAGCGAGCCCTTGATGCAATCGTCGATATACATAAAGGACCGGGTCTGTTCGCCATCACCCCAGATTTCGATTTCGTGATTACCGCTGATCTTGGCTTCGATGACCTTCCGGCACACTGCGGCCGGCGCCTTTTCGCGGCCACCGCGCCAGGTGCCGTTCGGGCCATAGACATTGTGATAGCGGGCCACCCGGGCCTCGATGCCATAGTCTTCACGGAAATGGCGGCACATCCGCTCACTGAACAGTTTCTCCCAGCCATAGCCGTCTTCGGCCTGGGCCGGATAAGCGTCTTCTTCCTTCAGAGCCGTTACATTGGGATCGCCCTGGCGATAGGACGGATAGATGCAGGCGGACGAGGAATAAAAAAAGCGCTCGACCGCGCCCATTTCCTTGGCAGCCATCAACATATGCGTATTGATCAGCACCGAGAGCATGCAGGCGGCCTTGTTGTTCTCGATAAAGCCCATGCCGCCCATGTCGGCCGCCAGATTGAAGACATAGCGGGCGTCCTTGACCGCCGTACGGCAATTCTCCAGGTCCATGCAGTCGAGCTGAAGATTTTCGACGCCTTCATGCACCTGATACCACTCGGACTGGGGCTTCAGGTCGACGGAGCGGACATGGGCAAACCCCTCGTCGAGGAAGTGCTTGACCAGATGGCCGCCGATAAAGCCGCCGCCGCCGGTGACAACCACACTCCCTTGCTTGTCCATCTGCATTCTGCACTCTCCTCGCTAAATTGGATTACAGGGCTTCTAAAGGGTGATGAGTTCAATAGTTCCATGGTGGCGCGGCGGGGTCCCTTGAGGGCCAACGCCGAGATGTCCGCCAGCGGATCAGGGTGTTCGCTGGCGGGCGGCCCGAACGGATTGCACGCGTTCAGGCACAGGCCAGCGTCGCAGGCCGGCAAGCTGGAGGCCGCTCAAAACCATAAAGCGCGGCACGATATCCATATAACGGCTGGCAAGACGCTTGGGCTCTGTCGTCATCCGGTACAGCCATTCGAAACCGGAGCGTTGGACAAAGCGGGGCGCCTGGACCTTCTGACCGGCCAGGAAATCAAAGGCTGCGCCTACGCCGATCAGGGCATGCGCATTCAGCCGGGGCAGATGATTGGCCATCCAATATTCCTGCTTCGGCGTACTCAGGCCCACCCAGACAATGTCGGGCCGCGCCGCATTAATCTGCTCAATGACGTCATCGGATTCGAGCTCCCCCACCTTGCGGAAGGGCGGCGAGTATTTTCCCACGACCTGAACGCCCGGATAGTCGCGGGCGATGGCCGCTTCCAAAGCCTCCAGGGCATCGGGCAAACCACCATAAAGATAATGGCGGACAGATCCATCCATGGTGTGCCGGAGAACGTGCTCCATCAGGTCAGGACCATAGACCCGATTGGCCTTGCCATAGCCCTGGGCCCTGCTCATCCAGACCAGCGGCATGCCATCCGCGGTCACCATGCCGGCCTGATTGTGGATATCAAGAAGCTTCGAGTCGCGTTGGCTCTCGATAATCCCGTGGGCCCCTGTGATGGTCACGAAATGCCGCTCGTCCTGCTCAATCCAGGACAGGATCTGGGCATGGGTCGACTCCAAGGTCCCCACCGATACGTTGACACCCAAAACATGAGCCCAGGTGTTTTCGATCATGCCTTCATGTCCCCTGCTCACCGTCCGCCGCACGCCGCCAGGGCGCGCGCAGAACAGGTCGGGCGGATGCCCTCGCCAAGGTCTCACCCGTGCCGCGTCCCCGTTCGCAACGCAATACACAACTGCCACCAAATTTGAAATGGCATGGCGTGCGGTCAAACCGCTGCATCAGTGTTATGCGGCATCGCAAGCGGCACGTTCGCGCCATTTGCCGCCAGAGGAACTTTCCGATCCGTTACCCGGCCGCAGCCCAGGACTTGAATCTGGACCCACACCGTGGTTCACAGCCCCAAGGCTTGAAAAGCCACGGCGCAAAGACACGGGTCTTGTTTCCAAGGGGTTGTGCAGCGGGTCGGGCTCGTGCAGGACTTCCCACACTGTGGGCCCGAACATGATGGCACGGGGGCACGGTAGAACGGTGCAAAAAGGCAACGGGGCACGATAGCGCGGGTGGTCCGGAATAACCGGGAGCACGCGTTTGCCCCAGATTGGCGTGCTGGACCAAAGGTTCGCAGACGGCCTCCTTGTGCGGGGCTTTCCTTAATCAAAAATGGATCTGGGTGGGTATGCGGATGATGACATGGCAAACGGTGCGCAAGGGACTGGAAATGGCTGGTCTGGCGGTTGTGATGGGCTTGGCCCTCGCTGCCTGCGACAATGCCGACGAAAGCCGCGCGAAGAAACCGAAGTCCCAGGTCGTTGCCAATATCAACGGCTATGAAGTCACCGTGGGTGAGCTGCGGGCCGAATTGCAGGCTCTCAACATCACCGCCGTTGACCCGGAAGATCAGGAAAAAATCTCTCAAGGCCTTTTGCGCCGGATTGTGGGGCGCACTGTTCTATCGCAACAAGCCCGCCAGCGCGGCCTGCAAAAGACACCCGATACCCAGATGGCCTTGCGCCGCGCGCGGGACCAGGTCCTCGCATTCGCCTATCTCAAGAACCGACTTGCCGAACAGCTTCCGGTGTCGCCGGTGGACCTTGCCAATTTCATTGAGCAGAACCCGCACTATTTCGAGGCTCGCCGGCAATATGTGTTCGATCAGCTCATTGTGCAGCGCTCGCTCGTGAATGAGCAGATGGAGACCTATCTGGAGGAGATGACGGACTTCCGGCAGATCGAGACCGCGCTTGCCGGTTGGAATGTCCCTGTGTCCAAAAAGCTGAACACCGTTTACGCCAACCAGCTTCCCGCCCAGCTCGTGCAAAGCCTGGAGGAAATGGCTCCGAACGAAGTGTTCCTGATCAAGACAAGTGAAGCCCTCGCCTATTCCCAGATCATCGCCACAGAGAATGTGCCTATTGAGGGCGAAGATGCGCGCAAAGTGGCTGAGTACATCATCAGCAGCCAGCGGAACACCTTCAAATCCCAGCAGCTGATCGACCAGCTTATCTTCAGCTCACGGATCGACCTTTTTGGTGATTTCTCGGATATGGAACTTCTGTCGCCTCAGCGCCGCCAGGAAATCGAACGCCAGCGCAACGAAATGCAGGTCGAACGCCAGGGTGCGAAGAATTAACAGGGTGCGAAGAACTAAAATGGACTGAAGGCCCGTGCGGGACCCGACCCTGCCCGGCATGTGACAGGTTTGGCCCCACGCGTCTCGGCCGCGATGTCCGAGCGCGGCCGGGCCCACTTGCCTTATTGGTCAGACATGCTCTGGCGGCTGTAAATATAGAAATAGACATAGAAGAGCACAGCGCCGATCAGACTTAGACCGGCAATGTGAAAGCCGGCATTGCCGAAGTAATTGGCTAGGGCACAGCCGATCGACGCCATGATATAGCGCGAGAGATCTTCGTCCTGCCCCTGTTGCTGGCGCCGGAAAAAGAGAACGACAATCCCGATAAAGATCAGAACCGTTCCCCAATCATAAGGTGTGCTCATACCCACTCTCCCGATCGTGGCGGAAGCGACGGCATGCCCCTGATGGCCCACGCGTCGTCCGTCAAGACCCCGGCCTTCCCAATTCGCCCCCGTGTTGTCAACCGAAATCCGGCTTGGATCAATACTGCCTGGTGATCAATCGTTTTGATAGGTAGCGGGAAAAATAAGCACCCAACTTCATGCCAGTCTGAAACTTATCCACTTGTTTAGCTTCAATTGTTGATTGCGACACCGATTGATTTTTGTATTCTCTTGACGAATAGGCTACGGCTTGGCGGCGTGGACAGGTCATTCACAAATTGGGGCACGGATGGGATTTTCCTGACAGGTGATCCATGTGGAAAAGTCCATGTGGCGCAGAATACATCGGATTACCCTGGACGGATCGCCGACACTTTTGGCCTGGGCCGGGATAGCTGCCGGTGTCCACCAGTTTGGCAGCGCGCCGGAATAGGTCTTCCACTTTCTCGATTTTCCCGTCGCCCTTGCTTGCACCTTGAATGACTTTTTGCGCATTACAATCTGGAAAAGTCGTAGTGTGATACCTATTCAGCTTTCCAGTGCCTCTAGCAGGCGGAATCTGACCGTGGGTCGGATGACTGTTTCGGCGTGAGACCACAGCTTCTTCGTGCGCTGGGCGGGTGTTGCGTCGATTGAACGGACTTGTGGTGCCGATCCAGTCACCCGTAGTGGCGATCTGAGCGGACGATGATCGGGAGGGGACCCTGAAGAAGAGCCGCCAAAAAGCCTGTCCAAAGGTCATGGCGATCTCCTCGCGGGGCGGCCATTGGGTGGAGCTGCGCCGCCTGAGGCCGGCCTGGGCCGGCTGTGCCGTGCACTATGTCACCACGGACCGGGGCTATCTGGGTGAGGTCAAACAGGAGTCCACCGATCCCGACGCACCGCGCCCGCGCTTTTACGTCGTGACCGACGCCAGCCGCTGGGATCGCTGGTTGCTTGCCAAGCAAATGTTCATGGTCTTGATGCTGGTTCTGCGCATCCGACCCGATGTCATTGTCACAACCGGCGCGGCCCCTGGCTATTTCGCGGTGCGCTTTGGCCGTCTCATCGGCGCAGAGACGATCTGGGTCGACAGCATTGCAAATGCCGAAGAGCTGTCCATGTCAGGGGAGATGGCAGGACGCTACTGCACATTGTGGCTGACCCAATGGGATCACCTCGCCCAGGGGAATGGGCAAGGGCCTCTCTATCGCGGTGCGGTTTTATGATTTTTGTGACCGTCGGCACCCAATTGTCCTTTGACCGTCTGGTGATGGCCGTCGACTCCTGGGCCAAGGATCACCAGCAGGTGCAGATCTTTGGACAGATTTCCGAACTCACTCCGGACAATTACGAACCGAAGCATTTCGAATGGGCTGCCCGCATCGAACCCGCAGCCTTTGAAAAATACTGCGATGACGCCGCCCTGATCGTTGCCCATGCCGGGACCGGATCAATCATTTCCGCGCTGATGCGCAGCAAGCCGGTTTTGGTGATGCCCCGTCGCATGGCCTTGCGCGAACACCGCAATGATCACCAGCTGGCCACCGTTGAGCATTTCAAGGGGCGTCCTGGCGTCCATATCGCCGATCAGGCCCATGAGGTCGGCCCCCTGATTGACGCAATTCTCACCAATGCCGAGAAGAACCCGCCACTCGGCCCTTATGCCGAAGACCGGCTGATCGACGCCGTGCGGAAAGTCATCCGGCCCCAGTGAATCGGCTCGAACATTCGAGCCAAAAGTTCCACGAGAAACAATGGCTTGCGAGCGGTTCTTAGGGCCGAAACACTGGCTTTCGGATGCACCGCTTGAAGGATGCACATGTTTCCGTCGAACCACCAGGCCCTGGCATCAGCGCGACCCAGCTTTGGGGGCTTGCATTCCCGGCCAATCCATCCGACCACTGCAGACCGCTCAGCGGCACCGACCGCGCGCCACATAAGGCGCCACATAATGCGCCACTGGCGAGCCGGCGCGATTTGCCCAACGCATCACAACACGGTTCGTGACCCATGTCCCCATCTGCCCTCCTCCATCGCCCCCTTGGCCTGATCGGCGCCGGCGCCTTCGGCCAGTTCATGGTTCCCCATTTGCGGCCCCATTTCGATATCACCCTGGCGGACCAGCGAGCGGACTTGGCCCCCATTGCCCAGGACCTGGGCGTCACAGCGGGATCTTTTGAGGAGGCGGCCCGGGCGCCGATCGTCATTCTGGCCGTGCCGGTGCAGGCCATGGAGGCCGCGGTGCTTGCCATGGCGGATCATGTGATGCCAGGAGCGCTCGTTCTCGATGTGGGGTCGGTCAAGGTGAAGCCGGCGCAGCTTCTTTCAGCCCTTCTCCCTAACCACGCCGATATTGTCTGTACCCATCCCCTTTTCGGACCTCAAAGCGCGCGGGACGGGATCGGCGGTTTAAAAATCAGTGTCTGTCCCGTGCGGGGTCGGCGCGCCGGTCTTGTGGCCGCATTTTGCCGCAGGCGGCTTGGCCTCACGGTGATCGAGACGACACCGGAACGCCATGACCGGGAACTGGCTTATGTCCAAGGGATCACCCATCTGATCGGCAAGACCCTGCTGGGTCTCGATCTTGGAGAATTCGAGCAGACCACGGTGAGTTACGATCTGCTTCGTCAGGCTGTTGGGTTCATCGCGGATGACAGCGCCGAACTGTTCCGCGCCATTGAGCTTGAAAATCCGTATGCGCCTGAAGCCCGCAGCGCGTTTTTCGATGCGGTTCGCCGGGTAGAGACCGCCCTTCACAAGGCTGACGAACCGGGGCTGACGATCCGGGGCTGACGATCC
>CAYUYV010000006.1:18630-29903 GCA_964449455.1 uncultured Alphaproteobacteria bacterium | reverse complement strand
CCGGGGCTGACGATCCGGGGCTGACGATCCAGGGCTGACTGCACAGGCCGCAGGCAGAAGAGTCGCTGGTCAGGACGGCTGCTCTTTGAGGGCGTGGCCCGGCTTGCGGTCGTCCAGCAGACGGCGCAGATGGCTGGGCGTGGGCGCATACAGAAAGCCGAAAGACACGCAGCCCGTCCGTCCACGGACCGCGTGATGCAGCATATGGGCTTCATGCAGCCGGGCAAGATAGCCTGACTTTGGCACGGGCAGAAGCTTGAGGCGGCGGTGGACGAGCACGTCATGGGCCAGGAAATAGGCGACCCCATAGGCACTGATCCCGACGCCAATGGGGACGAGCCAGTCCGTGCCCCGCAGACCAATGAAGATGGCCACGATCGCCGGAAGACTGAATATCACCGCGAACCAGTCATTGCGCTCAAACGGGCCCGTCCGCGGCTCGTGATGGGACCGGTGCAGCACCCATAAGGGCCCATGCATGATGTAGCGATGGATCAGCCAGGCAGCCGCTTCCATCCCGAAGAAGGCCGCAAGGAAAAGGCCGAGTGCCAGGCCCCACTCTGTCAATTCAGTGCTCACCATTCCGGCGTCCTCCTGGCCCAGCGCTCAATCACGCCCAGCGGGCCGCAGCGATCCGTGCCCCAATGACACCGGCCAAAGCCGCACCACCGAGCAGTCCCCAGGGCAGCACGAGAGCCTCCATCGAATCGCCGCGCCACAGCAAAGTGCCATAGGCTTCAAGACCCCAGGTATTGGGCGTGGCCCATCCAAGGGTCTGGATCTCCGGTGGCATGAAAAAGCGGGGGATCATACTGCCGCCCAGGGCCGAGAGGATCATGACCATAATATTTCCGGCGGTCATGGCTTGCCGGCGCGTGCGGCATAGGGTCACGAAAAAGAGGCCAAGGCCTGCTGCAGCGGCGGCACACAAAATGGTGGTGGCCAGCCAGGGCAGGAATACAGGCCGGATCTCAACCCCGAAACCGAATGCGGCCACGGCAAAGATAACGCCCACCTGCACCGTGCCTTGAACGGTCAGATAGAGAAACTTTCCGTCAATCACGGGGGCGACGCCGCCCGGTCCTCCGCTCATGCGATCGAGCAGACCCGATTCCCGTTCCTCATGCAGACTGAGCGCGCCCTGACATGCCGCCAGAAGCAGAAACAGCATGGCCACGGCGGCAGCGTAATAAGGAATGCTGACAGGAACAGCGATATCGGGCCCGACCGATTCCTCCGAAACCGGAAGGGGCGGCATGCCAGCGCCAAGCGTATCGATCAGGGTGCGGCGGACCGTGCCGGAAAGGACCGTGCCGGCGATTTCGCGGGCCGGGCTGACAAGCACGATGAGCGATGGGGGCGCTCCCGGCGCTTCGGCTGGCCCGATGACAAGCCCGGCATCGGCTTCCCCGCGGCGTAGCATTGCCTCTATGCCATCGCGGCTCGCCTGGGCCGGCGGGACGAGCCGCACCGTCGGAGCATCAATGACCGTGTCCTTCAGTGTGCGGGTTTCCGCACTGTCCACCAGGTCAGCAATCGCGATACCAACCTGGATATCGGCGCCAGCGGTACGGGCAAAGATCAGCGCAAAGATAACAAACACGGCGGGCGGAAGCACAAACGCCATGGCCAGGGCGCCAAAATCCCGGAACAGGCCAAGGGCAAGGGCCCGGGCCACGACAAAGCGCTTCATTGCACCATCCTTTGCATGGCGCGTTCAGGACAGACATCCTCCGGCGCAAAGTCATAAATGGGATCGGCGGCAATCAGGACGTGGCCCGTGGATGTCTGCGTCTCGCGGGCGGCTTGCGGGCCTCCCATTTCTTCTTCCGAAAGCTCCGGCATCGGCGGCCCGCCATCCTGCCAATGGGCGAACAGGTCTTCCAGATCCGGACGGCTGAGCACCAATTCCGTGATCAGATCCGGGCAGCGCTGAAAATTCTGAAAAAGCTGGGGCAGATCAAGGGCTTCGTCCAGCAATCCGCTCCATTCGGTCAGCCCCACACGGGACAAGCCGAGCCGCGAAAGAAACGCCAGCCTGGCCTGATCCGCGCCGGTCCGGGCACAAATCCGCGCCTTGCGCATGCCGCCGAACCGGTCGTCGATCAGGGCATCCGGTGTGCCCTCCGCCACCAATTGGCCGGCGACGAGAATACCGACCCGATCGGAGAGGATGCGGGCCTCGGGCAGATCATGGGTCGTGATGAGAATGGCCATGCCGCCCTTAGCCAAATCCTTAAGCACCTCATAAAGCTTTTGGCGGGATGCCAGATCGACGCCGACGGTGGGCTCATCAAGGATCAGAATGTCGGGCTCGGTGAGCAGGGCCACAGCGATGTGCAGCCTTTGCCGCTGGCCGCCTGACAAGCGCGCGACCCCGACGCGGGCCAAAGAAGCAATGTCGAGCCGCTCCAGAACATCCCTTGTGCGAAGGCGCAGGCGCCGACCGCCAAGGCCGAAAAGATGACCGAAGGTCGACAGGTTCTCTCGCACGGTCAGATGCTCAAGCAAGGCGACTTTTTGGGCGACCCGGCCGAGATGGGGGGACGGGCCCGCCCCAGGCCGAATACGCTTGCCATGAATGAGGATGTTACCGCCTGCAAGGCGCATGCGCCCGCACATGGCGCGGATAAGCGTGGATTTGCCAGCCCCGTTGGGCCCCAGCAGCCCGTAGATCTCGCCGGCCGCCAGGGACAGGCTGACCCCGTCGACAACAGTCCGGCTGCCATATCGGATCCGCACATCATCCACGAGGAGAGGCGGTCCGCCAGAGGCGTCGCGAGAGACCTTGCCTGAGACAGCCGCCATGCACCCTACCCCGATGAAAGAATGAAAGACCGCACCATGGCCTGCCTGCGAACCTTACCCATTGCACAGGCGCAGGTGACGTTCGAGTGCCGCGCGTAAATGCCGCGTGTACCCGCGCAGCGCCTGATTGCCCCGGTCAAGGTCGTTTACCGCATCTTCTACGGCCCCCAGATGATCCCGGATGGCGACACGGGCCCGAGCCAGCACCACGGTTCCCCGCTCATCGCCCAGGCGCTGGTCCTGCCCCACATCCTTGCCCGTGTGCCGAGTAGATCCGGCGGCATCGAGGACATCGTCAAAGGCCTGAAAGGCAAGACCGATCGACAATCCGAGGCCATGGAGCCGGGTGCAGTCCGCCTCATTGGCCCCGGCAATAAGGCCGCCGCCCTGGGCCGCAACAGCAAACAGGACACCGGTCTTTGCGGCGTGAATCGCGCCGATCGGCGCAGATGCCGTGGTAACGCGGCGATCGAGATCCGCTTGCTGACCCGCCGCAAGACCACGGACCCCGACCGCTTCGCTGAGCGCCGCAACGAAGCGATTGCGCGCCTCCGGCGTTCCGGCACCACTGCCGGCAATGAGGCCAAAAGCCTGGGACAACAACGAGATCCCAGCCAGGATCGCGGTGCTTTCCCCAAAAACAATGTGATTGGCTGGCTGCCCCCGGCGCAGCGAGGCGTTATCCATGGAGGGCAGATCGTCGAAAATGAGCGAAGCGGCGTGGATCAGTTCGACGGCGCAGGCAAGGTCAAGGATTGCCTCGGGGAATGTGTCCCCAGGAGCACAGGATGTTGACGAAAGAGAAGGCTCCCAGCCTGCATTTGCCGCGGCCGAGTCGCCTTGGTCAAATTCCCGAATGGCTGCAAGGAGCAAAAGAGCTCTAAGACGCTTGCCCGGCGCGCAGGCGCTATAGCGGACCGAATCATAAAGGGCACCGGCGCCGGCCAGGGATTGACCGTTCAGAACCTCAAGACGCCGATCGATATCTGTCCGCCAGACCTCGATCGGAATTGGGTCCATCACGCGAAAACCCCGCGCGGCACCGGTCAAATCCCCCATACGATTTCCTTTCTAACCGGTCTGGACTCGAGCCTGTGCATGGCGACCAAGCCCGCCCGTCACGGTTACGCTGCGCCGATTAACCCTCTTGCGCGCATCGTGTTCGCAAGCCCACAGAAAGGCAAGGTGGTCAAGGAGCGATCAGCGCCATCAATCAGGCATAAAAAGTCCTGATACAGCTAGCGGCAATCAGCTCGGCGACCCAATCGGCGGATGCATTAAAGTGACGGGATGTGCTGGACACTTGACGCCTCTGGGGTATTTGACGCTTAAGGCACAACGATGACACCGATCTGCCTTCCTGAGGACCGGGATGGCTGCAGCGAAAGGCACGGCATAATGGTGGAAGCTTTGATCAACCCTGCTTCTGGGGCGGCTCCAAACCTGGAAGATTTCGATGGTCGATCTTTAGCGAGCCAGACGGACGGCGCCCGCAACGCCGTTGTGATCGGCGCCGGTTTTGGCGGTCTGGCCGCGGCCCTGCGCCTGCGCGCCAAGGGCTATGAGGTTGATATTTTCGAGCGTGCCGGCATGGCCGGTGGCCGGGCTCAGGTGTTCGAGCGGGATGGCTTCAAGCATGATGCGGGCCCGACGGTGATCACGGCGCCCTTCCTGTTTGAGGAGCTTTTCTCGCTTTTCGGCAAGCGCCTTGAGGATTATCTCGAATTCCGTCCCCTGGATGTTTGGTACCGCTTCCGATTCTCCGACGGCAGCCATTTCGATTATGGCGGCACGATCGAGGACACGTTGCGAGAGATCCGAAAATTCAATGAGGCCGATGCAGATGGTTATCTGAAACTTCTGGCCCATTCGGAACGTATCTTCGATGTGGGCTTCACGAAGCTTTCGGACCAGCCCTTCCACAGCATGGGCTTCATGGTGCAGCAGATCCCGCATCTGATCCGTCTGGAGAATTATCGCAGCGTTTGGCAGCTCATCAGTCGCTATCTGAAGCACCCCAAGTTGCGCGAAGCCTTTTCTATCCAGCCCCTCCTAGTCGGCGGCAACCCGTTCGAGACCACTTCGATTTACACGCTGATCCACTTCCTGGAGCGCAAATGGGGCGTTCACTTCACCATGGGCGGCACCGGCGCGCTTGTGGACGGGCTTGTCCGCTTGGCCAAGGAAGAGGGTATCCGGCTGCATCTCAACACGACCGTGAAACAGGTCTGTATCGAGAATGGGGCAGCGCGGGGGATTGAGCTTGAGGATGGCCGCGTCGCGGGCGCCAATATCGTGGTGTCGAACGGCGATCCCATGCATGTCTACAAGGAGATGGTGCCGAAACGGAACCAGCCCTTCACGCTGCGTGCCAAGCACGGCCTGGGCCGGCTCTCCATGGGTCTTTATGTTCTTTATTTCGGTACGGACCGTCAGTATCCCGATGTCCAGCACCACACCATCTGGCT
Organism: uncultured Alphaproteobacteria bacterium; assembly: GCA_964449455.1. GTDB lineage: Bacteria > Pseudomonadota > Alphaproteobacteria > JAJFIK01 > JAJFIK01 > CAYUYV01. The sequence goes on along the minus strand of CAYUYV010000006.1, from coordinate 24,627 downwards.
CGGTCCCCGCTTCAAGCCGCTCCTGAAAGAGATTTTCCATGGCCGGACCATGCCGGAGGATTTCTCCCTTTATGTCCATCGCCCAACTGCGACGGATCCAAGCTTCGCGCCAGAGGGGTGCGATTCTTATTATGTTCTGTGTCCGGTGCCCAATCTGAATGCGGATATTGACTGGTCCGTTGAGGGGAAGCGGCTGAGGGATCGAATTGTCCGCGCCCTTGATGAGACCATGCTGCCAGGCCTCACCTCGTCCATCCGGTCTGATTTCTGGATGACGCCTGCGGACTTCAAGGACCAGTATCTGAGCGAAGGCGGCGCCGGGTTCTCCGTCGCACCCTATTTCAGCCAATCGGCCTGGTTCCGGTTCCACAACCGCTCCGAAGGGCTGAAGAACTTCTATCTTGTGGGCGCGGGCACCCATCCGGGCGCAGGCCTGCCTGGCGTCGTCTGTTCGGCCAAGGTCGTGGACCGCCTGATCCCGCCGGCATCGCAAGGGGATGCCGGCAGCGCGGTGATGCAGGGGGCTTAACGCCCCCGGTTGCTTAAAGAGACGTGGTCAGATTAAGCAGCCATTCGGGCATGATGGAGAGCGCAGCGCTCTCCAGCCACTTGTCGAGCCCCGTGATGATCATCACACCGACGAGGAGCAGCGAGCCGCCCAGCACTGGCTTGCTCCATTTCGCAACCGACGCCCAGGCCTGTTTGCGCTGCCCCAGGGCCTGGCGTGAACCATAGGCAAACAGGCAAAAGGCGGCCGCCGTCCCGAGCCCGAACACAAAAAACGCAAGACTCGCGCCCAGCAAATTTTCCTGCTGGGAAGCTGCATAGATGGCCGCGCCGAGGGTTGGCCCCACACAAGGCGTCCAAACGGCGCCCAAAAGCGTTCCGACCAGGAATTGACCACCGTTCCCCTCGCCCGAGACCCGGGTGAGCAGCGTGTTGCCGCCGGCTGCGACCGGTGCTGTGAGGCTGGAAAAGGCCTGTTGAGCCTGGGGCACCAAAAGGATCAAACCGCACAGCATGAGAATCACGGCCGCCACGATCCGAACCACATCGGCCGAGAGGCCAAGCTGATAGCCAAAGGCCGTAATCAGAACACCGAACACAGTGAAAGACACTGTCAATCCAAGACCGAGTGCCAGGGGTCCAAAGACGGATTCCCGCAAGGCCGACGCGACGAGGATCGGCAGAAGCGGCAAGACACATGGATTGAGCAGCGTGAGCGCGCCGGCGCCGAAGCTGAAGATCATGTCCTGAGGCGACATTTAAACTCTTTTCCCCTGCCTGCCCGCAAAAGGAGCCGTTACGCAAAAGGGGCGGCGCGTGACGGGCCGCCCCACTCAATTCGCAACAAAATGGTTAGTGTACGGATCTTCAAGCGCCGACAGCGTCAAGCACAAAAGCGCGCAGTCTCGCCTTGCGGGTTTCCGCCACGGAGCGGCCGGTTTCGCTCTCGCCTTTGAAAACCAGGATCGTGGACTGGCGGGGGATCTTATGGGCCCGGACGAAATCCTTGTCCTTGTCCCAATCAACGCGGAACACAACCACGTCAGCCATGGACGGCTCGCTGGCAAGGGACTCCAGAATGGGCTCCTGGCGCTTGCAAACAGGGCACCAGGGCGCGAAGACATCGACAAGGATGGTGGCGCCGACCTGTTGGGCCTCGGCAAACGCTTCGGCTGTGTAAGGCTTATAGAACGGTTCGTCAGTGGCGGCCGTCGCGGCTTGGGACGCGAAAACCGTCAGAAACGCCGCGAAAACGAAAGCGATGGAGCGGAAGGCTTGAAGGGTCATGGCAGTCTCCTGGGAAACGGGGCGCCGTTATCGGCTCGAACCGAATGGTTAACAGGGCACCTATTCACGCGGCCTCGTGCCACGCCATGTTGAGGAGCAACCAAGCGCACCATTCGCGGGTTCGTATGTCCAAATCTAGGGGAGAAGGCCGCCTCCTGACCAATCACGGGTCTTTAAAAAGTCGTGATCTGACAATCCAGGATCGTCCAGCAGCCGTGGGGGCCTTAATTTCTTCGCGCTTGTTCGCCCCCGTTTAAATGAACGGTAATGTCCCGCGCTTTACTGTCTGCGCATGTGCTCGAAGCCAGATAGCCCCGCGTCATCCAGCGAAAGCGACCGGCTCGCCGAAGTCGAAAGCCTGCGCATTCCGTTTGACGCCCCCCTTGCCGATCTGCAGGCCATCTGCGAGCTGGCCGTCCGGGTCATGGCAACGCCAATCGCGCTTGTCTCCATTGTGACGGGCGACGAACAACGCTTCGCCGCACAAGTGGGGCTCGATGGGCTCAAAGGCACCCAACGGGCCGTATCCTTCTGCACACACGCGATTGAATGCGACACAATGATGGTTGTGACGGACGCCGGGCAGGACCCACGCTTTCGTGACAATACTCTGGTTAACGAGATGCCTGGCATTCAGGCCTATGCGGGCAAGCCCCTTGAGACCCGCCCGGGCCTGAGAGTGGGCACACTCTGTGTCATTGACCTCGAAGCCAGGACGTTTACGGATGATCAGCTTAACGATCTTGAACGCCTAGCCAAGATTGCCACGGAAATCCTGAATTCCAACCGGGCCAAGCAGCAGCTGTCGGGCGAGTTGGACGCCATCCGCAAACGTGCCGCCGCACTCACATTCCTGGCGCAACGGGACGGTATGACGGGCCTGTTCAATGCCTCCACTTTCCGCGTCAAAGCGGCCGAGGAACTTGAGGCACTGCCCGATGACGCAGGGGCCTGTTTGATCCTGATCGACGTGGACAACTTCAAGACCATCAATGACCGCTACGGCCACGGTTTTGGGGACACCTATCTGACCGCCCTTGGAGAGGTCTTGGGCAATTTCAATGACGAGAATGCCATCGCAGGGCGTTTGGGTGGTGACGAGTTTGCCGTCATCGTCCTGAAAAAAGGCGTGGATGCAGAATCGATTGAAAACTTGGTGCGCAAAATGCGAACGGGCTTCGCCGAGGCAGCGGCACGTCTGAAGAAACCGGAATTGGGCAGGGCGAGCATCGGTCTTGCCTTTGCGCCAGATCATGCCCAACGACTCGAGCAGCTTTATCAGAGTGCGGACGTCGCACTTTATGCCTCAAAGGAAAACGGCCGGAACCGGACGACCACCTTCAACGACGACTTGTGCTCAACACATAATATGCCGTCCTTTCGGGCCCAGATCCTGGCCGCCATCGGACGCGACGAGTTTGTTCCATACTATCAGCCAAAGGTCTCCTTGAGCGATGGATCGCTGATCGGCCTTGAGGCGCTGTGCCGGTGGCATCATCCCGAAAAGGGCGTTATTCTGCCCCAAGATTATGATGCTGCCTTTCGGGACCGGGCCGTGTCGCCACAATTGACCCGGGCCCTCTTCGTGCAAGCAACACAGGATCTCGCCTCATGGCGCCAATCCTTGTCGAGTGCCCTGCGCCTTGCGGTCAATGTCACAGCCTATGACCTTACGGACTCCCATTTCGTTGCGGATATGGAGCTGATCCTCGGCAATACCGGCCTCGACTGGACGTCCATCACCATTGAGGTCACGGAGACGGTCGTGATGGGCGAAGAGGATGACCAGGTTTTTGCGTCTTTGAAGGATCTGCGCGAGCGCGGCGCCCGAATTGCCTTGGACGACTTCGGCACGGGCTATGGCGGCTTGAAACATCTGCGCTCCTGGCCGATCGACTCGATCAAGATCGACCGGAGCTTTGTCGGGAAAATCGCCGAAAAAGGGGATGACTATTATCTGGTCAAAGCCATTATCGACCTTGCCAAGAGCTTTGACTTGCTTGTGGTCGCAGAAGGTGTCGAGACCGCGGCCCAAAGGGATGTTCTCAAGGCCCTGAAATGCGACTTCGCCCAAGGCTTTTTGTATGGGCGCGCGGTCCCCGCGAAAACGATCCACACCAGTCTGAAGGCCGCCTGATCCGCCCTCAGCCTTCGCGGCGCGTCGGTCCTGCGGTCAGCGCGACAAAAACCAGTGCCGCCGCAATGCCGGCCCCACCGTGGACCAGAAGCGGCACCATTCCCCGAGCCCCGGCAATGGGCATCAGGCCCAATGCGCCTTTCAGCACAAACAACAGCGCAACCACCGCGCTGAAGCCTGCGACCACAAACACCGCTCCGCGCAGGCCGCCAAACAGTCGGGTGAGCCCGGCCGCAACCAGAAAGCCCACCAGCAGGGCAATGAACAAAATGACCGGCAGCACTTCCGACGGCGCCGAGAAATCATTGAGACCGATGAGATCCGTCAAGGTCCAGTCCAACCGCTGCTGCAGCGAGATGGGAACACCAAGATCTGTCATCCGGTGGATGACGAACTGGGTGTGGGTCACGCTGATGACGGCAAGGCCCACCGCCCAAGCTAAGATAAAGCCGAAGACCGTCCTCACGACCGACATGATGCTCTCCCCGTAAGCCTCTCCCCGCGCACCGCTCGGCATCCACCGGGCAGGCGCATCTGCAGGACTGACATCCTGGGCCAGATCTGCTTCCCTGACCAGAGAACTGAATGGGTGGCGGGGCCGCCCAGGGCGCCTTTCTTTGCCGGCGCCCCGTCAAAGGGAGATCGGTCTATGGTCAGGGCCTCATTGCGCAAATCCCGTTTCCACCTGCCGGCTGTGCTGGCGTGCCTCATGCTGTGGACAGCCTGGGCACCGGTCCAGGCCGCACCGGGAGATGAGATCCCATCAACGGATCCCCGCTTCCGTTACACAGTCGTGGCTGAAGGCCTCGACCATCCCTGGAGCATCGCGTTTCTGCCCGACGGGGCCCTGCTGGTCACGGAACGGCCTGGGCGGCTGCGCGTGATTCGGAATGGCACGTTAAATCCCGATCCCGTGACCGGCGTGCCAGCCGTGCTCGATGGCAGCCAGGGTGGGCTGTTCGAGGTGAGGCCCCATCCAGACTTTGCGAGCAATGCGCTTTTGTATCTGACCTACGCCTATGGAACGCAGGAGGCGAATGGCACCCAGCTTGCCCGGGCGCGGTTCAATGGGGCGAGCCTGTCCGCCCTTGATGTGCTCTACACGGCCTCGCCCTTGAAAGGCACCATGGCCCATTACGGCGGACGGATGGATTTCCTGGGCGACGGCACCCTCCTCCTGACGCTTGGGGACGGTTTCGATTATCGCGAAGACGCTCAAAAGCTGGACAGTGAGCTGGGCTCCATCGTGCGGCTGAATGAAGACGGCACCATTCCCGAGGACAATCCTTATGTTGGCCGGGCTGATGCGAAGGCAGCGATCTGGAGCTGGGGCCACCGGAATGTGCAGGGCATCGTTGTCGACCGTCAGTCGGGGCGGGTCTTTTCCCATGAACACGGGCCACGGGGCGGCGACGAGGTCAATCTGATCGAGAAGGGCAACAATTACGGCTGGCCGGTCATCACTTACGGCGTCGATTATTCCGGGGCCCTGATCTCTCCCTTCACGGAACGCGATGGCATGGAACAACCGCTCAAGGTCTGGGTGCCCTCCATCGCGCCATCGGGAATGGACATCTATCGCGGGCCGGCCTTTGCGGACTGGTCCGGCGATCTGCTGGTCTCGGGGCTGGTGCCCGGCGATGTCCGGCGTCTGGACATGGAAGGGGCGCAGGTGCGCTCCGAAGAAGTCCTGTTCGCCGAGATCGGCGAGCGGTTGAGGGATGTCCGGGTCAGCCCGGACGGGCGGATCTATCTGCTCACCGACAGCACGGAAGGGCGTGTGATCCTGGTCGAGCCACGTTGAGGTCCGGTTTCCCTACCCTCAGTGATCACCCTCAGTGATGGGGCGCGCGCGGCGAGGATGCGCGCCCCGCTATCACTGAGCCGTCACATGGCCATGGTTTACCTGTGCCACACAGGATATGGATCCATTGTCACGGATGCGTCGGTCTTGATCCGTACGGGGCAGCGGATCGTGGCCTCAATGGTCTTGAAGGCCTTAAGGCCAGGCGGTCTTGAAGGCCTTAAGGCCAGGCGGTCTTGAAGGCCTTAAGGCCAGGCGGTCT
>CAYUYV010000006.1:5093-18530 GCA_964449455.1 uncultured Alphaproteobacteria bacterium | reverse complement strand
GGTCTTGAAGGCCTTAAGGCCAGGCGGTCTTGAAGGCCTTAAGGCCAGGCGGTCTTGAGGGGCTCAATGCCTGGCGGGAAAAGGCAAGACCTTTGCCCGGCACCGCTTTGCGGAGCTTCAAGGCGTGGTGCGCCTGAGCCGTAGGGCATGACCGGCGGCAACACCGCAAGACGATAACAATGACAAGCCGGAGCAGACCCACCGGCGACGTTTCGATGCGCATGCCGGCCGAGGCCCAAAGCCTCAGCCGGCTGACAATGGGTGATTTTGTCCAATGGCTACGGGATGGGCCCACCACGCTCCCGCCGCGGCCGCAAATGGGTATCCGGTTATGACCGTTTTCGTAAAGGCCAGTCTGACATGGGTTCTGGGCCTTGCCCTGGTGCTGTTGTCCTCCCTGCCCGTGCCGGCCGAGGCCCAGAGCCTCAGCCGCTTCAAACGGCAATGGGCGCAATACAAGCAGCAGTTCCTGCTGATGGACGGACGGATCATCGATACCGGAAATGACGGCGTGTCCCATACGGAAGGTCAGGGCACGGGCATGCTCTTTGCCGTGTTCGCCAATGACCGCAAGACCTTCGATCTCATCTGGGACTGGACCCGCGGCAATCTGCGCCGGCGGGACCGGTTGTTTTCCTGGAAATGGGATATCAAGGACCCTAAGGGCCCTGTCCCCGATCCCAACAACGCGACCGATGGCGACCTGCTGATTGCCTGGTCCCTGCTTCTGGGCGCAGAGCTGTGGCAGAACGCGGTCTATAGGGCCCAGGCGGACGAGATCATCAATTCCCTTGAGCGCCTGGTGCTTGATCGTTTTGCTGGCCAGGTCCTGTTGTTGCCGGGGGTTCAGGGATTCGCGGCGGGCAATGTGCGGATCCTCAATCCGTCCTATTGCCTCTTTCCCGCCCTTGATGCCATCGCGGACCACACCCAGCGGCCGGTCTGGCGCCAAGCCTATCAGGGCTGCCTGTCCATGGTGAAGAGCGCCAGTTTCGGCAACAAGAAGCTTCCTGTGGACTGGATCGCGCTCACATCCCGCGGCACCCTGACACCGGCGCCCGATTGGCCGACCCGCTTTGGCTATGATGCCATCCGGGTGCCGATCTATCTGGCCTGGGGCGGGCATACGGCGCGCAGCTATCTGGCGCGCTTCGAGGACGCGTGGGATGATTATCCCCGCGACGCCCCTCCCCCGAGCTGGATCGACGCAATCACTGGAGAAACGGCGTCCTATAGGGCCTCAAACGGCTTCCTCGCCACACGCCGGCTGGTCCGTCTGGCGCTCTATCTTGAGGACAACCGGATGCGCGAAGCCGACGCCATCCGCTTCCCGAGCATCAGCCAGTTCGACGACTATTACAGCGCCAGTCTGCTGATGTTCAGTTCACTGGTGGCCCTGACCATCATGCTCTGACCGCCGCGGCGCCGCCGGAGGCTTACGCCTGCGGCGGCACGCGGTTTCGGTCCGGCGGCACTCAGTGATCACCATAGGCAATGGTGACGGCCTGCAGTGTCGATGAGGGAAACTCAACGCATTTGGCCTCGAAATCATCGGTGCCTGCGAGGCGATTGAGAAGGCTTGTATAAAAGCCCTCAAGAATCTGGATGATCGCCCGCTCCGGCCCGGCCACTTCCAGGCCGATGGCCGGGAAACCACCATGGGTCAGCCACAGGAAATCTTCCTGCTCGTCCATGGTCACCCAGCCCCATTCCGTGTCGAGAAAGTAATCATTCAGCGCGTGCTGGAGATCGTTGAGCGATTTTGTCGCGCCCAGATCTGCGCTCTCCGCGATCTGAGCACCGGCGCCTCGCATGAACTCGGCGCATTGGCGCGGATCATCGAACTGGTCGAGCATGCTGATGAACAGGTCCCGCCACTGGGGGTGGAACCTGTGCTTGAGTTGAGCGCGGATCTGATATTCGTCCATAGCTGTGGGTCCGTGTTCGGTCGGTGCAGGACACCGATTGTCCTCATATTCTGTCAAAGGCGGGCCAGGCCTCGCACGCATCCGAGACGGACGGCCGGCGCGCACCACCATCGTGAACGGCCCAAACGCCTGTTGGACCCGTTCCCTTGAAAACCCCGTGCCACCCGTCAGATGCCAGGATTCGGTGGTGATCCGGAAATCGCCTCTCGACCGCGTGAGCCGACGCCTGAGACAGAAGGCCCCTATCTGGCGTCGCGGGTTCCCGTACCGCCGAAACGATACCGCACGCTGAATGTCCCAATTGTTTCCGTATAGTCAGCTGCATTGTCGAGGATCAAACGGCCTTCCAGTTCAAGCTGTTCCGCGATCCGGTAATTGACGTCACCGCCGAGCCGGTAGCCGAACTGGACGGTTTCCTGACCGTCATAGACCAAACTGTCTTCCAAACCCGGGTCGAGCTCGATGATCTCCGCGTCGGGATCAAGGGGATCAACGTCCGGCACCTCCAGCGCGGCCAAGGCCGCTGCCGTCAGGCCCGGATTGTCCGGGTAGAAGGCCACCGCGTCTTCCTCGAAGAACTGGATACCGACGGCGCCATTGACACCATAGGTAACCCGCCCCGTAGACCCGCGAAATTCAACGGGGACTGAGGCGGAGATAAAGGTCTGGGGACTGAAGTAACCGCCATGGCCGGTGGTGAAGAAGCGGCGGTTTTCATCAAAGCCGAAAAGGGTCGTGTTGTAGCCCACTTGGAGGGAGCGGTTCTCTTCCTGGATGGGGTAGAGGTAAAAGCCGCCGGTCAGTTCTGAATAATTGTTCTGGTCCGTTTCTTCCCCGTTATAGACCGCCACGCCGCCACCGAAATAGATCCCGCCGCGGCCAAAATCACGCACCACATTGATCTTGCCGCCCGTCCGCGTGATCGCTCCGAAGGCTTCGCCCGTCGTGGGATCGTTGGCACCGGCATAGGACAGCACACTGTCCGTCACTGCCCTGCGGAAAAGCTCTCCGCCCAGATACCAGTTCTGGGAGACCCGGCCCAGATAAGAGACACCACCGACGAAATTGACGCGTTCGAAACCGAGCGGGGTAATCCCCACATCGGCGGACAACGGACCGCGATCGATACCGGCCGACAGGCCGATGCCGGCTGCTGCGAATTCGTCGATCACCGTGTCAGCGCCATCAAGGAGGTTACCCTGGACTGTGCCGGCGGCACCAAAGCGCTGAACTTGGGAGGGTGTGTCGAGTTCACCCCGCGCCGTCAGGAAGGTTGGTGTCACCTGGATATAGGCGCGGGGCTGGTTGGCCGTGTTGTTGCCAAAACCAAATGTGTAGCGCAAATCCGTTTTCAGCTCGAGGAGTTCGCTGAAACCGGTTTCCCCCGTCCGTGTCCGGAATCCGGGTGAAACCGACGCCACGTCATCGACCTGCCAGCGCAAATCCGTCAACCGCTCACTCAAGGAATCCTGAGGGGGTGTGAGGATCTCGAAGCGGGCCGCCGAGCTGGTTTCGATCAGATTGTCCCGCGGTGCCAGAGGGCGCACACCGGAGGACCGGCCCACGCGCTCGGACGGATCTTCCAGGAACACCTGCTCAGGCCGGCGGTTGCGGCTGCTCAAGGGCGACTGGTTTAGGGGCGGACGACCCTGGCCCTGCTGCCGGCTTGGCTGGGTCTGCTGTTGTTGCCGGCGTTCTTCATCGGCGAGATTGCGCAGGAGCCGGCGGATCCGTTCGGAGGACTCAGCGCCCGTGTCCGCATTGTTCTGTGCAAGGAGAATATCCGGCTCCGTACCTTCATTGCGCGCGCCGGCCCGCTGTTCCAGCGTGATGGGACGCAGCTGGAGACGATCCTCCACATCTGGCGTGTCGCCGATGGTCAGGCCCGTCGCGACATCCACTGTCTTGGGCGCGGGCTCGCGCACCGTAGTGGGCACAGGCCCGGTCGAGGCCAGAACCATGGTCCCGGTGTCAAAGCCGGCACTGGCCAGGCGCCGTTCGAGGGTCCCGAGCCACGTGTTTTCCCCGAACTGATAGCGCGGCGCGCCGGTCTGCAGATAGGCATCATCGCCATTCTCCAGGCGGATCTTCATCCGCTGCGCTTCTTCAAGCGCTTGGATCGCGGCGAATTTGTCACCGGCGGCAAGGGCCACATCCGCGACCAACAGATAGAGCTCAGGCTCATTGGGCATGTTGTTAAGGGAGCTTTCCAGGATGTCCGTTGCCGATGTGATGTCCCCGGACTGGATCGCTGTACCCACTGCGCCTCGAATCGCGAATATGTCCCGCTCATTGAATTCGAGCGCCTGGGCGTAATAGAGGAAGGCCCGTTCGGGCAGCTCCGCCCGCTGATGGAGTTCGCCGGCCAGTCGCAGGACCTCCGGGTCTTCCCGGCCCACCTCCAGGAACGGGCTCAGCACATCAAAGGCCCTGGAATATTGGCGCTGGTCCATCAGTTCCCGGGTCCGCACCAGTACTGAAGAGCGGCGCATACGGCTCAATTCAATATCAAGATTGTCGGGCAGCTCGGGACGCTGTTTTAGAATGGCGATGAGGTCATTGGCCTCGGCCCGCTCACCCGCTTCCCCGAGGATCTGGGCCATGCGCAGCAATGTTTGCGCGTCGAGTTCGTCCAGATCGCCTTCTCGCTGCACCTTCTGGAGCAGGCCGACCGCCGTCGCAGAAGCGTCCGCCTGGACATAGACATCTGCGACCCGCACAAGCCGGGGCGTGTCTTCACGGCTTTCCGCCTGAAGCTGGGCCAGGATCCGGCGGGCCATGACCGGGTCGCCTGCCAGGGCTTCGAACTGAGCTTCGGTCAACTGCTGAGAAAACTTGGCTTCCGCCAGCAGGTCCTGATCGCCGGATTTGCGCTCGCCCGCGGGGATGCTCTCCAGCAATTCAATGGTGCGGTCGAAATCCTGGTTGGACAGGGCATAGATGGAAAGCGCCACCTTGGTTTCATTGGTCAGTGGCACCTGATCCGACATGATCCGGATCACTTCATTGGCGTTGCGAACCTCGCCCAGCTGATTGAGGAGCAGGGCGTAGTCGAGCTGCAGCCAGGGATCGTCCGAAATCTGATTGAGGGCCGCCTCAAGTTCCTGCCGCGCCAGGAGGTAGTTGCCGGCATCCTTGGCCTCTTGGGCTTTCTGGCGCAAAAGCACGGCCTCGGCGCGGTAAAGGCCCAGCTCTTCCCGGTCTTCGGCGGACAGGCGCCGGCCCATCAGGACAGCGTCTTCAATCCGCCCTTGCTGCTGGAGCACATTAACGAGGGCTGCAACAACGAGCGGTTCCTCCCCCCGCGTTTCGAGCAGCTCCAAATAGAGCTCTTCGGCCTGAGCATATTGGCCCATATCGGAATAAACGCCCGCGAGGATCTGCTTTGCGAAATGGGCGTCATCAAGGTCCAGATCGACGATCTCGAACAGAATTTGCTCAGCCTGCTCCAGATTGCCCGCCTCCCGCGCGTCAAGGGCGTCATGGTAGCGGCGCCAGAAACCTGCGGCGTTGAAGGCTTCGGCAATGGTCGGCACGATCTTGGCGTCCGCCTCGGCGGCACGAACAAAGGCTTCCTCGGCCTGGGCGAAGTTTTCCTGCCGCAAGCGGGCAAAGCCCAGACCGGCATAAGCGTTCGCGTCATTGGGGGTTTCACGCAAAGCCTGGCTGAACGAGGTCACGGCGGCATCAAGGCGGTCTTCGAAGAGATCCGCATAGCCCTTATTGACGAGCGCTGTTGCGTTGTCGATCAGAGGAGGGCTGACGACACGGGACAGCTTTGCCTGGATGTCTGCGTCATTCGGATAGCGCTCCAGGAAGTCCTCATAGATCGGCTGGTCCTCAAGCCGACCACCCAGCCAAATCAGGCCATTGCGATAGGCATCGACCGCCGGCTTTGAGTGGGTTCCCTCGTTCAGAAAGGGCCGAAGCAAATCAAGGGCCTCGCGGCGGGTCTCTTCGCGATAGGTCAGGACTTCGCCGAGGGTGATCAGGGCTCGGCGCTCCCCCGGGCTGCGCTCCACCTCACGGCGCAGACCCTCAACGGCTCGCTCCCACTGGCCCTCGACGCCGGCCATGGTGTGGTAATACTCGACAGCCAGCTCACCTTGTGGCGGAGAGTCGCCAAAAATCGCCGCATAGCGTTGCAGGGCTTCCTCGATCCGCCCGTCCCGCGCAAGATTGCGCGCCTGGGTCAGAAACTCGCCCTGATCCTGATACAGACGAATGATAAGGGTCAGGCGCTCGATCAGATCCGGCGAACCGTTGGATTCCTGGAGCCGGCTAACGTAAAGACGCGCTTCTTCAATATCACCGCTTTTGGCTTTGTGCCGGCCCAGATGGAACAGGGCCATCTCATTCTTATCGTCAATATTGAGAAGCTTCTGGAGCGCCTCATAGGCCGCTGTCTGATTGTAGCGGTCTTCCCAGAATTTGGACTGGGAGAGGAGGTGGGCCTCAAGAGCTTCAGGTGCCTTGGGCTCAGGCTCCAGCGGGTCAATGCCCGATCCCACACGGTCGAGGGCCTGGAAACCCACCATTGAGAGAACAGGATGATTGGCAAGCGCCGGCGCGGGGGCGAAGGCAAATACGGAGGACAGAAGAAAAACCGTTCCGGTGACGGACCATCGCCGCGTCCTTCGACGGGCGGTGTCAGGGGTCCTGACAGGCCGGTGGGAACAGACTGGTTCAGAACGCTCCTGCTTAGCGTTCAGGCTGGGACGTGGCATCCGATACTCAAACATAAGCCGTCTCCGCAAACCTCAATTCATGCCCCTGACCCCAGCAGGGTCCACCATGAGCCGTGGATTGAGATCGATGGACCCTTCGTTCACGCCCTCTTGCGCCCGCACGCGCGATGCGCGTCAGGCACGATCCGGACCACTCTCCGGACCGCCTTGAAGGGGACATTGGATCACTGATCTCGCGCCCGGGCTGCACTAGACCTTAACCATGTGAAAATTGGAAAACCAAGAAGTAATCCAGCGAAACTGGCCAGCCCGATCATGGCGACGGGTTTGTCCGACAGGAACCACTGCAGCCAGATCATGAAGGGGAGCTGGCCTACATAATAGCGGTCGGTCACCCGGTAACTCGTGACCGTATCGCCCTGGGCCGTCACGAGATCGCCCTGGATCCGTGGATTGAGATCGGGCGATGTGAGGGCGTTAAGCAATTGGCGCAGGTCGCTGCCCTCACTGCTCAGGAGACCCACCACCGTGCGATCAAGATTGAGCGGTGAACGGAAGCTGACCATCCCCGCCTTAAGGGAAGCGGTCCGCACACTGACCTGGTCCACAAGCCCAGCCTCGGACATCCAGTTCGAAATGGACCCCGTTGACAGTTCAATCTCCCGGGCCCCCGGGACCACCACAGCATTGTCTTCCCGGCGGAACCCAAATCGTGTTGCCCATTCCCGCATCAAGGGCTGGCGCTCCCAAGACCCGATCAAGATCAGATCCTTGTCCCGGCCATTGTTGATTTGGTTGGCCGTCAGAATGTCAACATTGAACCCGGGATAGCCGGTGCGCGCGCCGAACAGCCCCATCAGGGCCAGCACGGCTTCAATCTCATCGCGCCGCATGGCATTGGGGATCACGATAGCCGTTTCGGAAAGATCCGCATAACGGGTGAACGGAAAGCCAGCCTGGGTGAGGAATGCAAGATTCGGCATCCGCGTTTGACGGTAGATCGGCCTCAAATCGATTTCCGTGGTGACATCGATCACGGATCGCAGGTCTTTCGGGACCACATCGACGCAATCATTCTGGTCCCGCACCGGCTGCAAGTCGAAGAAGAACTGGAGCTGATTCTGGCCGCCGACCTGGAACAGGGGGATCTTCACGACGCCCTGGTTCATTGTGGTGTCATTGAGTGTGATCCGATCGATCCGATCCTGGAAGCTGTCCTTTTCCAGGGGCAGACTGTCCACATAGACATCATTGATCAGAACATCGAGGCGGGAACGCTTGGCATCGATCCAGGGGCCGGCGGAATACCGGTAATTGACTTTGACCGGAATGCCGTTATCCGCCCACAGAAAAATATCCGGCGAAGTGCGGAAGTTGAAGGTCAGGCTGCCCGGTGTCAGACCACGGCCTTCAAGGCGCTCCTGGGGCACATATTCGCCAAGGGTGATCGGCTTGCTTGTCGGAAGCCAGCGCGGCGCATCATAAGGCTGGCGCGGGCGCAATTCCGGTCCCGAAACCGTCATCACGCTGCCGCTCAGACCCATGGTGCTGACACTCAGGGCCTGGGCCGCTTCGAGGATTTCAGCATCCGTCTGCCCCATGACCAGCAGGAGCTTGGCGCTTGCCACACCCGGATTGTCGACAATGGCGAGGGTCGGCCCATCAATGGACGGCCAGTTGACCCCTTCTGGGCCCTCCCCCTCCCGGGCAAACACAATGGCATTGCTTTCAGGCAGCGTCCGCTGGCTCACGGGGAAATAGGCGCCGCGGAAATCCGCCAGCTTTCCCCAATGGGCGGCGACAATCCCGGCGGCCTTCAGCATGGTCGAACTCGGATTTTCATCGAGCACGAAAGGCAGGACCAGCTTGGTGGGATCGCTGGGGTCGAAGAAGGGCTTGGGCAGGCTTGCAAGATCATTCCGGACCCGGAACCGGCTCGCGGTCAGGCTGATTTTGCTGAGATGGCCAATCCGCACCCAGGTGTCCTGGTCGATGGCACCAGGGCAGGAGGAACTCTTCTCCGTCCCCTCGCCGCGGAACTCGAAAAGCAGCTCATTATTGCTTTTGACCAGATAGGGATCGACCGAGAGCTGAACCGTGCGGGTGGTGCCGTAATTCGGGTCGAGATCGACCGTCTGAATGCCCTCGCCATTGATTTGAACAAGGACATAACTGCGCCCGGAGAGCAGGCCAGGCGCGAAGGTCATGTTCAGCGAAATATCCGCTTCTGTCACGACCTCGTCGCTGCGCACCTGGAAGGGAATGCCCCGGACGGAGCCATTGCGAAGCCGAATGGACGGCTCGGCGCCCAGATCCCTCAGGGTGAGGACAATGCGCCGCGTATTGCTGCCCCGCTCAAGCAGCGCCGGGGGCTCCGTCGCGTCGATGCCCACAATGGAGTCATCGCTCACGGTCGGCTGGGGCGGCAGACTGCGTACATCCCGGTTTGTGTCAGTCGGAAGGCCGAAAAAGGGGCGCACGGGTCCTGACGGAACGGTCGGCCGGCGGCTTTCCGTCGGCGGCGCTGTCGCCGGCTGAAGACGCTGGGGGGTCCCAGTCAATCGCGGGGTGTCGAGGGTCTGCGCTGAGGGCCTGTCCTGCTGGGCCCATGCGCTGGGCGCCAGGGCGCCGAAAATGAGGAACAAGCTGGCCGCAAGACCGGCTATCAACAGGGCACTCCGCTGGCCGGCGGCTTCACGCATGGCATTCTCCAAAATCGCCTTGGCCGATTTGCGTTTCTCGACAGATGGCACGGAGGGCCGAACCAATCCGGCGATCCGATCATAGGTATAGTGACGAACACGGCCACCGGCCCAGCGCGAAAAGGTCCAGATCGATCCGTAAATCTCGCCAGCGGACTGGAAGGGCGTGGCCTCGATGGTCTGATCCCAATCGACCCAGGCATCGCCGCGTCCGAAAATGAGGCGAACCAAAGAGGCCTCTTCTTCTTCCGTCGTCGGCGTAAAAGTGCCGACCAGCCGCTCCCCGTCCCAGGACCCGACCCGCGCCGGCACGACCACACGGTCATTGCCGGCTTCGGCATCGATATGGATGGCTTCTCCGATATCGCCCGGCGGGCGCGGCACATTGAGATAGAACTCGGCTTCGGAGATCTGGGAGGCCGTGCCGGCAAGGGACCGGCCGTCTTCCAGCCAAACCACCACGGGCATTTGCGCGCGGACCAGATGGATGCCGCTTTCCGATGCCTCAAGGCCCGTGGCCAGGGCAGCCGTGAAATAGGTCAGGCTCACAATGGCCCACATGATGTTGAGGAAGGTCGAACCAATCTGGTCCCGAGTCTCCTGGATCACCAAGGGATTATCGACTGTGCCGCTGTAAAGCAGCATCGTGTCCTGAAGGACATTGTAAAAGCCCAGGAGCACACCGAGAGCCAAAATGGCGACGATGACCATATGGCCGACCATCAGACGGGTGTCGAAATAGGTCTCGTCCGTGCTGCCGCCTTTTGACGTCACATTGAACTTGCCGCCCCGGGGCTGAATGAAGGTTTTCACCGTGGGCCAGAGGAGATGGAGCGTGAGCGACGTCTCATAAACGTCCGACCAGAACGTATGTCGGAATCGTCCCTGAATGCGCCAGTTCACATAGACAATGATCACCAGATAGGGCAGCGCGTAGGTGAACACCTCGCTGGCGCTGGCCGCGATGATTCGAATGTCCATGACCAGGAAGGCGAGCGGCGCTGTCAGCAGCACAAAGCGCGGCAGCGGAAACAGGAAGTGCATCATCGCGCTGAGGTAGCAGATCCGTTGGGCCAGGGTCAGACCCGGTCCCAGAATCGGACTGTCCAAGCGCAAAATCTGAACCATGCCCCGGGCCCACCGAATCCGCTGGCCGATGAAGCGGCCAAGGGTGTCGGTCGCCAAGCCGGCGGCCATGGGAAAGCGAATGAAGGCGCTCTTCCAGCCAAGGCGATGCAGCTTAAGCGCCGTGTGGGCATCTTCCGTCACCGTCTCGACGGCGATCCCCCCAATGCCCTCCAAGGCATCCCGGCGCAGCAGGGCACAGGAGCCGCAGAAGAAGCAGGCATTCCAGAAATCATTGCCGTCCTGAACAAGCCCGTAAAAGAGCAAGCCTTCCGGCGGCACCTTGGTGCCCGCGGACAGGTTCTTCAGGAACGGGTCCCGATTGTAGAAATGGTGCGGCGTCTGAACGAGCGCCATATCGGGATCCTGGAGGAACCAACCCGCCGTGAGCTGGAGGAACCAACGGGTCGGGATGTGGTCGCAATCCAGAATGCCAATGAGGTCGCTATCGGTCTGGCGCATGGCATTGTTCAGATTACCGGCCTTGGCATGCTCGTTATTGTCCCGGGTGATGTAGCCGACATCGACTCGAGCGCAAAAATCGCGGAACTCATCCCGGCGCCCGTCATCCAGCACGAAAATGCGCAGCTTCTCAGGCGGATATTCCAGATCCTTGGCCGCATAGACGGTTTTCGCCACCAGATCCAGGTCTTCATTATAGGTCGGGATGAAGAGGTCGATTGTGGGCCACAGGGCCGTGTCGTCCGGCAGCGCCACCGGCTTGCGCTCCAGCGGCCACACGGACTGAACAAAGGTGATGATCAAGACCACCCAGAGATAAAGCTCGGCCGCATAGAGGCCAAGGCCGAAAAACCACGCGAGGAAGGTGTCGAAATCCAGCGTTTCCGTGACCCGCCAATACATATAGCGGCTGGCGAACAAGAACCCGATCACCGTGAGAATGGTCACGACGAGGCGATTTTCGATTCGCCCGGCGATAAAGGCACCGATCACCACGAAGAGCCCCACCAGCGCCTGGATCGGCGGCTCAAGGGGCGTGGTCACGACCAGCAACGCCAGGAACAGACCAATCAGAAAGGACGGAAGAAGGGCCCATTTCGGGGGATTAAAGTCGGGTAAAGGCACCATAACTTGACACACAACTCAACGCGGCCGCCGGAAGCGCCCGCCTGGATGGACGACCTGGACTGGCGCCCGCCCTCTTCAACCTTTGGCGAAACTGACAAGACCGGCGCCTTGGTGCCGCCCCTCATCCAGTTTCACCCCGATCCGGGCGCCATACCGTTCAAGAAGTTTATCGGCGACCTTGTACAGGTCGTTCGTCGAACTCGCATTAGGGGCCTGGTCCACGAACAGCGAGCGACGCGCAAGGGCCTCGGGCACATGCTGATCGCGGCGGACGCAACCAAGCAGGTCTTGGCCCAGATGACGCGTCATGACAACTTCCATGTCGCGCGCCAAATGGCGTGTCGGATCCGTCTTGTTCAAAATGAAGCACACAGGAACCTTGCTCTCGGCCCGGAACCACTCGACGGGATCGAGCAGAGCCAGGGATGACGGATCGGGCTCAAGAACAATGATCTCAAGGGCAGCAGCATTGGCGGCATAGTGGCCGGTCACACCGCCACCGGCGGCCGTGTCGTTCAAGATGAGAAAGCCTTCGGACAGAAATCCCTGTAACTGAGTCGCCAACCATTTTTCCGACACCTGATCCGTAATGGTCAGCTGAGCGCGGGCGTCGATCTCGAATTTGCCAAAAGGCAGCAAAAAGAGGTTCTTGCGCACTTCGACAAGGTGATCAAACAGGCTGTGCCGTTTGGAGGCGCCGCCATACCACCCGTCGTCATAGGTTAATGGGAGATTGAAAAAAACCCGCACGGCATTTTGCGGATCATAATCGATCAACAGGGTACGCATGCCGTTGTCGGCGAATATAGCCGCCATATTCGTGGCCAGTGTTGATTTTCCAACTCCACCTTTGGGTGAGCTGATATTCACGATGCCCATGGCGGCAATCACCGTACAGAAATGTTACACCCTATTCAGGGCAGGCGGAGATCACTCGCGCCTTGCCCGGAACCCATCTTGCTTTGTTTCCTTTCACGATCTTCAAACAGTCACAAGCTTATTGTCCGGTTTGGACTTCGGCGCCGGCTTTTCGCGGTGCTTGAGGCGGAGAAAGACATTGGAAAGCTGGTGGGATGGCGCCGGGGCTTCGGCAGGCTCGGGCGCCGCTTCGATGGCGCGGGGCCGGTCATCGGCGGGCACTTCGGTGCCGAACACGGACCGACGGGCGCGCTTTCCACGCAGTTTGATGATGCTGTCATCTGATTCGATACGCTGTTCCTGACGCTTCAGGTTGACGCTGAGCTCCCGCCGCGGCGGCTCGTGGGCCCGGACCAGATCATTCAGGATCGGCCAACGGGAGGCCGCTTCGAGAAGGCGCTGCTCCTCCACGATCTCTTTGAGCTTGAGATCAGGCATGCCCAGGCTTTGGGTCAGGCGGGTTTTCTCAATCGTCATCGTTACACCCCACGTCCAGTTAAAATCCCCTTGGCGTTGTCTAATCCGTAAGGGGTGTTCCCCCTAACCCGATTGACGGTCCTCTCGTTACAACTTTCGTGCCAGTGAGCAAAGCGCGCAGACCCGTTTCGGACTGGCGCAGAAGAAGGATCCGGAGGCCTTGCGTGTCCTTCATGCCTCATGTTCGGGTCAGATGCAGCACCGGCACCACGGCCCCGAAAAGAGACATCGCCATGGCCAGCCTCGCCAGAGCGAACCCGGATCACCGCAGACCGAGGAGATCCGTCTGACAGACACGGCCCACGGGAGCACAGGCCTGCCGGCAGCCAGCCCCCTCGCGGCCGCCGATTTTAGGACAGGGCATGACCAACCGGGAACACAGAGCCGGCTGGCCATCCCAGATCTACCCACTCGCTTGAACGCATCCCCAGGCGGACTGCCCTGCCCGTCGCGGCGTCCCTGCTGGTCCCGGCGCCCCTGCTGGTCCCGGCGCCCCTGCTGGTCCCGGCG
>CAYUYV010000006.1:0-4993 GCA_964449455.1 uncultured Alphaproteobacteria bacterium | reverse complement strand
CCCTGCTGGTCCCGGCGCCCCTGCTGGTCCCGGCGCCCCTGCTGGTCCCGGCGAACCTGGTCCCGGCAAACCTGGTCGCGACGACCTTGGAGAGCGCCGATCACGGCGCGCGACACATCCATACTGCATGTGCCAGACGTCCAGAGGGGCGTACCCCAGAACGGCGTACCCAAGAACGGCAAACCCCAGAAGCGCGCCCCCCAGAAGGACAAAACCATGCAGATCTCGCAGGTGCCGTCATCACGCGGGCTGATCCGGGGACCGTGGGGCGCGCTGCATACCATGTCCGGCCCAGATGCCGCCGAACGGCCGTGCCGCGTCCCCGTCAAGTCGCCAGTGGATGGTGAAGTGGGTCCGCAGCACCAGCACAAGTAAACAAGAGCCCAATAGGCGTTCAAAATAAGGCAGATGATGATGAGACGATCGCTCAAGAAGACAGTTTCAGGTAGAACGGTCACCACTTCCTCACCTGTTTAGATTTTGTGCTAGCAGAAATTTAACACCCTGCAAAGGCCCAATTGTCCGGTTTCAGGCGAGCCCACCCGTCTGACCATGCCGGACCCCTTGCCGTCTCGCCGCGCGGGCTTCATCCCAGTCAAACTGATCGCCGGCGACCTGTCAGCACCCGCCCAATCATCCATCCGTATACACTAAATCGCCGGACGCAGGCCAAATGGCAGGGATCGGGGAACCGGGGCACCCCCCGCTCTCAGATCATCTGGCGAATCCGTTGCGGCCGTGGCCCTGGCGTCGCCCTGGTCCGTTCTGATCCAATCGCCTGACCTTAGACGGAGCGATCGGCGTGCCGTTCCCATCACGGGGCCTGGCCCATCACGGGGCCCGCCCCGTCACCTGGGAACGGCGCTCCTCAAACCCCATTGAGAGAATGAGGGGATCACGGTCCTGGCGCTCAGCAAACGCTTCCCGCGAGCCAATCCCATACCAGCCCATGGACAGAAGAATCTGGGCCACCGGCGCTCCCAGCGATGCGCCAGGTCCTGTAATGATGATCCGGTCCGGCGCAAATTCCCGCACGGCAACCTCCACGGCCCGCGTGAAGTCATAGGTTTGCGTGATCTGCTCGCCCAGCGTGTATCTGTAGAGTGAGTCGCGATCGGGCACCGCGGTCCGCCAGATGACGCCGCGCCCGTCGATGAGCGGAATCCGGGGCGCCTGAAACAGCTCAGGGGACAGCAGACGGCGCGCCTCCTCTGCCACCGACGCAAGCAGGGGCGTGTGGAAAGCGGCGTGATGGGCCAGACGCAAGGGAAAGCGCCCTTCGATGGGGTCAAGGGAGCGCCCCATATGCTCAAGGGCCTCCTCCTCGCCCGCAATCACCGCATAGCCGCCCAAACGGATGGAGATATAGAGACGACCGCCAGTGGCCCTTTCGGCCTCCGCCATGGCTCTTTCTATGGCGCCGATACGAACGGGGCTCGGGCGCCAGGTCACATCGACGATCGGATAGAGGATCTGGCCTCCGACCCCGTCCTTGGCCATCAGCGCGCCCATCGTGTCCACAAGAGTGATGGCATTTTCCGGTGCCAGCGCGCCGCCGGCCGCCAGGGCCAGATACCAGCCCAGGGAATTGCCGGTGACGGCAACGATCTCGAAGCGCTCCAAGTCGATGTCGGCGGCATCGGCCAGAGCGCAGGCATGGATCAGTGCAGAAGCGTTTTCGCTCACCGCATGGACATCAAGACGGAACGAAGGCCGTTCATCGAGCGCGCGGATGCCGGGGCGTCCGTGTGCGGCCCGATGGGCATCAATGACATTGAGAAGCGCCGCCTTGTCAGCATGGTGACGTTTCAGATAGCCAAGCTGATCCCGGCCATAGGTGCCTCGCCCCGGACAGATCAACACCACGCGTTGTTTCATGATGTTGCCCCTTCCCCCGCAGTGAGCCGCAGGGCGGCCTCAATGATATCCATCTCACTTGGCAGACCGCTCGTCGCCGCCGGACCCAAGGGAATGAAACAGTCCTGACCGGTGATCCGGGCCATGGGCCGACCGATGCCGCGCTCATGCAGGCAGGCCATGACTTCCTCGCTCAAAGATCCGGTGCGCCGGCATTCATCAACAATCAGCACGGCACGTGCCGAGCCGAGCGCGGCAAGGATCCGGTCCATATGGAGCGGTTTGAGCCATCTAAGATCCACCACACGAGCCGAAACCTTATGCTCCGATGACAGACGGACCATGGCCCGCCGGCCCAGATAAGTGCCATTGCCATAGGTCACGATGGCGATATCCGTGCCATCCCCGAAAACGCCGGGAGTCCCCACTGCCGGCAGGAGCGCCCCTGCATCGGGCAGGGATGCGGCCATCACGCCATCGCCTTCGGTGATGAGGTCCTTCATACTGTAAAGGGCGATCGGCTCCAGGAAAATCACGACACGGCCTTCCTCCCGGGCAAGATGCACGGCCTGGCGCAGCAGACCTGGAGCGTCGGCCGCGCTCGAAGGACAGATCACCGTGAGGCCTGGCACATCGCGGAATACGGCGAGCGAATTGTCATTGTGGAAATGACCCCCAAACCCCTTTTGATAGCCAAGCCCCGCCACACGGATGACCATGGGATTGGCGAATTGCCCCCGGCTGAAAAAGGACAAGGTCGCCGCTTCCCCGCGAATCTGATCCTCCGCATTGTGCACATAGGCCAGGAACTGAATTTCGGGGATCGGCAGAAAGCCGTTCTGTGCGAGACCCATGGCAAGGCCCAAAATGGATTGCTCGTCGAGCAGCGTGTCGATGACCCTCCGTGGACCGAATTTTTCCTGTAGACGCGCGGTGGCCCCATAGACACCGCCCTTGCGCCCCACATCCTCGCCGAACACGACTATGTTGGGATCCTCGATCATCAGCTCGGTGAGGGTCAGGCTGATGATGCGGGAGAGGTGCTGGGGCGTCTCGAGGGCTCTGGCATCAATGGCCCGGATGGCCTGGGCCTTGTCCTGCGCCATGGGAACGGGCGGGCCAGCGACACGCCAGGGGCCATCCGGCGCCGGGATCAAGGGCTCGGCCACGGTTTCGGGTGTGGTGAGGTGGGGCCTTGTGCCGGCCGCCTCCATGACATGGGCCACGCGATCACCCGTCTGCTGGTCAAAATCGAGGAGGCCGCGCAGATCCATAAGCCCCGCATCCAGGATGACCCGCGCCGCGTGGAGCAGCGGATCCTGCAGCTCCTCAGCCTCAATGACGCTGCGCTCTCTATAGGCCGTCTCCACATCGGAGCCCGCATGGCCCATGAGTCGAACCATACGCATATGCAAAAAAACCGGACAGCGCCGGCGCCGCGTGAGGGCAACGGCCTCGCAAGCGCCCCGCCAGGCGTCCAGCATATCGCGTCCATCCGCCTGCAGATAAGTCAGGCCCGGCCGCGCCGAAAAGGCCGCCTCGATCCAGCCCTTGGGCGTCGGTACCGAAATGCCGATGCCGTTATCCTCACACACCAGAAGCAGGGGCATGGGAATGGCCTGGAACGCCGTCCAGCATGCGGCGTTGATTGCTCCTTGCGCTGTCGAGTGATTCGCGGAGGCATCCCCGAAGCTGCACAACACAATGCCATCGGGCCCGATCGCCGTGTCCGCCTTACGCAGTCCCCTAGCAAGCCCCGCGGCATAGGCCGCGCCCATGGCCTTGGGCAGATGGGAGGCAATGGTCGAGGTCTGGGGCGGAATGTTGAGGACCTTTGATCCCAGAACCTTGTGGCGGCCACCGGAACAGGGGTCTTCAGCACTCGCCGCAAAGGAGAGGGCCATATCCCAGACCGGCGTGGCCCCGGGCATTGTCCGGGCCCGCTCCAGCAAAAAAGCCCCCGAGCGGTAGTGCAGGAAGGCCATGTCCGACGACACCAGGGCTCTAGCCAGGGCCGCATTGCCCTCATGGCCCGAACTGCCGATCGAATAGAAGGTCTTGCGATCCTTGGCGAGCCGGCGTGCCGCCAGATCGAGATGCCGACTGAGCAGCTGGCTCTCGAACAGATCCATGAGCGCCGGCGGGGTCAGCCCCACATACGCCGGCGTCAGAGTGCTCAGAGGAACCGGCAGGCGCCGAGCCTCCAGATGGGTGCGAAAACTGTGGGACCCCGTCATCGCCCGCGCCGCCTTTCTTCCGGTTGCGTGTCGCCCGTGTCGGAAAGGTAACGGGCGATCAAGGGCCGCGGAAGACCGACAATGGGTCAGAGCCGGCAGGGGGGGGTCAGAGCCGGCAGGGGACCAGAGCCGGCAGGGGACCAGAGCCGACGGGGGGCATGCTGGTCTTGCTCGCGCCCCAATCTTGAACGCCGCCACCGCCCTTGCGAATTCCTAAGCCTTGAAATCACGGGATCTTGAGCAGCCGCGACCCGACTGTCATGGAAGCGTCACCGTGGTATGTTTCGTTCTGGGTCGACAACATGTGGTGAAGATCCCGTCGTCCGGGCTTCGTCACATGCCACAGCTACAGGTTGTGCGCCGCCAGGGATGCACAGACCCTGGCGCTGGAGATCTGGACAGAAGACCGGAGAAAAGATCCGGCTTGGGGAATGGACGGGGTGGCATGACACACGGCGTGGCGCATCCAGCACCATGGGTTGGACCGGGCACAAACCCGCGCCGCCGCATCTTTTTTGAGCTGAGTTGAGTTTCGGGGATCAGTCCTTTCGAGGGTTGGTCCCTTTTTGCGTGTGCCGGTTACGCAGCGGCGGAAAAAGCCTCCCGCGGCAGGGACTGGCGGCGCTCTGGAGACCCTGGCGGATGGATCCATAAAGCCGCCGCACATGAACGACTTTGAAAAGCACAAGGACAGAGGACACATCATGACCGAAGATATCCGTTCCTCCGAAGTTTACTTTGATCCCGATGCATCTGGCCCGACTGCTGAAAGCTTTTTCCGCCAGGCCGCTGACAGCCCCACGGCGACCGTGACCACCACCAACACCACAGATGGCGGCTTTACGCTCCAGATTTTGCATGCGTCGGATCTTGAGGGTGGGGTTCAGGCGATTGGTCGT
>CAYUYV010000005.1:43984-66072 GCA_964449455.1 uncultured Alphaproteobacteria bacterium | reverse complement strand
AGGACACCTTCCGCGAAATCTCCAGCTGCTCCACCTGCGGCGACTTCCAGGCCCGTCGGATGAATGCCCGCTATCGCCCGGCGGAGGGCAAGGGCACACGGTTTGTCCATACCCTGAACGGTTCGGGCCTTGCCGTGGGCCGCACCATGGTGGCGGTCATCGAGACCTATCAGAACCCGGATGGCAGCGTCAGCGTGCCCGAGGCACTCAAGCCCTATATGGGCGGTATCGAGAGGATCGAGGCCCATGCCTGACCCGTCTTCCATGCGCATTCTTGTCACCAATGATGACGGCATCCAGGCGCCGGGCCTTGAGGTCATGGAAGCCATTGCCCGCGCCTTGAGCGACGACGTCTGGACAGTGGCGCCGGAGACCGAACAAAGCGGCAAATCCCATTCCCTGACCCTGCACGAGCCCTTGCGGGCCCGGGAAGTGGCGCCCATGCGCCTTGCTGTCAGTGGCACGCCCACGGACTGTGTCAGCCTGGCGGTCAAACATCTGCTGACGGACAAGAAGCCGGATCTCGTGCTCTCTGGTGTGAACCGGGGCTCCAATATCGCAGATGATGTCACCTATTCAGGAACCGTCGCCGGCGCCATGGAGGGCTGCACCCTTGGTATCCGGTCGATCTCGCTCTCCCAGGCCTATGGTTTTCGCAATCGGGGAGAGGGCGAGGCAGGGGCTCCCGACCCCGTGCCCTGGCACACCGCACGCTATTTCGGGGCCCGGGTCGTCGCGGCGCTGCTTGATCTCGACTGGCCGCCCGGCATTTTCTGGAATGTGAATTTTCCCGATGCCGAGCCTGAGGATGTGGACCGCTTTGAGGTGACTCGCCAGGGGCGGCGAGATGTTAATAACTTGTTTATCGATGCCCGTGAGGATGCGCGGGGGCGCCCCTATTTCTGGCTCGGCTTCAGCCGTCAGCTTTCAAATCCTCCGGAAGGCACGGATTTGCGGGCCATCTATGAGGGGCGCATAACGGCGACGCCCCTGCATTTGGACCTCACCTATCCCAATCTTGTGGTGAGTGCCGGGGAGCGTCTCAACGGCGGACCGCCCTGACCCTTAGCGGATCATCAGGGGATCAAGGCCAGCGAAGGCGCGTGACCATGCATATCCTTGCGGAATGGGACCGGACCAAACGGGACTTGGCAGGAGACGACATGGGCAGTGACGACGTCACGACGCACGGTCCAATCGGCGATCCCGGCGACGGGGACGAGAGCACCGAAGCGTCCTCCATTCGCCTGCTGATGGCCATCCGCCGGCTTGGGGTGACGGACACACGGGTGCTGGCGGCCATTGAACGGGTCCCGCGCGGTGCCTTCATTCAGGATGTCTTTGCCCAGCAGGCCTGGCTTGACCGTCCATTGCCCATCGAATGTGGCCAGACCATCTCCCAGCCCTCGCTCGTTGCACTGATGACCGAGGCCCTTGATGTTCAGCCTCACCATAAAGTGCTCGAAATCGGCACCGGCTCCGGCTACCAGGCCGCCGTGCTGAGCCTTTTGGCCCGGCGGGTCTACACCCTGGAGCGGCATCGCAGTCTTTCTCGCAGCGCTGAAGATCGTCTTAACCAATTGGGTTTTCATAATGTGGTGACGCGGCCCGGCGATGGATTCCGTGGCTGGCCGGAACTGGCACCATTCGACCGCATCATGGTCACGGCGGCGGCGCCGGAGGTGCCGGAAACCCTGGTTGAGCAGCTTGCCGTCGGCGGCATTATGGTCATCCCCGTTGGGCCCGCGTCCGGAGACCAGATCCTTTGCCGGGTCGTCCGCACCGAAACGGACGTCACCATGAAGGAGCTTGGCTTCGTGCTTTTCGTTCCGATGCTGGACGGTATGGGCACCGAGGACTGATCCTCACACAGGTCTCCATCCATCCTCCGTGTATCACCGGCCCTTGTGTTGTAGGGGCCGGGCCGTACCGGGTGCATCCGATCCGCAGATGCGAGCGTTCGATGTCCATGGACCAGATTTGGGGCAGGGTAGGGGAACGGGTGCGGAAGTCGCGCAGGCGTGTTCGCTTGCGCTCCGGCGCCGGCCTGTGCCTGATTGCCCCGGCCCTTTTGTTGTCTGGATGCCTTGAGTGGAGCCGGCCCAAATATCCCGGTGGCCGTCCCGACAAGGATTATGTCCTCACCGTACGCAAGGGGGACACCTATTACTCCATTGCGCGGCGGCTGAACCTCTCCGTTGACGAATTGATTGACCTCAATCGGGCCGATCCACCCTATACCCTGCGCCCCGGGGATCGATTGCTGTTGCCGGAGCCTGCCGTCCATATCGTGCGCGAAAATGAGAGCCTGATCACGATCGCGCATCGCTACGGGGTCGATCACAAGCGCCTTGCCGAGCGGAACGGGATCGAAAATCCGGGTCAGGTGCGCCCCGGCGTGAAGCTGCGCATTCCCGAAGGCCGCAGTCCCGCGGCCCTGCCATCGAACCGGCCCAGGAGCATCCGGGATGTGAGCAGCCGGCCCAAGGCCTGGTGGGGCCGGGACGATGATGATGACCGCCCCCCGGCGCGCCGTATCCTGATTGCCCCGACGCCGCCATCTTCCCAGCCGGCGGTTGCGAGCAGGAACGCGCCGCCCGTCCCGAAAGGGGCCCCGCGCCTCGACTGGCCGGTCCGGGGACGGATCGTCTCGCCCTATGGGTCCAAGGGCAAGGGCGCCTTCAATGATGGGATCAATATTGCCGTCGGCGCGGGAACACCGGTGCGGGCGGCAGCCGATGGTGTCGTGATCTATCGGGGCAATCTGGTGCCGGGGTTTGGCCGCCTCATCCTCGTGAAGCACGACAAGGAGATCGTGACGGCCTATGCCCATCTCGACAGCTATGCCGTGCGCGAAGGGGACCAGGTGCGCCGTGGCCAGATGATCGGCCGGGCCGGGAGTTCGGGCAGCGTGGACGAGCCCCAGCTCCATTTCGAGGTCCGCCGGGGTGTGCGCGCCGTCGATCCTGGCCCCTATATGATCCGCCGATCCTAACCTTGTGCACCGAGCGGCTTGATTTGCTAGGCTCTCCCCAGCGAACCAAACGATAACGCGCCGGCGACCGCTCCGAACCAAGACGCGGGGCCGATGCTGCGAAGTCAGGATTTACAGGGGATTAGAGCCATGTTGTCGTCGCTGTTTGCGCGCCGCGCTGCCTTTGCGCTCGCATTGTCGTCCTTGGCCGTTTGCACCGGCCTTTTTGCCAGCGCCGCCACGGCTCAGGCATCCATGATGGGTCCAGAAGCCCGCAACTACGACAAATTCGCCACTTTCGACCCCAACAGCACCGCCAAGCCCGACTACACGCCCGTCGACCAGTTCCTCAAGGCCTTTTCGGAGCGGCGCGGCCCCCGTGCCATGCTGACCTATTCCCGTATGGGCGTTGAGGGCATGGCCGTTCTGCGGCGTTACCGGGATTATCTGGAGCGGGTGCCCGTCACGAAACTGAGCCGGGAGCATCAACTTGCCTACTGGCTCAATCTGCACAATTGGATGGTCATTGAGGGGATGCTCGAATCACGCCGCGGCAAAAAGGTCGACGACGAACGCGGTACACGTGAGGAGCCAGGCGGTATCTGGACCATCAAGCGGGTTCAGGTCGAAGGTGTGCTCGTGTCCATCCAGGATATTGAGGACAAGATCGTGCTTGCCCATTGGGACGATCCCCTGGTGCTATACGGACTGTATCAGGGCGCCAAGGGCGGTCCGGGTCTCAATCCGAAGGCGTTTCATGGGGACACGGTCTATCTGGATCTGGAGTCCCTGGCCCGTGCCTTCGTGGCTTCGGAGGACACCGTGAAGCCCCGGGGACGGACGATCCGGGTGTCCGAATTCTACGAATGGTACAAGGAAGAGGTCTTTGGCGGCGATGATGACCGCCTGCTTGCCCATGTGAAGTCGCTGGCACCACCGAAGCGGGCGGAGGATTTTGCGAAGGTCGAACGCCTGCGGATCATGGATTTTGACTACACGACCGACGAGCTGATTCTGAAAAAGCCCAATCTCGGTCGTGGCGCCTTTCGCGCACCGCCGCAGCAATAGGTCATATTCGCAGCCGGTCATTGCGGCGTGCGTGAATACGCTTTGAGCCATTCCGCGCAGGGTTTTCACGAGCTGATCTGGTGCGCCGTCGGTGAAGCGCCATTCGCGCTTCTTGGGGAAGAGATCGAAAGTCTGGCGTGGAATGCCATTGCCACGGCGCAGGTGCGGTTTCGCTCGATTGACCTGAGACGCGGCTGGTGTCCCAACGCTGGGACTACCGGAACAGGCCGAGCGGCGTGCGATCGAAATATTGCAGGTTCGGCAGGACAAGATCGATGGCCTCGGCGCTCGCCCCCAGCCACCGCACCAGTTCCGCCGCATATTGGGACATGGACAGGGTTGGGATCAGCCGGCCTTCACCGGCATCTTCGGCCGTGCCGAGACCAATTTCCGGCATCTGGCCCACATAGCGCCCACCCGCAACCGACCCACCAAACACCATGTGATGCCCGCCCCAGCCATGATCTGTGCCCCGACCATTGCCAAGCAGGGCCCGTCCGAAATCACCTGCGGTGAACACGGTGACGCTGTCCCACAGGCCCGCCTCCTGCATAACGCTGCGGAAATGGGACACGGCCTCGTCCGTCTCGCTCAAAAGTGCGTCCTGGCGGTCAAGCAGGCCAGCATGGAAATCCCAGCTTCCCGTCCCGGCAAAGAACACCTGACGCCGGTGGCCCAGATCGCTTGCCGCAAAAATGGACTGGGCAATATTGCCAAGCTGCTGGCCGAGTTTTGTGTCGGGGAAGGTGTTTAAATTGACGGGCCTGCGTGCGGCGGCGGCGCGATAAAGATCGCCGCTTTTGAAAGACCGGCTGTTCTGCTGGGCCACGGCGCCGGCCAGAAGATGCGGGTTCGGACGGGTCATCAGGGCTTCGAGGGCCCTGGCGTTGCGTTCACTGCCAAAGAGTTTGGTCCGGGCCCAGATGGACGGTGCGCCCTTCCGGCTCAGGCTGTAGCTGCGGGCCGTGTTGCCCTGAAGGATCAGCTCCATGCCCTTGGTGGTGATGGTGGATGCCACAGGGCTGGCACCATTAAATTGGGGCTCCAGCAGATCAGCGAGCCGGCCAAGCCAACCCGTGTCCGACAGGGTCGCCGGGGTTGCCGCGAACCAGGCGCGTCGCTGGTCCGAATGGGAAAAAAGCTGGAGCGGTACGGGCACGCGCCCGTTGTCCCAATCCGCCTTGGTGGTAGGCACCACGAGCGGCCCCACATTCAGGACGGTTGCGGCCTCGCCGGCCTCGAACAGCTTTGCCAGATTGGGTGTAGACGGATGAATACCCAGCATTGGATCCATGCCGGCACGCGGCCGCAAGGAATGGAGCTTGCCACGGTCAAGGGCCAAATTTTCCCGGTGGCGCGCATAGACGCGGTAGCGGTCATTGTCGAGGGGGGGCAGGAAATTGGCGTGATCATTGCCGCCATATTGGAAGAGGCAGACCAGGGCCCGATAGGGTGCACCCACCGCATCCCGATTGGCGGGGGCGGCGAGGGCGGCGAGGGCGCCGCCGAAACCGGAGCCAGCAAAGGCGCTCAGAGCAGCCATCTGCTTGAGGGCCGTCCGGCGCCGTTCGTCGGTGAGACCCTGGAGTGTCGTCTTGTGTCTCTGGGACATGGGTGTCAGCCTTCGCTCCCGTATCACGTCTCAACCATATAGTCCGGCGCCAGCATGGTCATGGCGATCCCGGTCCAGATCCGCTCCTCGCGGCCTGTCTCAGGGATCGAGGCAATGGCGTCCCGGATCAAAGCAAAACTTTCCGCAGACAAAGTGTTCGCACACAGAAGCTGATTGAGCAGAGTGACGAACTGGTCCGGATCATTGGGAAGGTCGCCAAACAGGGGATAGGAAAGTGTTGTCTTGTGACGCCGGCCCTTGAAGCCGGGGATCCCGCGCCGGGCGATTTTGACCACGGTATTGGTGTAGCCGGCGACCGCGCTGTCGTCATAGAGCTTGAATTCGGGTGCGGCGAGACCGGCAGAGGCGATCTCGCCCGCGGGTGCAAAATCCGGTGTGTACCAATTGAATACGCTCGGTGCCTGAAGGGGCTGCTGGCCGATGGC
Source organism: uncultured Alphaproteobacteria bacterium (assembly GCA_964449455.1). Lineage (GTDB taxonomy): Bacteria > Pseudomonadota > Alphaproteobacteria > JAJFIK01 > JAJFIK01 > CAYUYV01. Next base: position 59,972 of record CAYUYV010000005.1, on the reverse strand, counting down.
GCCAGCAAGCAGGGAGAATGATCGGCCCAGGGGCTCGCTCTCGAACCAGGCTGGCTCACCAAAGGCTCGCATCCATTGGGCGATCCGCAGAACCGGTTCCCGCAGCTTGCCGGCGGTCGGGACCTGACCTGTTGGCCACCAGGCCTCAGGGTCGAGCAGAATGGCCACAATGACTGCCGCGAGGTCACCGCGCACACCGTTGCCATTGTCGGCGAAGACCTGTGCCACGCGCTGCACATAATCTGGGGACGGATTGGAGGTCACAAATCGCTGGATCAACTGGCGGCAGATGAATGGTGCCGTATTCGGATGGTAAAACAGGACGTCAAGGGCGCGGGCCATGCTGTCCTCGGCCTTTGCGCCTCTGGGGATCTTGATGCCGCCGACAATGGTCTTGGCCCCAAATTCGTGCTTGTCGGGCCAGACATTCATGGGAGCATCCCACTGCCTCACCGACTGGCCTTTGATCCGCCCGCCGCGCCAATAGACATCTGTGAGCGGACCACCGCCCCAGCTCCAACCCGTAAAGACCCGGGCCATGCCTCGAATGTCTTCCTGGCCATAGGTCGGGATCAGTGCGCCGGAGGCGTCGAGTTTCGGTTGGCCATTGGGCTGCAACTCCCACAAACCAATGGTGAAGAGCTGCATGACCTCCCGGGCGAAATTCTCATCCGGCTGACGGCCCGAATTGGGATCGGCCCGTTCATTGGCGATGAAGCTGAGATATTCGCCCATGGCCGGGCTCAAGGCGATCCGGGTCAGGAGTGTACGGAAATTGCCAAACGCGTTGTCGGCCAGCATGTCCATGTAATGGCCGACCGATCTTGGATCATTGGACAGGGAGGGTTCTTCAAAAGACACCACGAAGATCTGGGACAGGGCGAAGGCCATACGCTGGCGCAGTTGATCTTCGCCCAAAGCGGCCTGGTACCAGAAGGTCTCGAAAAAGCTGAACCGCTCCTTGGGATTCTGCCTGGTGCGTCTCGGCGGGCCGCCCCGTTCGATAAAGGCGGCATGGCTGTCGAGGCGCGGCGCGGTGAACTGGCCGGCCAGCCAGCGCTCGATCCCGAGGTCCTGCACGGATTTCAAGTCGGCATAGGACGGGCCGAAGGTTGCTCGGCGCAAAAACCGCCCGGCATCCGAAACAGAAAGCGCTGTTTGTCCCTGGTTTCCGGTCGCCACGTTCTGCCTTTCTCGCATTTCAGGCCCGTGTTCCGGGCCCTCCAGAAACACGCCCGGCGCGGCGCGTGTCCCCAAGGCGCGCTCAGACCATCAGGCCGCCAGGCTCCCCCAAACCCCGCCGCAGGTCTTAGCATTCTTCCGCCCCCGTTGACAGGCCGCTAGAGGCCCACAGCCATTTATGAACAACATTGTAAAAAAGAGGAGGGATCATGACCTTGGTCGATCAGACTTTGACCATTTTCGCGCTTGTGGGCACGGGTGTGTTTGCCATAAGCGGGGCCTTGATGGCTTTGCGCAAACGCATGGACATTGTCGGAGTCACCTTCATCGCCGCCCTGACGGGTGTTGGAGGGGGGACTGTCCGTGATCTTTTGCTAGGGGACCTCCCGGTCTCCTGGGTTCGGGATCCGACAAATGTGCTCATCTGCATGGGCTGCGGCGTGGTTGTCAGCCTGGCCCATCGGCTGGTGATCGACCGGCCCATGACGGGGCTGCTCTATGCCGATGCGGCGGGCCTTGCCTTGTTTGCGGTGCTGGGGGCAGCGAAGGCCGAGGCCCTTGATGCTCATCCCGTTGTGGCCGTGCTGTTCGGGGCCATGACCGCGACGTTCGGCGGTCTTATTCGTGATGTGATTTGCGGCGAGCAACCCATTTTGTTCCGTAAGGAGATCTATATCACGGCCGGCCTGGCAGGCGGGGGCACCTATATTCTGTTGCCCGCCGCATTGGGCTTTGACGTGCGAGCCTTGACGGGGCTGGGGGTGGGCCTTGCCCTGCGGCTCGCGGCCATCTGGTTCAAATGGACCTTGCCCTTTCCACGCTATGGCACGATGCGTCCTGATACGGATCAGTAGGCGATCCGGGGCACATTCACGGTGTCATTCGCATCGTGAATGATCTGGCCAGCGTTCCGCGCCGTGACGGACCAGGTGATCTGGAATGTCTGGGGCGTACTGACAAGAGAGGTGGAGGCGGTCACGTCTGCGGACCAGCCGGGCCGTTCGAGGCAGGCGCGCCAGTGCTCTGTGGCCCGCGCCTGCCGGCCGCTCTCCATCAGTTCCAGATCCGAACGCCCATGGAGCAGAAGGTCCGTATTCGTGGCATTGATGTGATAGGCCGCGAATCGTGTGCCGCGGCTGATCTGGGTGCCTTGTGCCGCCGGCGGCAGGGCCTTGTCCTCCAAGCGGAGCCATTTCATGGCCCCCGTGGCACCGGGTATGGCACTCTCCGGAAGCGGAAAATCAACGGGAGCCGTTGAGGCCGGGGCATGCGGCAGGTCCAGGCTCAAGGTGGCAAGGTCGAGCGTCACATCCGTGCCAAGGGGAGACGGCCAGAGGATCGGCCAGGCCTGGGCCGCGAGCACCAGCACAATTCGATGACCCGCCGGGAACACCCAACTTGCCACATCTAGGGCGAGGGCGACGGAGCGGTCTTCACCGGCACCGGGTGGACGGATACTGTCGAATCCAACGCTGAAGGCAAGGTTCAGGGCCCCGCGCGTGACCAGCATCGCCGATCCATCCGGCGCCAGATCAAGCAGCCAGGCCGCCAACTGCCCACCGGTGCCATCCGTCCGCACATCGACCCGCAGGACAGGAACCGAAAGGAGCGTGACGGGTGCTGCCAGGGGCGCGCTGGTCAGCATATGCCCGCCCGCCGCAGTCATGTCCTCCAGGGAGGCTGGACGGGATCCGTCATCATAGGGATCTTCGCCGGGCAGAGCGGTTTGCATGCTCGCCGCACCGGACAGGGTGATGGTGCCTCCGGCGCCACCGGCTTCGTCCGAGGGCGTCAACTGGTCCGTACCCGATGCGGTGAATGTTGTGTGGGGCAATGTCTGCAAAGGCCAATCGGTGACGCCGGTCCAGCGCGTCTCAGATGGGACCGGCCCTTCCTGCCAATAGCGCAGCGCAGGTTCCTCCATGACGCCCGTCTCCTTGCCCTTCAACCAGTGGTCCCACCAGCGCAGGCCTTCCTGGAGGGTGCCGATGGCGGGCTGGCGGGAGGCAAGGTGTGGGAAGATATGCTCCCAGGGGCCAAGGATGCCGCGGTGAGGTCCCTGCCATCCGGCAAGGAGCCGCAGGGTGGGGGTCTTGTATTTGTCGGCGAGCCCGCCCAGCACCAGCAGGGGCGTCGTCGATTGGCGCGCCGGACCGAATACGGCCTTCTCATGCCAAAAGCCGTCACGGGTCTGGTGGGCCAGCCAGGGCACGAGCCAGGACCGGTTCGCCGTCAAACGATCCTGCCACGCCGCGCGCCAGTCCCCCTCAAATCGGCTGGGATCGGGCGGCATGGCATTCAGGGCCAGCATGAATCCCGCCCAACTCACCCGCGCCACATAAGGCACGCCGCCCAGATGGTGAATATCCGTAACGAAACCATCATCAGAGACGCCCGTGACCATGAGGGCCTGGACCGCGTCCGGGTGACGGGCCGCAACGCGCAAGGCTGTAAAGCCGGGCCAGGACAATCCCGTCAGCCCAACGGCGCCGTCGCACCAGGACTGGGCCTTCGCCCAGGCCACAATCGCCGCCCCATCCTCAATCTCCTGGGCCGTATATTCGTCCGTCAGCAGACCACCACTGTCGCCAGATCCGCGCAAGTCGACCCGCAATACGGCATAGCCATGGCCGGCCCAATAGGGCGCATTCAGCCCATCGACGCGCCGGAAAAGGTCCCCGGCGCGGTAGGGGTGCATTTCGATGAGAACAGGAACAGGGTCGGCACTTTCCGGTAGCCACAGGCGTGCCGCAAGGCTCACCCCATCCGCCAGCGGAATGCGAAGCTTTTCGATAACTTTGATGGCATACGGAAAGTCCGTCCGAAATCCCAGCTCCGGCATGGCCTCACAGGACCTGATAAATTGTGTATTTCACGCCGCCGTTCTGCAGTTGGCCCATCCCGACAGCCACCACATGGTTCAGCCAGGCATAAGGACCGTCCATGGCCGCTTCAAACAGGGGAGCGGTGCGGAAATAGTAGGTTGACGGATCAAGGTCGCCCAAGGCGACGCCCTGGCCACTCGCCTCCATGGCCGCTGGCGACATCACGAGCCGGCCGTAATAGGTAACATAAATGACATGTCCATCATGGGTATTGATGGCGGCTCGCACGTCGATGCGCCAGGAGCCATCGGCCCGAATGGTCAGCCAGTCGCCCCCGGACCGGGGCAAGGTGCCCTTGAGCCGTGGCCCTTCGAATGTGCCGCCGGTGACATTCGCAATCATGCGCGTGCCTTCTGGCGTTGCACCGAGAACCATAGTGGGTTGTTCGATATCGGCGTTGAGCTCCCCCAGATAGGTGGTCTGCAGACCGGTCATGGGACCCTCCATGTCTTGTTTTTCGAGTGGTCCACTCCGGCGGACCGGGCACCAGTATCGCGTTTGAGGGGCCCATTTGTCACGGATGGCGTGAGGCTGGTCTTGTTGCGCGCCGCAAAACCGGTCAGCATTCCAAAAACGCGGAAATGATAGGGAAGGGAATGCTCTATGGGCGGACAACTGGCGGAAAAAGTTGCGGTCATCACGGGCGGCTGTTCGGGCATTGGCCTTGGCACCGTGGAGCGGTTCCTGGCTGAAGGGGCCGTTGTGGCCGTCGGCGATATCCAGGATGAAAAAGGTGCCGCCCTTGAGACCCGCTTTGGCGGGCGGCTGATTTATCGGCATTGCGACGTAACCGATGTGGATCAGATTAAGGCGCTGATCGACACGGCGGCGGCCCATTTCGGCGGTCTGGATGTGGTCTTCAACAATGCTGGCGCCGCCGGCGGCATGGGCACGATTGACGATGTGACCATGGCCGCCTGGGACCGCACTTTCCACCTGCTGGTGCGCTCGGTGGCGGCCGGAACCAAATATGCCATCCCCCATATGGAAGCGCGCGGTGGAGGGTCCATCATCAACACGGCTTCGGTCGCCGGCCTGCAAGCGGGCTGGGGCCCCACGGCCTATTCGGCAGCGAAAGCGGCCGTCGCCCATTTCTCCAAATGCGCCGCCATGGATGTTGCCCAGCGGAAGATCCGGGTCAACGCCATTTGTCCGGGCCTGATTGCGACATCCATTTTCGGCGATGCCTTTGGCCTGGAGCGGGCCCAATCGGACCAGATGGCCGCGCGGATTGAAACCGAGGTCGGACCACTTTTGCAGGCTTTGCCCGTGGCCGGTGCGCCAAACGCCATCGCCAATATGGCTCTGTTTCTGGCCTCGGACGAAAGTTACTTCGTGACGGGGCAGGCCGTGGTTGTCGATGGCGGGCTCACATCCGGTCATCCCCATTCCTGGCAGCGCGGTTCAGGAGGCCTTGCGTCCGCCCTTCTCGGGCTGACGGAAGAAGAGGCCGATGCGCGCTATCAGGAATTGCTCCGTCAACAGGCGCAAGAAGACGCAGGCCGGCCGTAACCGCCCCCGGGGCAACCGCCCCCGGGGCAACCGCCCCCGGGGCCACGCCGTCGCTCACACCGACCAGTCTGTGGCGGTCAGTCCGGGAATGCGCGCGAAGTCGTGGATGTTCCGTGTCACCAACACGGCGCCTCGGCGCCGGGCCTGGGCGGCAATGAGCACGTCATAAGGCCTGATGGGCGTCCCGGCCCCGGCAAGATCTGCCCGGATCTGGCCTGCCTCGGCGGCATCCTCCGTGTCAAAATTAATGACCGTTATCGGCGCTTCGAGAAATGCTTCGACGGTCCTCAGACTGGTTGCCCGATGCGGGCTCTTGGCAATGCCGTACCACAAGTCATGGATCACCACTGATGAAATCAAGATTGTCGACTTGAGCGCAACTTCGAGATCGAAGCGCTCCGCAATGGAAGGCGGCCGGGCGTTGATGGAGGCGATGGCGGTATTGGTGTCGATGCAGAACAAATTCATCACTTTATTGGTCGAAATCGACATCTGAGACGGGCATCGGTGGTTGCTCAGGCCGCCCTTCAGGCCGGAAATCGCGCGCGCCGAGCGCATCAAGACGTTTTCGCCAGGCTTGAACATCAAACGGTGCAGGCTCCAGCGGTTCCAGGATCACCTGCTGACCGCGCCGGCTGATTTGCACTGCCTCGCCTTCGAAGCGGAATGCCTTGGGCAGACGCACGGCCTGGCTGCGCCCGTGCATGAACAGCTTGGCGGTCTTGGTCTCTTTTTCGTCTTCTGATGGGCTCATAGGACCTCCTCTGACCGCACAGCATGATATCTACCAATGATAGATATCACGAAAATCTCATGACATAAAATCGAATAGACCTGGCCTGTCCGGGGTTTGTAAGTCAGTGCTGACGGGTCCGCGCGCTGACGAAAGCTTAAGGGGCTAACCATGCCGAATGGGTCTTGTGTCCCTGTCTTGGACATTTTTTCCATGGCATAAGGACCGAAGTATTCTGGTCAGTCCGCAAGGCACAGCCGGATGCGGTGCGGGCGGGGAGTGTTGTGGGAGAAGCCTATGGCGAGCCTTGATTTTACGCTGTCCCTGGCGGCCGCAATGGCTGGCATTGTCTCCGCGCCGGGCGCGGGGCGGACCCAGTCGCAAGCCACGCAGGATTCCCTGCCAGACGTTGTCGTGAAATCCGACAAGGCGCTTGACTGGTCGATGTATGCCGACACGGACACCCTTGTCCGGTCCGTCATGCAACGCCTGCCCATCATGACGGTGGAGGGCGAAGACTATGTGGTCATTGATGCACGCGCGGCGGATGGTCATTCGGGGGCAGATCTTCTGGACAGCCTTACCGAAGAGTTCGGCCTGATCAGCGGCGCCCATTATGGGGCAGCCGCGTCCGGTCTTCTGCCCCTGGACCATTTGCCGGATCTCGACATGGTCAATGGCCTTGATTTCGCGGCGGCGTCCGCGCGCACGGCCAATGTGGGTTCAACGACCAGCCAGGACGTGACCGCCCTGTCCGCGGACATCGCCTCGACCACATTCAATGTCGATGGCACGGGCGTGTCCGTCGGGATCCTCTCTGACAGCTTCGATGCGAGCACAACCGCATCCACAAGTTATGCGGATGATATTGCCTCGGGCGACCTGCCGAACAATGTCACCGTGATTGCGGATCTGCCGACCGGCAATTCCATCGACGAAGGCCGGGCCATGGCCCAGCTCGTGCACGATATTGCGCCGGGGGCTGACCTTCTCTTCGCGACCGCATTCACCGGTGCGGCCGGATTTGCTGCCAATATTGATGCGCTTGTGAATGCCGGTGCCGATATCATCGTTGATGATATCATTTACCTCTTCGAGCCCATGTTCCAGGACGGCATCATCGCCCAGGCGGCGGCCAATGCCGTGGATGCGGGCGTCGCCTTTTTCTCCTCCGCCGGCAACAATGGCTCGGCGGGATATGAGGCGCCCTTCAGGGCGACCAATGACGCGACCCTGGCCAGTATCGTGCCCTTCGGCGCGGGCACCACATTCCATGACTGGGATCCGGGGCCCGGTGTCGACACGACTCTCGACATCACGATCCCCGTGGGCAGTTCAGCAGACTTGTTTCTGCAGTGGACGGATCCGTTCTCGAGTCTGTTCGGCTCCACCGCCCCAACCGGCTCCAGCCCAGGCGCCCAGTCCGATCTTGATTTCCATATCCTCGATCAATCGGGCGCCGTCCTGTTCTCGAGCCTGAACATCAATGTGGGCCGGGATCCATCCGAACGCGTCATGGTCGATAATTTTACCGGTGCGCCGATCAATGCGCAGCTTGTCATCAACAATTTCGAAGGTCCCGATCCGGAGATGATGCGCATTGTGGGCTTTGATGTGCCCAATGATGATTTTATCACCGGATACAATCTTGAGAACAGGGCCTCCTTCTCCAATCTGAGTGAGTTCCGGGCCGGGACGACCTATGGCCATGCGGTTGCCGAAGGCGTGCTCGGCGTCGGGGCCGCCCCGTTCTTCTACACCGAAGCATTCGGCGCCGTGGACGGGACGGTTCCGGAGACGTTTTCGGCCCTCGGTGGCTCCACGATCTATTTTGATACCGACGGAAATCGTCTGGCGACGCCGGATGTTCGCGATGCCGTGGACTTCACCGCATCCGATGGCGGCAATACCACCTTTTTCGGCAGCGATATTTCCCTCACCTCGTCGCTGTTTCCGGGCGGCAATCCGGATCTGGACAGCTTCCCGAACTTTTTCGGCACCTCGGCTGCGGCGCCCAATGCGGCTGCAGTGGCCGCCCTCATGCTCGAAGCCAACCCGAACCTGACGCCCGCAGATATCGAACGCATTCTCGAACAAACTGCCGTCGATATTGACACGCCCTTTACCCTGACGAGGGCCGGTGCGTCCTTCACCAGTACATTCCAGGAGCTCGCATCCGTTGGTGTGGGAACGGGCAATGACGCGCGCACGGGCGCCGGTCTGATCAATGCGGCTGACGCCGTTGCCCAGGCCCTTGCCGAGCTGCCAGCCTCTGATCCGCCGCTGAACACGCCTCCAGTCGCCGCGAATGATTCTGCGACTACGGATGAAGACACAGCCGTGATCGTTGATGTCCTGGCCAATGATACGGATACGGATCTCGACACTCTCACCGTGGCCAGCGTCACTCAAGGCAATGACGGTACGGTCACGATCAGACCCGATGGTCGCGTGACCTATACTCCTCGGGTCAATTTCAACGGGTCCGACAGTTTCTCCTACACGCTCACCGATGGGCAGGGCGGCAGTGCCACCGCCACGGTGTCCGTCACGGTCGATGCAGTCAATGATAACCCGAATGCGGCCAATGATGCGGCGGAGACGGAAGAAGGCGAGGCGGTGACCATCGCCGTCCTTGGAAATGATACCGATGTTGACGGCGATGCCTTGACCATCGCGGTTTTCACCCAAGGCTCCAACGGAGCGGTGAGTGCAGGATCGGGTGGCGCGCTGATCTATACGCCGTCAGGGAATTTTACGGGGACGGACAGTTTCACTTACACGGTGACTGACGGTCAGGGCGGGAGCGACAGTGCGACGGTGCAGGTGACGGTCAATCCCGTCGACGCGGGCGAGCCCGGCGGCACCATAGGCACCACCGGCAATGACAGCCTGATCGGCACGGCGGGCCCCGACACGATTTCCGGTCTTGATGGTAACGACACCATTGACGGTCTTGCGGGCCGGGACAGCCTGTCCGGCGGCGCCAATGCGGACAGTCTCCTGGGCGGTGACGGTTTGGATGTGCTTGACGGTGGTGGCGGCGCCGACATCCTCGATGGCGGGAAGAATGACGACACCCTGCTCGGCGGCAACGGCAATGACACCATCCGGGTCTCGGCCGGTATCGGCGATGACAGTGTCGATGGTGGGTCGGGGACGGATGTCCTTGAGGCGACCCGAAACGGGCTCAATATCGGCCTGAAGGCGCTCACCAGTGTCGAGGTGATCACCGCTGCGGGTTTCAGCGATGTGCGCATCACCGGCAGTGCGTCCGGGGACAATCTGGATTTCAGCGGGGTCACGATCCAGGGAATCACGTCGATCAATACTGGCGGTGGTCAGGACACGTTGATTGGTTCGTCCGCGGGCGATGTCCTTCTTGGCGGCGGCGGCCCGGACAGTCTTGATGGCGGCGGCGGCGCCGACAGCCTGACGGGCGGCGGTGGTGACGACACTGTGCTGGGCGGCCAGGGCAATGACGTGCTGCTCTATAGCGGCCCATCGAACGGTCTCGACAGTGTCGATGGCGGCGGTGGGTTTGATACGATCCAGGCCACCGCGAACGGCACGGTCATCGGCCTCAAAGATTTGAGCGGTGTGGAGACGATTACCGGTAATGGGTTCGCCAATGTGGCGATTCAGGGCGGTGGAGGTCCCCAGCTTTTCGATTTCTCGGGCGTGACCCTGACGGATATTGCCTTCATTGACGGTCGAAGTGGGCAGGACACCTTGATCGGATCGTCAGGGAACGACGATCTGCGCGGTGACGCGGGCGCGGACAGCCTGTCCGGTGGGGCGGGCAATGACACGCTCACCGGCGGCTCAGGGGCAGATGTCTTTGTGGTGGCCAATGGGGCGGATACGGATGTTCTCGTGGATTTCGAGCGTGGACGCGATTCCCTCGACCTGACGGGCATTTCGGACATTGCCGATTTTGCCGATCTCGACACCTCGGGCAATGGTGTGGTCGATGCATCCGATGCCCTCGCCGGCACCTTTTCCGGCAGCCTCGCCCTGACCTTTTCCGATGCCGTCATACGCTTGACGGACGTGACAGAACTCGCCGAGGAAGATCTCATGCTGTAGGACAGGGGCCGGGGTGTCCCGGGCTGCCTGCGAAACAGGAGGGATCGACCATGGTTGAGGGCCATCGCATCGACGTTCGCGAGGGCGTGACCGAGATCACGCTGCAGAGGGGCAAGGTCAACGCCCTTGACCTTGCCTCGATCGAGTTTGTGACAAAGGCCTTTTCATCGATTGATCCGGACACGCCGGTGATGATCACGGGCCATGGATCCGCCTTTTGCGCTGGCGTCGATACGGCATATTTCGGGGCGCTTGGAGCCCCGGGGCGGCGGGCGTTCATTCTCGCCATCAGCCGCATGGTTCACGCGATCTGTTCTTTTCCAGGGCCTGTCGTGGCGGCGGTGAACGGCCATGCGCTCGGCGGCGGCTTCGTGCTCATGCTGTGTGCGGATTTTCGCATTGCCACGCGATCTGAGGCGGCACGGTTCGGCATGCCGGAAGCAAAGGCCGGGATTCCGTTTCCGATCGGTCCGGTCGAAGTGATCCGGCACGAGTTGCCGCCCCCCTTGCTGCGTCACATGGCGATGTCGAGCGCCATTGTTCCGGGGGAGGCCTTGTTCGCCCGGGATGTCATTGATGCCCTCGTGCCGGAAGAGGATGTGCTTGCCTCGGCACGAAAGGCCGCACAGGAACTGGCGGCCCAACCCGCCTTTGGCCCTGTGAAACGACAGGTGCGCGGCGATTTGATCACCGCTCTTGAGGCCCATGTTCGGTCAGGCGAGGACCCGAATATGCAGGTATTTCTTCTCGGGGCGGTCTGACAGCACCGGCCATACGCCGCACCTTAGCGGATCACGAATTCGAACCGGGTCAGGATGTCTGACAGGCAGGCGTCCGGTGTATTCGGAGCAATCTTTGCGCGCCAGGACGGCATTGTTTCCAGAATATAGGGAGCAAAGGTTGCGTTCGGGACTTCAGCCAAGGTGCGGGCGTTCACCACACGACCGTCCTTTGCCAGATCATAGGCGATGATCACCGCACCGATATAGCCTTTCCTCAGCGCCGCCTTGGGATAGGTTGGCTGAGGGCGTTCAATGAACTCGATATCGCAGGCCAGCCCCTCCCGCTTTGAGGGGAGACGTCCTGATCCCTCGGGCGTTTCGGCCAGAACGCGCTCGGCTCTCTTCAGATCCAAGGTCTTGAGAAGCGCGTCGGCCGTTGCTTCCCAAGTGACAAGCTGAGCCAGGATGTCCGGCACATCATCCACATCGGTCTGCTTTGGGAACAGGGCTGCGCCGGTCCGGAAGATCTCGCGGGCTCTCAGCACATCGTTGAACGAGGGAGAGGGCGTGCGCAGAACACCGATGCCAAATTGGGCAAAGAGCAGCCCACGGACATTGATGTCCTGGGGTGTCCCCTGTTCCGCGGCAAGCACGGCCTGGGCACCGATTTGCGCCAGATCCCGCCAGGCCTCGCGCACGAGGGCCGATGCTGAAACCGTCAGCCATCCCAGAACCGTGAGGAGTGTGTCAGGCTCTCCGGCCTCGGCGCGCGCCTTCAGCAATCGCTCCACGGCCTTGGCGGTCCGTCTACGGTCGATGGACTGGCGTGCCTGTGCGATGGCCCGGTAGAGCGTAATGTCGGCGCGCGCTCCGGGCTTTGCATCCCGCATTGCCTTGTCAGCCCAGGCTTCGGCTTCGGCTGGATCGCGAATGAGTTGCCCCACCAGATCATTGGACAAGACCAGCCCCTCTTGCGCGGACGCTGGAGCCGCCAGAGACAGCACGCTCGCCAGGATCAAACAGACCCGAAAAATGGCTTTCACCAGAAGCCCCCCTTCGATTTTCGGGCGGGCCTTGAACAGGCCTGACCCGATTTCCCACATCTCAGTATATACCGACGGTGGGGCATCGCCTAATCAACGCGAGCCACGGTCGGAATGACCAAGCGGAAAGGGGGAGAGCGGGCCCTTAGGAGCGTTTGTGGATCGCGCCTGTCAGCAGCATATAGACCTTGCCGGTCTGGCTGGTGAGATAGGTTTCCGCAAGGATGTTCTCCCGGTCCTTGCTGGCAACCGTTTCGAGCATGGTCTCGAATTCCGTCACATAGCGATTCACTTCCTGGCGGAAGTCATGGTCCTGGGCGTATTTGCGCCGGATCCGCTCATTCATGTCCGGCCCGCCCATGGTGACGAGGCGCCGGGCAAAGACGTTCCTGTCGCCATTGAGATAGCGTTGGAGCAGTTCTGCGGGCGGATCTTCCTCAAGGGCCCTGTCGAGATCGATGGCCATGGCCTGCAATGTCTCGATGACCCGCAACGAGGCCCGCGCCGCGTCCTGACTGTCCACATCCTGACGGGATTGACTTGTTGCTTCCCGTTCGGATTTTTCCGCCTTTTTCAGGATCTCCCGCCAGCCAAGGCCGCCGCGCCGCCCATCGCTGTCACGGCCACGGCCCTGGCGGCTGCCAACATCGCGGTCCGCAAACTCATTTGCCCGGCTCACTTGCGAGCCCTGTCTTCCGTCCTGCGGAAAGGGTTGAGGTGTACTGGCCGCCGGCATGACCGGCTCACGGCGGCCTGCCGCCGGACGGTGGGCGGCGAGGGAGATGGGCGCATCGCTGCTGCCGGTCCAGTCGGGGCCGACCGCACGGCGCCGGGCGCCCTGGGACTGCCCGTCCATGGCCGACCGGCTTTTTCCTTGGGCTTGTGGATTGGGGCCCTGTGGTGTCGGGCCTTGGGCGTTGGGGCTGTGGGCGTTCGGAACGGGTCGTACCGGGGGAACCCGCACCGGTGCGCTTGAGTTGCTGGCTTCATCAATAATGCGGGTGAGGGAGCGGGCCTTATCCACCGCCGCGTCGGCGATGCGGTTGATCTCGGCGACCTGTTCATCGATCACCGCACGGATTTTCGAGGCGCTGGCGTCCGCTTCACGGGGCAGGCCGTTGAGTTGACCGGACAGGGTGTCCATGGCGCTGCGCAGGCGCTCCAGGGTGCCATTGGTTTCACCCGACAGGCGGTTAACCACCACCCGCGCGGTTTCGGCCGCGGCCTCGATGGCCTCCTGGGCGGTCGTCGCCGCCGAGGAAATGGTCTTTGCATTCTGTGCCACGGAGCCTTCAACCACGTCCTTGAGACTTTCAAAGCCCTGGCGGGCTTCATCGGTTTGGTTTTGCAGGCTGGCATTGATCGCGGCGGCGGCCTGATTGAGATCCGTCTGCAGCGTGGTCACTGTGGCGCGGGCCGCCTCGGTTTGACGGCGCAGCGCCTCTCCGCCCCCGGTCAGCGCCTCCTCCATCTCCCCTTTGAGGGCCTCTACAGCCGTCCGTGTTCCCTCAATCTGGTGACGAAGAGATCCACTGCTTGCCGCGATCGAGGAGTCAAGGTCTTCGCGCAGGCGCGAGAGGGTTTCGCTCACGTCGATGGCACGCTGGCTCAAGGACTCACCGCCCACAGTCGCCGCCTTTTCCACATCCTCACGCAGCACATCAAGGGAGCGCCGGGCCACGCCGACCTGTCCGGTGAGGGCATGGGTCACGCTCTGGATGGAGCCGGAAAGATCTTCCGTCAGCCCCGCCAGCAGCGTCCGGGTTTCTTCCGTCCGGGCCCGGACCATCTCCAGGCCCTCCTGCGAGGCAGTCGCCCATTCGTCCTGGAGCCCTTTCAGAGCCTCTCCCGCCTCTTCGATCTGGCGCTCCAGGCGCAGCTGAACCGCAGCGACCCGCTCGCCGAAGGCCTGTGCCGCATGTTCCGTCTGTCCACTGAGATCCGCGCCGGCGGCTTCGGCCTGCTGTTTCATCGCCGCCGCAATATCCGCGCCCAGATGATCGAGCACCTTGCGGGCCTGATCAAGATGGGTGGCAAGGGCGGCGCGGGCGGCCTCGGAATGGCCCGACAGCAGGCCGCGGGCGTCCTCGGCGGCGGCTCTCACCTGGGCCATTTGGCTTTCGAGATGGGCGCCAGCGGTCCTGGTCTCCTCTTCGACGGTCGCACGGGCCTGGGCCGCGCTCGTTTCGAGGACCTGTTGAGCGGCCGCCGCCTGGGCTTCGATGGCCTCCTGGGCGTCCCGCGTTGCGGCGCGCGTCTGGCTGAGATGGCGCTCCAGAACCGCGCCGGCATTGGCCCCATGCTCCTGGAGCATCGCGCTGGCCTCTTCGGCAGCGGTTCTCGTCTGATCCGCATGGCTCTTGAGAAGGGCATCGGCGGCGCGGGCCTGATCGGCAAACAGGGTCCGCGTCTCTTCGGCGGCCTTGCGGGCTTCACGCAGATGGGCTTCCAGCATACCGCCAGCAGCGTCCGCCTGGCTGGCAAGATGCCCGCGTGCTTCTTCCGCCGCGGCCCGGGCCCGTGTGCCCGCCTCGGCGATGGTCTCGGCGGCGCTCTGGCCGGCCTTTGCAATGGTCTCGAGCCGCGCGGCAAAGCTGCCCGCCAGCTCATCGGACCGTCCGCCCACAGAGTCGAGCGCGGTGAGCAGATCCTGGATGCCGGCCTTGATCTCGCTGGAAACCTTCTCCGTCTGCGTATCGATCAGGCTGCCAACGCGCTGGAGCGCGGTGCCCTGTTCCTTGAACAATTGGTCGATGGCCTGGCTCTGGCGGGTCAGGCGTTCGCCGGCCTCCGCGAGGGAGCGGGACTGGTTTGCCGAGGCATTGGCAATCTCACTGGCCTGGGCGGCCGCCTTGTCGCCGGCGGCGGCCAGGGTCTCGTTTTCCCGGGCAAGCGCGGTTGCCGCTTCATGGGTGCGCTTGACCGCAGCAGCGGCCGCCGTCTCCAAGGCCTGGCTGGACTCGTCAAGGCCGGCCTGGACGCTTCTCAGCTGCTCGCTGGCGCGTTTTGTGTGTTCGGCCATGCGGTCCGTCTGGGACGCCACCGTCGCGCCCATACCTTCGGCCTCGGCGCCGATGCTCTGGGCCGCTTCCATCAGGCGTGCGCGGTGGGCGGCGAGGGAATCGCCAACCGCCTGGGCATGGGCATCCACCCGCGCCGCTGTTTCATCAAGAAGGCGGGTCTGGGTTTTCAAACGCTCTTCGAGCACACCCACCCGGCTCATGGCATGGTCGAGACTGGCCGTGACATGATCAAGCTCGCGGCGGATGGCCGTACCCAGAAGGCCCACTTCCTGGGCTGCACCCTGCTGGGGCTCGGCGAGGCGCGCAGCGACCCGGCCCATGGAGAGGGCGCTCACGCGCAGCTGGGCCGTATGGCGCAAGATGAGCGCAACGAGCCCGAGCACCGCGAAGGGCACTGTCAGACCCAGGATGAGCACCAGCCAGTCGCCCGTGCTCAAGGATTGTCCGCCGCCACTCAACTGGGTCAGGACCATCAAGATACTGACCAAGAGCCACAGACCGGCGAGCAGAAACACGCCGGTGCGGGCCGGTGTGTCTGCATCCGAACGGGATGCGCGCCGGGCTCGGGGTGAAGGGGAGGGGGCGCGCCGGTTGCGCACCGGCCGGCGTGCTGGCCGGTCTTCATGGTAGAGGCTGTCATCCGCAGACGGAGCGCGGACCCGTCTCTTTCGAACGGGGTCGCCGTCCCGCGGGTTGGCACTGGCGGGGCCTCGATGTGCCGATCTGCCCGTAGCGGTGCGTTCCGTGCCCAGCCCCGGGCTCTGTGCGGTCGATGGCGCGTGTTGGGTCGATGGCGCGT
>CAYUYV010000005.1:38117-43884 GCA_964449455.1 uncultured Alphaproteobacteria bacterium | reverse complement strand
GCGTTTGGGGCGCTGCCAGTCTCCACCCCGGGGCCGCGCGGCTGAGGGCCGGGGACCACATTGCTGACTGTCTCCAACATATCGGAGGGGGCTGGTTCACGTTGGTGCATGACCTCGACGCCTTACTGGCTTACGGCATCCGCCGATGATACCCGGATGCGCAAGGCGGACCAAAATCTGGTTCTGCGCCGCGTTACCGTTGGGCAATCCTGACCGCGTTCACCATCGACGGCACTCTTGGATTACAAACCCGCTCAAAAAGAGGGCAAGATCCGTGCCACAAAGATTGCCTTGCCCAAAGGGCTACCCCTTCCGGCTAGGCCGTGTCCGATCAGTCAGGGTCCGGACACGTTGCAGATCATCCCCCACCAAGCCTCGGGCGAAAGTATGGACGATTCGATACGGCCCGGATCGCCTGGTCGTTCCGCAAAGCCGGATGAGGGGCCCTCACTGGGTTAACCGATCCTTGAGACAGTCCGATTTTAGATGGGCTAAAGGCCTGGAAAGTCTGACGTTCCAGGTCCGGACCGGGCCCGCGACTCATGCTAGCCGTGGGTGTGAACGATCCGAAAAACCCGGTTTTGGCGTGGCCTCAAGGGCTCACCTTGGGGCGGCGTGTTTTGAGGGAGTGCGGACTATGGCGGATGCGGGCGGGCATGACGAGGCCCGGCAGCTGTCGGGCAGCACGGGTGGCACCGGGCCCATTGATATCAGCTATCTCGATTGGTACACGGCCGGTGATCGGGATGTGCGGGCCGATATCTTGCGGATTTTCAGGACCCAGGCGGCCACATGGCTGACGGAATTTGACGCAGACCTCACCGATGAGGCCTGGTATGCCCTCGCCCATTCGTTAAAGGGATCGGCGCGGGGGGTGGGCGCTTTCGCGCTTGCCGACCTTGCCGAGACGGCGGAAGGCTTGACGGGGCCGGATTGTCGGGCCGCCCGGCAGGAGACCCTTGAGGCCCTGATCCACGCGGTGCGCGACGTCGAAGACGCCATCGACCGGATAGCGGCTTGAGGGAGCGGGCCCTCATCGAACCGGCGCTTCCTTTCGGTGCTTTCGGCCCGGCGGTAATGGTCCTAGTCTAGCGACCTGTTTCGTGGTTCACGGGTGGGCGTTAAGAGGGTCCGGTGTCGTGTCGATGATGGTGAAATTCTGGGGGGTGCGCGGGTCTATTGCCTGTCCGGGTCGGGCTTATCTGCGCTATGGCGGCAATACGTCCTGTGTGGAAGTCCAGGCGGCGGGCCGGCGCATCGTGCTTGATGCGGGGACGGGCTTTGCCTCCTTCGGGCGCCAGCTCCTTGCAGATAAGGCCGAAGAGGTCACGCTCCTTCTCTCCCACACCCATTGGGATCATATCTCGGGATTTCCGTTCTTCTCGCCCGCCGCCAATCCGGCCTTCCGCTTTCGGATCTTTTCGGGCCATCTGGAAGCGCCCTACACCATCCAATCCGTGCTGGCGGGACAGATGACCTATCCCTTTTTTCCTGTTCCCCTGAAGGTCATGTCCTCAGACATGACCTTCGACGATTTCAAGGTCGGTGAGGAACTCGATCTTGGGCCGGATATCCGTGTGCGGACGGTGCGCCTGTGCCATCCCGGCCGGGCGACGGGCTACCGTATCGAGGCCGAAGGGGCTTCCGTGTGCTATGTTACGGATACGGAGCACGAGCCGGGCCAGATGGATGAGACGATCCGGAATTTCGTGGCCGGAACGGACCTCATGATCTATGATGCGACCTATACGGACGAGGAGTTCCATCGCTACAAGGGCTGGGGTCATTCCACCTGGCAGGAGGGCATCAGGCTGGCCGATGCTGCAGGGGTACGCCGGCTTGCGCTCTTCCACCACAGCCATCTGCGCGGGGATGACGACATGGACACCATCGCGGCCGCCGCGGCGGCCGTGCGTCCGGGCACTTTCGCCGCCCGGGAGGGCTTGTGCTTGCGACTGCCTGAAACAGTTTAAGGGACTCAAGGCTCAAGTCTTCGCTAGAGGCGCCTTTTTTGAGGCGCCTTTTTTGACAAAACGGGCGCTCTAGGCAATAGGGCCGAAACACGTTACCGTTCTCTCATAGAACTTGTAGGCGACTTTTGGGGGCAGCCGTGTTGAGCTTCATGCTCAACTTTTGCCGCGCCTGAACCATTCGCGCTGCTGCGGCGAGGCCCGGGGAGCTCCTGACTGAAGGGGCGCTTCCTCGAAGGTCTGCCTGGCTCCCTTCCGTCGCCCAGGGCAATAGCCTCGTGAAGAGGCCCGTGACGACAGGAAGTGTGCCATGGTCTCCCGTTTTCCCCGGCGCCTGACGGCTGTCAGCGCAACCCTCGCCGCCGTCGCCCTTGGCGCCTGTGCCTCCAAAGGCATGCCAGCCGCCATTGATACGACCTATCTTGACGAACGGATGTCTGCGGAAGAGGCAGGCTATACCCAGGTGTTCGTCGATGTGATCCTCGCAGCTTGCGAAACGGCACGGTCGTCCACGGGCCGGCGCTATCTGCGCCATGATCCGGAGAATCTGGCGTCCGGTGGCAGGATGTCCGATATCGAGCAGGGGCCCGTCATCCAGCGTCGTTTGGTGCGCATTGGTCCCAAAACCGTGCGCCCTGTGTTCCGCGCCGTGCGTGAACTTGAAGTGCCGATGGTGGAGACCCCTCCGATCTCCGAGCGCCAGTCCCTCGCCGCCATGGTTGAGCCGCCGGTTCTCTATGCCTCATTGCATGGCGATATCGTTGAGCTGATTGGCCTGATCGATGATGTGAAGAAGAAGGGTAATGTTGCCAAGGTGTCCGAGGTGGCCCGGCTGGTGCACAAGGCCGATGAAGTCTGCGAGAACAACCGTGATGTGGTGGTTCAGGCTTTGGCCCGTGACATGAGCCAGGCGGAAGGGACGCGCATCGCCCTTGGCGATGGCATGGATGTGCCGACGGCCTCCGTCCAGCCCGTAGCCGATGACGGTGCGGTCACGGCGACGGTGCAGACCGCGTCCTTTGAAGGGGATGCGGGCGCCATTGAAATTCCTGAGCAGGTTCAGTTCGTGACCGTTCAGACCCTGTCCGAGACCGATGACAGCCAGGCACGCATTCGCCTGTTCGCCGTGCGGGACAGCCTGACCCTTGATGTGCCGAGCATGGTGGAAGCCGACATCAAGACCAATGATCGCCTGGACAGCCTCGTGATCCTGCGCTGACCCGATTGGGATCAGTCGGGCGACCTAAGCGGGTTGAGTAGCGCGTTGACGGAAGGCGGCCTCCAAGGGCCGCCTTTTTTGTGGGTGCTTGAGAGTGACTGGCGTTGAGGAGCCCTGGCTCAGGGGGTTTGACAATCCGATCCGCTTGCCTTAGAACAAAAAGCGAACGAACATGTCGTGAACATGAGTGTTGCGAACAGTGGAGCGAGGCAGGATGTGTGCCTCTTCGATACCGAAACCGGCCCCGTCTTCAGGCCTTGCTTCAACCGAACAACAGGAGACGAAGGCGTCCCTTCTGGCCCGTCTGCGCAATCGGATCGAAGAGCGCAGTCCGCAAGGGGGCGGCGGGAATCCTGATATCATCAAGCAGGGGAGCGCATCGCGGCCGGGTCTTGCGGTCTGTGGGGATGTTCCCGAATTGCGTCTCGGTGCCGGCGCGCTCCATGACATCACCTGTGAGGGGGAGCGGGCCTTCTGGTCCGGTCTCGGCTTCACCCTGGGGCTCGCCATCCAATGGGCCCGAAAGCGGCGGGGGCCGGTGATCTGGGTGCGCGCAGCCCGTCTGGCCCAGGAATATGGTGTGCCCCATGCCCGCGGACTTCAGGCTTTAGGGGTTGATCCAAGGCGAATCGTGCTGGCTTGTCCTGAGACGGACAAGGATCTGCTCTGGGCCCTTGAGGTTGCAGTCCAGGAAAAGCGGGTCGCCGCCGTGATCGGCGAAGTGCCGCCGGTCATGGGTGAGAAGGCTCTGCGGGGCGGGCAAGGTTATGGTTTGACCGCAAGCCGGCGTTTGCAGCTTGCGGCGCAGCGCTCCGGCGTGCCCTTGCTGGTCTATCGGGGCGCGTGCCGGGATCAACCCAGCGCGGCCCGCAGTCGTTGGCGCCTGTCACCGCTGCAGGGTGAAGGGCTCTTCTGGGCGCCGCGCTGGCGGGTCTGCCTGGAGGCGTGTCGGGACGGTCCGCCAGGGGCGCGGCGCCGTGGACATTGGGAAATGGAATGGGATCATGAGGCGCATTGTTTCCGTCTGGCTGCCCCGCTGGCCCATCGACCGTCTCAACCGCCATGCGCGGCGTCATCGCCAGCCGGGCTGGGTGTCGGCACAACCAGAGAAGCAGCCGGTTTCCCCGACTCCATCCCGAGCCCCGTATTCGGCCCCACACTCGGCTTTTGAGCAGGCAACCGGCGAGCCGGTATCGGCGGTTCGTGAACCGGATCTGTTTGCCGCTCCGAACCCGGCGGGTCCCCAGGATTGGGGGGCTGACCTCCCCTTTGCCCTCACCCTGCCTCTGAAAGGGGGGCCGCGTCTTGTTGCCGTCAATCAACCGGCACTCGATGCGGGCCTGGCGGCGGGCCAGTTGCTCAGCGATGCCCGGCCCTTGTGCCCAGGATTGCGGGTGGCCCAAGCGGACCCTGCCGCTGACCGGGGCGGGCTGCAGCGTCTGAGTGACTGGTGCGGACGCTACACCCCCTGGACCGCGCCCTGGTCCTGGCATCGGGATGATGCCCGGTTTCAAAAGGGGGACCCGCTTCTCGGGCCGGCCCTCACCCCTGACGAGGCCGGCCTGTTCCTGGACGTTACGGGCTGTGCGCATCTTTTCGGCGGCGAGCCTGCGCTGCTCGCAGATCTCAAGGCGCGGTTTGCCGGGTTCGGGATCGAGGCGCGGGCGGCTCTTGCGGATACGCCCGGTGCGGCCTGGGCCCTCAGTCGCTATGGGGTGGGCGGAACAATTGTCGCGCCTGGCGGTCAGGGGGCGGTTTTGCAAGATCTTCCCGTTGCGGCCCTGCGCCTTGCACCGGAGACGATCCGTCTGCTGACGGGGCTTGGTCTGCGAACCATCGGCGCTCTTGCACATCTGCCCCGTGCACCGCTCGCTGCCCGTTTCGGGGCCGGCCTTCTGGTGCGCCTCGATCAGGCCTGGGGGCGGGCGCAGGAGCCGATCTCGCCGTCAGTCCCCTTTGTGCCCTATCGTGTGCGTCTGGTGCTTGCCGAACC
The DNA here is from genome assembly GCA_964449455.1 of uncultured Alphaproteobacteria bacterium. Taxonomy (GTDB): domain Bacteria; phylum Pseudomonadota; class Alphaproteobacteria; order JAJFIK01; family JAJFIK01; genus CAYUYV01. The sequence goes on along the minus strand of CAYUYV010000005.1, from coordinate 38,702 downwards.
CATCAGTGAACAGAGCCATGTTACCCATGGTCTCGAACGGCTTGCCCGGGATCTTGCCCAGAGTCTTGCCCAGGAGGGCAAGGGCGCGCGGCGTTTCATCCTGAGCCTTTATCAGGTCGATGGCCATGTGCAGCATCTTGACGTGGGCGCGGCCCGGCCCGTCTGCGAAGCGGGTCATATGGCGCGGCTGTTTGGGGAAGTCATCGCCCGCCTGGGCGGTGCCCTTGATGCCGGGTTCGGCATTGATGTTTTGGTGCTGTCGGGGCTTGAGGTCGAAGAGATTGCGCCCGATCAATATGCCTTCACCGATGCACTCGACATGCCGGAAGACGACACAGACCTGCCCGGTCTGGATGAGCAAGAAGAAGACCGGTTCGATCCTGATATCAGTGCCCTGATGGACCGGCTCGGCAACCGGCTTGGCCTTGCGCGGGTGCGGGTGTTCGAGCCCGTCGATAGTCATGTGCCGGAGCGCTCCGTGATGGCCGTGCCCGTCGGCGAGAGTGCACGGGCACGCAAGGGCAGGCGGGTGCCCTCATCCTGGTCTGATGAGGTCGGCGCTGAGGGGGCTGGCTCTCATGGGAC
>CAYUYV010000005.1:5747-38017 GCA_964449455.1 uncultured Alphaproteobacteria bacterium | reverse complement strand
GGCTCTCATGGGACGGGCTCTCATGGGATTGGGGTCGGGGGTATTGATGGGTTCGGGGCGGAGCGCCCCTTGGCCCTGCTGCCCTGCGCCGAGCCGGTGGATGTTGTGGCCGGTGTGCCCGAAGGACCGCCCCGTCTTTTCCGCTGGCGCAGTGCCCAGTTCCAGGTGGTGCGCTCGGAAGGGCCGGAGCGCATTGCGCCTGAATGGTGGCGCTCCGAGGACGCCCAGGCCCGCTCCCGGGATTATTACCGGGTGGAGGACACGGATGGCCGGCGTTTCTGGCTTTATCGCCATGGTCTTTATGGTCGAGAGACGTCCGAACCCAAATGGTATCTGCACGGTATTTTCGCTTGACGGGGCGGGGGTGGTCTTTTATGAAAAGAAAGGTGAGAACAAAACAGAAACATTTGAGGTGGAAACAGGTACTGTGTCGATCACGGGATGGGTGCCGATATGACGTTCGCGGAACTGGCGGTGACCAGTAATTTCAGTTTCCTGCGCGGTGCGTCCCACCCGGACGAACTCGTCTATGCGGCCAAGGCGGCGGGTCTTGATGCCATTGGTCTTGCCGATCGCAACACGGTGGCCGGTCTCGTGCGGGCCCACAAGGCGGCCAAGGAGGTGAAGATCAATTTTCTGCCCGGCGTCCGGCTCGTGACCATGGACGGGCTTGAGGTCATTGCCTATCCGCGTAACCGGGCCGCCTATGGCCGTCTCACGCGGCTCTTGACCATTGGCAATGCGCGGGCGCCCAAGGGGGAGTGCCACCTCTTGCTTGAGGACATTCTGGCCCATGCGGAGGATCAGGTTCTGATCGTTCTTCCTCCGGCGGATCTTTCCGATCCGGCATTTCCCACCGCGCTTGCCCGGTTGCGGGATGCGGCACCGGACCAGTGCTATCTGGCCTTGAGTATTCTTTACAGCGGTGCGGACCGGCGCCACCTTGTCCATCTGGAGGCCTTGGCCGCGCGGGCAGGGGTTGCGACGCTTGCCACCAATGATGTCCATTATCATGCGCCAGAGCGCCGACCTTTGCAGGATGTTTTGACAGCTATCCGCGAGGGAACGACCGTGGCTGAGGCTGGCCGCAGACTGTTTGCCAATGCCGAGCGCCATGTGAAAGGTCCCCTTGACATGGCACGGCTTTTTGCCGGTCGGGAAGATGCGCTACAGGCTTCCCGGCATATTGCCCGGGCCTGCTCATTCAGCCTTGATGATCTGTCCTATGAATATCCCGATGAGACCTGCGTGCCTGGGGAGACGCCCCAGGAAAGCCTTGAGCGCTTTACCTGGGAAGGGGCGGCGGAACGGTTTCCGGATGGTCTTCCTGTCCATATTCGGGAAATGGTGGAGCATGAGCTGGCCCTGATCAAGGAGCTGTCCTATGCCCCTTATTTTCTGACGGTCTATGATGTGGTGCGGTTCGCCCGAACGGAAGGGATCTTGTGCCAGGGGCGGGGCTCTGCGGCCAATTCCGTGGTCTGTTATTGCCTGGGGATCACGGCGGTCGATCCCACACGCATCGATCTGCTGTTTGAGCGCTTCGTGTCGGCCGAGCGCAATGAGCCGCCCGATATCGATGTGGACTTCGAACATGCCCGCCGGGAAGAGGTCATCCAATACATCTATGACAAATACGGACGGGACCGGGCCGGGATCGCGGCCACGGTGATTACCTACCGCTCCCGCAGTGCCGTGCGCGATGTGGGCAAGGCCCTCGGCTTGTCCCTGGACATGGTCGCGGCTTTAAGCGGCACGATCTGGGGCTGGTCCTCGGCAGGGGTCGAGGACGATCATATCCGTGAGCTGGGTCTTGATCCGGAGGACCGGACCCTGCGCCTCGCCATGGATCTGACCCGGGAGCTGATCGGCTTTCCCCGCCATCTGTCGCAGCATGTGGGCGGTTTCGTCATCACCCGGGGACCTTTGACGGAAGTCGTGCCCGTGGCCAATGCGGCCATGCCGGACCGGACATTTGTCGAGTGGGACAAGGATGATCTTGATGCCCTCGGCATGCTGAAGATCGATATCCTGGCCCTTGGCATGTTGACCTGTATCGGCAAAGCATTCGATCTCTTACGCCTGCGCTATGGTGTGGATCATAACCTGGCCAGCGTGCCTTCGGAGGATCCGGCCGTTTATGACATGCTCTGCCGGGCCGATACGGTGGGGGTGTTCCAGGTGGAAAGCCGGGCCCAGATGTCCATGCTGCCCCGGCTCAAGCCCCGCGCGTTCTACGACCTTGTCATTGAGGTGGCCATTGTTCGTCCAGGACCCATTCAGGGGGACATGGTGCATCCTTATCTGCGCCGCCGCTCTGGCCAGGAAGAGGTGAGTTTTCCCTCCCGGGAGCTCGAGGAGGTGCTCGGCAAGACACTGGGAGTGCCCCTGTTCCAGGAGCAGGCCATGCGCATCGCCATCGTTGCGGCGGGCTTCACGCCATCCGAAGCTGACCGCCTGCGCCGGGCCATGGCGACCTTTCGCAAAGTGGGTATCATCCACCAGTTCGGCCTGCGTCTCGTCGCTGGCATGGTTAAGAACGGCTATGATCAGGACTTCGCCGAGCGCTGTTTCCGCCAGATCGAGGGCTTCGGGGAATATGGCTTTCCTGAAAGCCATGCGGCCAGTTTTGCTCTGCTCGTCTATATTTCCTCCTGGATCAAATGTCATTATCCGGACATTTTCCTGGCGGCCATCCTGAACGCCCAACCCTTGGGGTTTTATGCGCCGGCCCAGCTTGTCCGGGATGCCAAGGAGCATGGCGTCATCGTGCGCCCTGTGGACGTCAATCATAGCCTGTGGGATGCGGATCTTGAGCCTCTTGCTCAGGGTGCTGTGTCGCCTGCGCCTGCGGTGCGCACCCGGGATGGCGGCAATCTGTTTGCGGTTCGCTTAGGCTTTCGCAGCGTCAAGGGTCTCAATGAGGAGGCCGCTACGGCACTTGTGAAGGCTCGAACCCGGCTCGGCGGATCCTTCGACAGCGTGCGTCAGCTCTGGCTGATCAGTGGGCTTGCCCCCGACATGCTCGAATGTCTGGCTGATGCGGATGCCTTTGCGTCCCTCGGGATCGATCGGCGTACTGCCCTTTGGGCGGTGCGCGCCCTTGAGGAGAAGCCGCTGCCTTTATTTTCTGGCCCGCTTTTCTCGGGTCAGCCGGCGGCCGATGCCGAAATCGATTTGCCCCCCATGCCCCTCGGCGAGCAGGTGATCCATGATTATGCCCGCTTGCGCCTGTCGCTCAGGGCCCATCCTGTCGGCCTGCTGCGTAGCCTGTTCACCGCCCGTGGGGTCGTGACCGCCAGTACCCTTAAAGCCCTGACGTCGGGCGCCAAGGTCAGCGTGGCTGGCCTGGTCCTGGTGCGACAGCGTCCCGGTAGCGCCAAAGGCGTCATTTTCATCACCCTCGAAGACGAAACCGGGGTGGCCAATGTGGTCGTCTGGCCAAAGACCTTTGAGCGCTTCCGGCGCACGGTGCTCGCCTCCCGCCTCATGCTGGTCCGGGGCGAGATCCAGCGGGAAGGCACCGTCATCCATGTGGTCTCATCTGAGCTGATTGACGCCAGCGCCGAGCTCGGCCGGCTGGCCGCCGAGCCCACGGTGACGCGGGATCGGACCGGCGTGGTCGAGGCCAAGAACGGTCTCTTGCCAACCTTCACCGACGGGGCACTCGCCCCCGCCGATGAAGTCAAACGACCCGGTGAGGATCCAAGGGGGATCTCGGCCATCAAACGTCAGCTCGCGGAGGAGCGAACCGCCCGTATTTTGCCCCGCTCAAGGGATTTTCACTGATGATGCCCGCTTCAGCCCAGGATCCCGTCCAAAAACCTTTCGATGAAGGGAATAAGGCGCTCCATGAGGGGACCGGACACAAGCGTCACGAGACCGCCGATGAGCGGCGCGACCAGATTGAGCGGTTGGCTGGATTTGCCAATGTCCTCGGCGTTTCGTTTCCACAGGGCGACACGGTCCGCATCCGGCATCACCTGTTCCAGAGAATGGAAATACAGGAACAGGTCATCAAGATAGGCAGTCAACCGGTCCCAATGGGGCAAATCGCCCTTGAAGCGCTCGATCATCCCGATCTGCGACTCGTCAAAGCGGTGGGCACGCATGCCAAAGGTCTCAATCAGCGCCTGATGACGCGCGGTATCGTTGGGATACTGATCCCTGATCAGAGTCCAAAGATAGTTTTTGAAAAAGGGGCTGCGCTGCACCATGCGCCGCATCTCATCGACCAGGCTGCGGTGCTCCCGGGCAATGCGGGCATCATTGCCCAAGGCTTCCGAGAGATTGCGCAGCCACCGTTGGCGCCACTGGTAGCGGCTCCGCAACAGGGAACCGTGCACGGTCGCACTGTAGAAAAAGGGCAGAAGACCAAAAACGCCAAACAGCGCGAGGGGCAGGAAGGTCAGGTTGTTCAGGGTTGGCAGGATCGGAATATAGGCCTGCACTCGCTCGCCGAACAAAAAGCCCGGAAAGACCAACATGATGGATGTGATCAGGGCAATGGGCAAAAGCCGTGCCAGGAAAAAGCCGCGCACTTCCGCATCCGTCAGCCGGTTCGTCAGCAGCGACAGCATCCAAGGCATGAACAGGAAGAAGCCGGAAATGGCCGGCATGGCAAACAGGAAAATCGCCACTCGGGCCTGCTGATCTTCTGCCTCCAGATCAACCCTGAAGGACGACATCAGGGCCATGTAAAGGGCGCCGATCAGGACCAGGAGATTGATGCCCATCATGATGGCCGTGATGGTGCTCACAGGCAAATTGACGTGGATCTGGGAAAGGACATTGACCTTTTCCCGTTTGGTCTCATCATTGATGCCGGCAATGGTATCGACGGCCAAGAAATAGATCTGGGATACGACAAAAATGCCAGCGACGAGGATCACATATTCGGTGATGAAACGGCCCGTCAGCAGCCAGAACAAGACCAAATAATAGATCGTCACCGGCACCATTGTCATGGCTGCGCTGCCTGGCCCGGCAGTCACCGTGGGACCGCCCGCCCGTCGTTGCATCCATTGCGTGATGCTGCCAAGGGCCCACAAACCAACGAGCGCCGTGATCACATACACCGCAAGGGTGCCCCATTGGATCTCAATGGTGCCTTCCACAGCCTGGGCCGCGAAGGCCAGAATCTTGGTCTTCAGCTCAACCAGTGCTTCCATTTACTCCCCCCGAATTCAATCCGCGTCACTTACTGGAAGCGGATCTGGGCGTCATTTGTTCAGCTCCCGCATTGCCGAATCAAGACCTTCCAGAGTCAGCGGGAACATCCGTCCCTCGATCAGTTGGTGCACCAAGTCGATCGAAGGCGTGTACTGCCAGTGGCGTTCCGCGACCGGATTGAGCCACACACAACTCTCATACAGATCGAACACGCGCTTCAGCCAGACAGCGCCTGCTTCTTCATTCCAATGCTCAACGCTGCCGCCAGGATAGGTGATCTCATAGGGGCTCATGGTGGCATCGCCGACGAAGATGACCTTGTAGTCGTGGGGATAGGTGTGCAGGACGTCCCAGGTCGACATGGTTTCGGAATGGCGCCGCCGGTTGTCTTTCCACACAGACTCATAAAGACAATTGTGGAAGTAAAAATACTCCATATGCTTGAACTCGGACCGCGCCGCAGAGAACAACTCCTCGCAGACCTTGATGTGCGGATCCATCGATCCGCCGACGTCGAAAAAGAGCAAAACCTTGATCGTGTTGTGCCGTTCGGGCACTTCCACGATGTCCAGATACCCTTTGTGGGCTGTTTGACGGATGGTGTTGTCAAGGTCGAGTTCGGTGTCGGCGCCTTCCCGGGCGAACCGGCGCAAGCGGCGCAAGGCGATCTTAATGTTCCGTGTGCCGAGCTCGACCTGGTCGTCGAGATTCTGGAAATCGCGCCGATCCCAGACCTTGACCGCACGGCCCTGGCGCTCCCCGCCGTCGCCGATGCGCACGCCTTCTGGATTGTACCCGGAATTTCCGAAAGGCGAGGTGCCACCGGTGCCGATCATCCGGTTCCCGCCCTCATGGCGTTTTTCCTGCTCCTCAAGGCGCCGCTTGAGTTCCTCCATGAGCTTTTCCCAGCCCCCGAGGCTCTCAATCATGGCCTTTTCTTCGTCGGTCAGATATTTCTGGGACAAGGCCTTAAGCCAGTCTTCAGGAATCTCCGCACCAAGAATTTCGTCCATGTAGTCAAGGCCCTTGAAGACATGGCCGAACACCTGGTCAAAGCGGTCCAGATGCCGTTCATCCTTCACAAGGGCTGCGCGGGACAGGTAGTAAAAATCCTCGACCTTTTTGTCGGCAAGATCCGCGCGCAGGGCCTCAAGAAGGAGCAGATACTCCTTCAGGCTCACAGGGATTTGCGCACGCCGGAGTTCATGGAAAAAGGTGAGCAGCATAGTGTTTCTCCCGTCGCCGTTTTGGATCAACGCGTCGCAATCCGGCGGGGCAGTCGCCGCACCGGATTGGACACGGACCGTTTGTCAGGATCCACCGGGTTGTCAGGATCCACCGGGATTGGCATCGCGGCGGGCGAGGAAGGCAAGCCGTTCGAACAAGTGGACATCCTGCTCGTTCTTCAAAAGAGCGCCATGGAGTGGCGGAACGAGTTTGTTGGGGTCTTTCTCTTTCAGGATTGCCGGATCGATGTCTTCGACCATGAGCAATTTCAGCCAGTCAAGCAGTTCCGAAGTCGATGGCTTTTTCTTCAGCCCAGGGACGGCACGCAGCTCGTAGAAGGTATTGAGAGCCTCACGAACCAGGTCCTGCTTCAGATTCGGGAAATGGACATCCACAATGGCGCGCATGGTGTCCGTATCCGGAAATTTGATATAGTGAAAGAAGCAGCGGCGCAGGAATGCGTCCGGCAGCTCTTTTTCGTTGTTGGATGTGATGAACACAATGGGCCTTTGGGTGGCACTGATGGTCTCGCCAGTCTCATAGACGAAGAACTGCATTCGATCGAGTTCAAGAAGCAGGTCATTGGGGAACTCGATATCAGCCTTGTCGATTTCGTCGATAAGGAGCACGGGACGGGTCGGTTCGGTAAAGCTCTCCCAGAGTTTGCCCCGGCGGATATAGTTGCGGATGTCCTTCACCCGCTCATCGCCCAATTGGGAATCGCGCAGGCGGGACACAGCGTCATATTCATAAAGGCCCTGCTGAGCCTTGGTGGTCGATTTGATGTGCCACTCGATCAGGGGGACATTGAGCGCCCGAGCCACCTCATGGGCCAGGACCGTCTTGCCCGTCCCTGGCTCGCCCTTGATCAGCAATGGCCGTTCCAAGGTGATGGCGGCGTTCACGGCGACCCGCAAATCTTCTGTCGCCACATAATCACTGGTGCCTTCAAATCGCATGGGTGTCCTCTCCCTGTCACCGCGGCGGCACTGCAGGGCCGAGGGGGCCCATTCATGCCGGCGCGTGCCAAAAGGCACGCGGTCATGAACGGAAGGGTAATGGGGGGGGCGGGTCCAGGCAAGGCGCGCTGGTGGGCGGGCCTGCCCCTGAAGCGGGCAAGGGGCGTGACGAGAGGGTGGAGATGGGATGACCGGTCAGGCAGCAGCCCGGGTTGCCACAAAGTCAGTGATATCCCGTCCGAGCCGCGCCATCAGGGACGGCCAGTCGGCAAATTGATCCGGCGCAAAGAAGCGCGTGTTTGGGTACCAGGGGTAGTAGTCGGTGCCCAGGGTCGGCCACATGACGCGGTTGGACAAGAACCAGGTTGGGATGCCGACGCCAGCTGCCAATCCCCCAGCCGCGGTTGGGGCGGAGACCGCAAGATCAAGGGCCGCGCACAGGGCCGCATTGCCATCAAGGTCGTTGCGCAGGTCCAGGTTCTCGAAGGTATGAATGCGGGCGCCAAAGCTGCTCTCAATGCGCTCGATATCCGCCGCACAGTCATCATACTGAAGGTTAATCCAAACGATGTCCGGATGGGAAAAGACAGGCCCCCAATATTCGAGCGGACAATAGAATTTGGCCCGGGCCACGGACATGTGGCCGCTGCGCCAGCATACCCCCACTTTTGGACCTGGCCCCAGACCGGCAAGGCGCATACGCCAATCCGCAACCGCGCTGGGATCCGCCGTGAGGACGGTACGGTCGGCGGGAAAGTCCTCGATCCTGGGGCGGAAGGCGCCGATCACATCGCCGAAGGGGGTGTAGAAGTCGATCGGTTGCGTGTCCTCAAGCCAGGATACCGCCCGCAAAAGTTTTCCGTTGTGGCGGCCGACGGTCAAGGGACCAACGGTGACGCCCGGAAGGGCGCGCTCGAACAAGGGGACGAGACGTGCCGAAACGGCGACCTGCACCGTACCATCCGGGCCAACGCGGTCGATCAAGTCGGGAAGGGCGTTGGCGAACATGATTTCATCGCCGATGCCCTGTTCGGCGATCGCAAGGATCCGTTTGCCCTTGATGTCTTCTCCCTGCCAGCGTGGTGCGGGGATGTTGAACAGGGTGGAGCCGCGATAGGCCGGGTCATGGCGCCAGGACCACGCCTCCCAGCCTGGCACCAGGTCTCCCATCGCAAGCAGGCAATGGCCGACACTGTGCCCCACTTCTGCGAGGCGATGGCGATCATGGGCGAACAAGGTCTCTGCCCGGCGCCACAGGGTCAGGGCCGTATCAAAATCGCCCACATTGAAGGCGGCAAACGCCTTATTGTGCATCACCAGTGGGAAATTCGGGTCAAGCCGGAGCGCTTCATCGAAGAAGGTGTGGCACCCTTCGGCATCGCCCTGCTCAAGCTGGATGGTACCCACCGTGTTCCAAAGATGCGGATTGTCCGCATGGAGATAAATTCCGGCGCGCACGATTTCCAGCGCCTCGTCGAATTTGCCCTGATCCCGAAGCACGCCAGCCAGATTGTTGTAGCCCTGGGATGCTTCCGGCGCCATCTCGATGTAAAGGCGAAAGAGCTGGGCTGCCCCATCCAGCATGTTCAGGCGCCAGGCTGTATTGCCAAGATTATGGTAGATATCCGGATCATGGGGGTCGAGGGCCAGGGCCTTCTCAAAGAACTCAAGGGCCTTGCGCAGCTCGCCGAGCTTTTCCAGGGCAAGGCCCATGCAGTGATAGGCAAGGGCGTAGGTCTGGTCTGCTCCTATGGCATCAAGGGCGTGGAGAGCTGCGTTCCGATGGTCGCCCTTGTAAAATGTCTTGAAAAACTTTTGGACAAGCTTGTTGGCTTTGCGCCGGCCCGCGGCTGCCTTCGGAACGGCCTGGGCGTTCTGAAAGCGGGATTGCAGGCGGCGCAGCGCATCGCTGTCGAGGCCCGCGACCTGATGGCGCGACTGCGCGCCGGCATCGGGCTGGAGCGCCGTGGACGGATCAGCTTGGGTCTTGTTCATGATCAGGGTCACCCCGCTTCTTCCCGCGGCATGGCTGTTGCGCCTTTGGCGATGGCATCTGCCGACTGTGTGGGCAGTGTCCTTAATGCCCCGTTTCAGGGGGCCTGTTTGCCCGGAGTTGAACCGCTGTTAACGCCAACCGGCCTAGTGTGGGCAGGGTATGGGGTGTTCGGAGGGGTCTTTTGTGCTCCCGGGCCGCGCCCGCAGGGAGGTTGGCGTGCCACTGAAGCTGTCATTGAAACCGGGCGAAAAATTCGTTCTGAACGGCGCCGTCGTGGTCAATGGCGACCGGCGCGCCAGTCTTGTGCTGCAGAACAAGGCGTCAATCCTGAGGGAAAAGGACATTCTGCAGCAGGAGGATGTCACGACGCCTGCACGGCGGATCTATTTTCCGATCATGATGATGTATCTCGATCCGGAAAACAGCGCGTCTTACTACAGGGAATTCGCGGTGCGGACGACCGAGTTCATGGGTGCCGTGACCACGACCGATGTCCTCGAAACCTGCGTGTCGATCAGCCACGACGTCATGAGTTCCCAATACTACAAGGCTCTCATGAAGTGCCGCAAGCTGCTCGCATTCGAAGAGGAGAGGCTGCCGGATGTCGCTTCAGGCCTACCAGAAGGCGCAGCGGGTCACCGAGACTCCGCGTGACACCGAGTATCGCCTCTTTGGCCAGGTGACCGGCGCATTGATGGCGGCAAAGGATCTCAAACCGACCGATCGGGCCCTTGTCGAGGCATTGGACAAGAACCGGCGCGTTTGGTCAGCCCTGGCGCTCGACTGTTCCTCGGATGGCAACGCCCTTCCGGAACAGGTTCGGGCACAGATTATCTCTTTGAGTCTGTGGGTTGGCCGCTATACGAGCGATGTCATGCGCAAGAAGGCGCCCGTCGATCCGCTGATCGACATCAATCGCACGATCATGGAAGGCCTGTCTGGGCGGCCTGGCGGCTGACAGCTGCATTCCCATCCGGATAATCCGCATCATCCCAACCTTGGCTCGAAGCTTCAGGTCACCGCGTCGGGATCGGCCATGCCAATCGGCTTATCGGCGCAGTCTGCCTGTGCGGTCTATCTGCACAGTCTATCTGGGCGGTCTATCAGGGCGCCTTGTTGCCGCCGCTTGTCCCCTGTGCTCCTGGCCCGGCGCTCGAAACGGCCCTGCCGATTTCCTCCGAACGCGTGCTTTTCCCCGCACTGGCTCTGTCCCCTCCGCGCCTCGAATTCGATTGACAGGAGTGTTGGGCAGACGAGGGCAGGGCGGCCAAACCTGCCCGGCATGAATTGCCCTCTCGCTCCTGGTCTTCTCTGGAAAACTCAATAAAAACAGTGTGTTGCAGTCTGGGGATCTGAGTGCGTCCCTGGCACAGGCCTTGCGCCATAGGCCCCAGGCTCAAAAGAGTCTGCGCGCAAAATGCTCGCACATCCGACCAAAATGGAAGGGACAGCACAATGACGATGTCGGTCAATACCAATACGGGCGCAATGATCGCCCTGCAGAACCTCAACTTCACCAATCGGGAGCTCTCTGAGGTTCAAAACCGGATCAATACCGGTATGAAAGTCGCGAGTGCGAAAGACGATGGCGCCATCTTCGCCATCGCCCAGAAGATGAGACGGGATGTTTCGTCTTTGGGCGTTGTAAGGGAAAGTCTGGACCGGGTCATGAGTACGAACGATGTTGCCATCGCAGCCGGTGAGGCCATCTCCGACCTTTTGGTGGAGATGAAGGAGAAGGCGTTGGCAGCCAGTGACGAATCCATCGACTCGGCAAGCCGTTCGGCTCTCAACGAGGATTTCACGGCGCTCCGCGATCAGATCTCCACGATCGTTCAGAACGCCTCCTTCAACAACACCAACCTCGTTGACGGGTCCGTCAGCAACACCACGGCGCTCGCGAGTGCCAATGGTTCGAGTACGATCACGGTGAACAGTGAAGATCTGACCCTTTCGGGCAGCACGATCACGATCACCGCAAGTACCCAGATCAATTCCCAATCGGGGGCCGCATCCGTGGTCACCGCGATCGATACCTCGATCGAGAACGTCAATAATTCACTCGCCCGTCTCGGGACGGCGTCAAAGAAGCTGGAGGTGCACGACCAGTTCGTCTCCAGACTGACTGACAGCTTGAAATCCGGTATTGGCAATCTCGTGGATGCCGATCTGGCCGTGGAAAGCGCAAGGCTCCAGTCGCTCCAGACAAAGCAGCAGCTGGGCACCCAGGCTCTCTCTATTGCCAACCAGGCACCGCAATCGATTCTGTCGTTGTTTGGATAAACATCTCAGCGGGGACCGGCGAGCGCCCGGCCCCCGCCCTCCTTCCTTTGGCGGCTCTTAGCGTGCCTCTCGGGCCTACCCGTCCTTTCTTCCGTGGTTTCCCCCGCAGTATCCTCTTCTCTTCTTGAATCCCTTGCGGAACAGGTGCCTTTGCGCCTTCATGGTTCGTTTGCCATGGAGCCGGCAAAGTCTGCCCACCCGGCAAATTCTTCCCGGCAGGAATGTCCGCATGCACGCTTAACGCGGATAAAGGGCGGCAGGAACATTCTGCCCATGGCGGCAAAAAAAGCTCGGCACGACCTGGCACTGGGCAGTTTGTGCCCCATTCTTTCCGATCCTGGCACAGAGGTTGCGACATCCCAGCCTGGGCAAAAGGCCCGTGGCAGCACAAAGCTGCCTCTCGAACCAGAAGGGGACACGGACCATGACATCGATTAACACCAATGTCGGCGCAATGGTCGCGCTGCAAAATCTGTCGTCCACGAACCGGGACCTCAGTGAAACGCAGAACCGCATTGCTACGGGCTTGAAGGTTGCTTCGGCCAAGGATGATGGGGCAACTTTCGCCATTGCCCAAAAAATGCGACGGGATGTGGCCTCTTTCGGGGTCGTGTCTGAAAGTCTTGACCGTGTGCAAAGCACGGTTGACGTCGCCATCGCCGCCGGTGAGGGCATCTCGGACCTGCTGGTGGAAATGAAGGAAAAGGCCCTTGCCGCATCGGACCAGTCCATTGACTCGGCAAGCCGGTCGGCATTGAACGAGGACTTCAAGGCCCTTCGGGATCAGATCGGCACAATCGTTCAGAATGCGTCCTTCAACAATGTTAACCTTGTGGACGGATCGTCCTCCAACACCACGGCCCTGGCCAGCGCAAATGGCTCCAGCACGATCACGGTGAATTCGGAGGATCTGACACTCTCCGGCAGCACGATCACGATCACGGCCAGTACCGAGATCAATAGCCAATCAGGTGCGGCTTCGGTGGTGTCCTCTCTCGACAGTTCCATCGAGGCGGTCAACAACTCCCTGGCTCGCCTTGGTACCGGGTCGAAGAAGCTGGATGTCCATTCGGAATTCGTGTCGAAATTGTCCGACACCCTCAAATCAGGGATCGGCAATTTGGTGGACGCGGATCTTGCCCAGGAAAGTGCCCGACTACAGGCCTTGCAGGTGCAACAGCAGCTGGGCACACAGGCGCTATCCATCGCGAACCGGGCACCCAGTTCCGTTCTGGCCTTCTTCTAATCGAAGGTCGTTTTCTGAGCGGACGTCCTTTCGTCGTCTTGGGTATGGTGCAAGACTGGAAAAGAGGCGGGGGCGAAACGCCTCCGCCCCGACAAGCGCCGCCGTTTGCGGCCCGGAAGCGCATTGCTGGATCGCGTGTGGTTCCGGGTCCCGGCGGGATGAGGCCTCGGGTGAAGCACGCGTTTTCTTGTCCGCATACCGCGTTTTGGCAGTTGGGCGAGGCGTCAATGAAATGGCTCAAATGGGGTCACTCAAGGCCGTGACGCTTATCGTCGGGGAGTGAGATGATAGGACCGGTAGGAAATACACCGCCTGGGGCTGAAACGATCCGTCTTCCTACGGAGCGGGTGCGCGCCCAGGGCCCGGCAGTCCAGTCCCAGGAGGAAGCGGACAGCCGGGCCGAAGCGGCGACGGAAGCGGCCCGGACCAACGCCGCCGCGATCGTTCCGGAAGTGGCGGATCTGGCGGAAGCGCTTAATGCAAAGCGCAACTCAAGTGCTTATTTGCGCATTGAACAGGATGAAGGGACCGGACGGTTTGTCTACAAATCAGTGGATTCCGAAACCGGCGAAGTTGTCCGGGAGTGGCCAGAAGAAGAGATGCGCCGTGCCTTGAAGCAATTGGGCGAACTGCGCGGTGTTCTGGTCAACCGGTCTGCTTGAAGACAGAAGAGCCAAATCTGGCGCAGGTCTATTGGAGCCTGCCCGATGCGCGCGTTCACGCCGCCTGACGGCATTGCTGGACATTCGCATGTGGTTTTGAGAATTGTGCTGCCCCCTTCGGCCGGAGAGGTTCGTCCCTTCGGCCGTTTTTTTATTCAATTTGTCCTAATTATAATTTTTGCGCACTTGCGAGGCGCGATTGAATACTTTTGCAGACTTGTCTTTTAACTATCTTTTATAAATCTCTTTTTACACGGGCCGCTTACGCTCATCCATGGTGGAGACGGATGACCTTACGGGTGGGAAGGAGCTTGGCGTTATGAAAGCAGAATGCTTTGCCAATGAGCAAGATGTGTCGAGGGCGGAGGGTGCGCAAAAGCGATCGTTCCTGTCCGGAAGAACGACTTTAGCGTCGAAGATGGGATTCGGGGCCTGGTCCAAGGCGGATGTGGCCTATGCAGAATCCGGCAATCCTGCGGATCTCACGGCGCAGGCCCCGGCCTCCGCGGTGGAGCGCTCCGGTCATCCCTCAAATGGGCATGGGCCCGTGCGGGCTGGGCTTACCGATCGGTCGGCTTTTCTTGCGCATCTGCGAGGGATGGTAAGCGACGGCGACCATGGCGGCCTGCTTGTCGTCGGTATCGATGACATGGAGGTGCTGAACGAGACCTATGGGCGATCGGTCGGTGATGAAGTGATCGATCTGTTCGTCGCTTTGGTGGTCGGGCATTGTGGTGGGCCCGGTGCTGTGGCTCGTCTGGGGGGGACAACGCTTGGTGTGCTGACACATGGCGCTGCTGGGGCCTCCCCATCGCTCTTGGGCCAGAAAATTCTGACGCGGCTGCGCATGGGGCCGGTTCCAACGTCAATTGGGCCGGTCAATATTTCCGCGTCAATCGGTCTTGCGTTCTGGACCGGCGAGTCTGACGGAACCGGCGCCGAGGAGTTGCTGGCGCGGGCCGAAGCCGCCTTCATCCAGGCACGGCGGGTTGGCGGAGATACCGCCGTGAGCGCACCGGCCAGCGACAGCACTGAGCAGGCCTTGAAACAGACGGTGGAAATGGCAAGCCGGATTGTTTCTGCCCTGAGCGGCGACCGGTTTGTGCTGGCCTATCAGCCGATTGTGGACTGCACCTCCGGTCAGATCGAACGCTGGGAATGCCTAGCCCGGATCAAGGACGGCTCCGGCGCACCCATTCCGGCGGCGAGTTTCATTCCTGTCGCGGAAGAGCGAGGTCTCATCCGGCGCATTGACATGCGCGTGTTGCGCCATGCCCTCGACGATCTTGTCAATCATCCGGCCCTGGCCCTTTCAGTCAATATTTCGAGCAGCGGAATATCCGACTGGGACTGGATGGAAAGCTATCTGGAGGTGATCGAGGCCAGGGGTGATCTTGGCGGACGCTTGATGGTCGAACTCACCGAACATGCGCGCATTGATGACCTGAACCGAGCCGCTGAGTTCGTTCGCCGTCTGAGGAGCGCCGGCTGCCTGGTGGCGATTGATGATTTCGGTGCGGGCTACACGTCCTTTCGCCATCTGCAGACCCTGTCGATCGATTCAGTCAAGATCGATGGCAGCTTTATCCGCGACTTGTCCGATCGGCCTGCGGATCAGGTTTTTGCCAGAAGTCTTATTGGCCTTGCGCGCGAAATCGGGCTGAAGACTATTGCCGAATGTGTCGGCCGGGATGATGACGCGGCAATCCTGCGCGAGATGGGGGCGGATTATCTCCAGGGTTTCCTGTTCGGTCGCCCGGATATTGATCCGAGTTGGCGTCAGGACAACGCCGCCTAGGCCTCAATGGGTCCGGCGGTCCGATTGCCACCTTGAGATTGGTTCGTCTCAAGACTGTCGGCCCTTCCGATCCCGATCCCGTACCCCATATCATCAGATGAAAGCGGGCCGGACGCGCGTTCCGGCCCGCCACATCATTATGGGGTGGGACCATGGATGCGATCGGATCGGAGGCAAAGCGGGACGCTTATCGTGCGCTCGCAAAGGAGATTGAGGCCGTTCTGGACGGGGAGGGCGATGCGATCGCGGCCATGACCACCTGCGCCTGCCTGCTCAGTGCGGCCTTTGACACCTATTTCTGGACCGGCTTTTACCGGGTCGATCCGGCAAAGCCCGATGAACTGGTGGTCGGACCCTATCAAGGCACGCTTGGGTGCCTGCGCATTCCGTTCGGCAAAGGGGTTTGCGGCGTCGCCGCGGCACAAGGCGAAACGCAGGTTGTGCCCGATGTCCACGCCTTTCCAGGCCATATTGCCTGCGACGCCCGTTCGCGCTCGGAAATCGTGGTGCCCGTGCGCAACCGGGATGGAGCCCTCATCGCGGTCCTGGACGTGGATTCCACGGAGCCCGGGGCGTTTGATGCCGTCGATCGGGACGAACTCGAAGCCCTGATGGCGGCGGTGTTCTCTCGATAACGCTGCCAAATGGGAGCGCCCGTTGCACCGCGATGGACGTTTCGATACAAACGCGATCGCTCTTCCGATAGGTCCTGGCAGCGTGCCCGGACTCCCGTCCCTGTTTCATCACCAGCGCTGAGCAAAAGGGATCGCCGGGAAGACCGCCCCACTACAACCCGACGGAGCAACCCATGGCATCCTACCAGTATATATATTCGACGGAAAAACTCTCGAAGACCTATGCCGGGGGAAAACAGGTCCTGAAGGATATTTCATTGAAATTTTTTCCCGACGCCAAGATCGGCATTGTCGGCGTCAACGGGGCGGGTAAATCGACGCTTCTCAAGATCATGGCCGGGATTGATACCGAATTTAATGGTGAGGCCTGGGCCGCCGAAGGGGCCAAGGTCGGCTATCTCCAGCAGGAACCTGAGCTTGATCCGTCAAAGGACGTTCTCGGCAATGTGATGGACGGCGTGGCGGAGACCAAGGCGCTGCTTGACCGTTTCGAGGAGATCTCGGCCAAATTCGCCGAACCGCTCGAAGATGACCAGATGAATGCGCTGATCACGGAACAGGCCGAAATTCAAGAAAAGATCGATGCGACGGATGCCTGGTCCCTGGAGTCCACAATCGAGCAGGCCATGGACGCCCTGCGCTGCCCGCCGGGCGATGCGGATGTCTCGGCCCTGTCCGGGGGGGAAAAGCGCCGGGTGGCCCTGTGTCGTCTGCTGTTGCAAAAGCCTGACATGCTGCTGCTCGACGAGCCGACAAACCATCTTGATGCGGAATCAGTGGGGTGGCTTGAGCAATTCCTGCGTGATTATCCGGGGGCGGTCATTCTCGTTACTCACGACCGCTACTTCCTGGATAATGTGACCGGCTGGATCCTGGAGCTCGATCGGGGCCATGGCATTCCTTACAACGGGAATTATTCGTCCTGGCTAAAGCAGAAGCAGGAGCGCCTGGCCGAAGAAGGCAACAAGGAAGAAGAGCGCCAGCGCACGCTGGCCCGGGAACTGGAGTGGATCCAGACCTCGCCCAAAGCGCGCCAGGCCAAGAGCAAGGCCCGCATCAAGGCCTATGAAGAAATGCTGGCCCAGGATGCCGAGCGCCAGACGGGCACCGCGCAGATCATCATTCCTGCAGGGCCACGCCTTGGCGATGTGGTCATCGAGGCGGAGGGCCTGACCAAGGCCTTCGGTGATCGCCTGCTCTTTGAAGACCTGGCCTTCCGCCTGCCGCCCGGCGGCATTGTGGGCGTGATCGGCCCAAATGGCGCCGGCAAAACCACCCTGTTCCGCATGCTGACCGGGCAGGAGGAGCCCGATGCGGGGTCCTTGCGGATCGGAGAGACGGTGCAGCTCGGCTATGTGGATCAGAGCCGCGATGCGCTCGATCCCAAAAAGACCGTGTGGGAAGAAGTCTCCGGCGGGCTTGATATCGTGACCCTGGGCAAGCGGGAAATGCCGAGCCGGGCCTATGTGGGCGCTTTCAACTTCAAAGGCGGCGATCAGCAGAAAAAAGTCGGTCTGCTCTCGGGTGGGGAGCGCAATCGCGTGCACCTCGCTAAGATGTTGAAGTCCGGCGCCAATCTGCTGCTGCTTGACGAACCGACCAACGACCTTGACGTGGATACTTTGCGCGCCCTTGAGGATGGACTTGCCAATTTTGCCGGCTGCGCCGTGGTGATCAGCCACGACCGCTGGTTCCTCGATCGCATTGCCACCCATATTCTGGCCTTTGAGGGCGAAAGCCGCGTTGTGTGGTTCGAAGGTAATTATCAGGACTATGAGGAAGACAGAAAGCGCCGCCTTGGCGCCGATGCCGATCGCCCGAAGCGCGTGAAATACAAGCGCTTCAGCCGGGCCTGATTGACCTTTCTCGACGTGATGTGACCAAGATTATTCGTATGGGGCATGCCAAGGCGTGCCCCATGCTTTGTTTCTTGATTATTTTGTGACGGATGGACCGGCTGGGCCACCGGTGCGTGGTCGGCACGACCATCAGTGACGGGAAGGCAAGGCGACGGGAAGGCAGGGCGAGGGGAAGGCAGCGGAACCAAAAAGCCCCCGGTTCACGGCATGTGAGAACCCTGCGGGGCTCTCACGCGTCGCCTTTGAGGTCGAGGCGCAGGGTCATGCAATAGGCGGCGCCGCCCGACAGAATGAAGGGCGCAAGATTTAGCTCCCGCATCGTGTAACCCCGCTGGCCCAAAATCTTCCTCAGGCGCTCGCTGGCTTCGGCGCAGATGATGTGCCGCTCCAGACGGACGGCATTCAGGCACAGGAGATTGGCCTCTTCCTCCGTCGCCTCAATACGCAGGTCCTCCGGCACCAGCTGTTCGATGCGTTGCCGTGAGGCTGCTGAAAATGCCCCTGGATAATAGACAACCTCGCCGCCCTCCAAGGGGTACATGCACACATCAAGGTGGTAGTAGCGCGGATCAACAAGTTCGAGGGCCACGGTGGGCTTGCCGAACACCTTTTCGATATGGGGGATGGCTGCTTCATCCGAGCGCTGACCATAGCCGCACCAGAAATGCCCCCGCCCCTTGTCCCAGATGCAGTCGCCGGCGCCTTCCTGGACGATACCCTCCGGAAACAGCTCGACCCGGGACAGGAGGCCTTCCGTGACCAGACGGTCGAACCCGGCCTTGAAATGGGGCTCCTCGCCCTGGCGCTCGGGGCATTTGAAGCGGGCCATCAGGGCCGTGCCATCCATAACAATCGCCGCATTGGCGGGAAACACCATATCCGGCAGGCCGTTTTCCCCGGGCAGAACATGGACCTCAAAGCCCGCCGACATCAGGGCCTCTTCAAGACTTTGCCACGCCCTTTTGGCCGCGGCCCGATACTCTGCCTCATGGGCCTTCCAGTCATCCGGATGCATCCACGGATTGATGGAGTAGGAGACATCGTAGTGCTCGGGATCCGTGAGCAGGATCTGGGGCGTCTCGGTCATGGGAAACCTTCGTTTGGGCTGCGGCGCTGTCCACAAATTGGAGAAGCCAGACCGCACAAGATCAATGGCGGGAGCGTGACTTTCCCGAACGGCTGTTGATGAAACCAAGCGTCGCAAAAAGTCTACAGCAGAATTGGTGTCTTTCGAATGGGAAGGGAAGAGCCGGCGGCAGGGTGATTGGACCTTGAGCAGCCAGGGCGCTGCTGCGGAGCGTCCAGAATGGGGCGCAACTCCGGACGGTGCCTCAAGAGCATCATGGGATCAATCGAGATGTCGCCTCAGACCGCGACTGGGGGCCGGCGCCACCGCGGCGCGTGAGTGAAACAAACCAGAGCCGCGTCTGTCTTATGGGGCGCGGCTCTGGCCAGAAACACAAACGCCGCAAGGGTCCCCCCTGCGGCGCTTTGGGTGGTCGGGGCAGGCTTTAAGGCCTGCCCTGCCAATACTCAAAGATTGACATTCACACCGAGGAAGAAGAACCGGCCCCGCGGACCCGCCGGACGGGACAAGTTGCCCAGGAACGGGTCGACTTCAAAGGCGTTGTTGATACCGCCATAGAGCCCGAAGCTCTCGTTGAGCTGGTAGTTCACCGAGAAGTCGTTGATGAAGGCTCCGCCGCTGTCCAGAACATTGGCGAAGTTCGGATCGCTCATGACGTCATTATTGGTGATGCCGATCAGGAGCTGGTTCGACTCGTAGCGACCGCGCCAGCCCAGGGTCAGGGCTTCGCCGAGATCCCAGTCCGCCGTGAAGTTGACGATCCACCGGGGACGGGTGTTCTCGCCCAGCACATCGGTCACCTCATCGGGCTGGAGCGGATCGCGGACCTCTTCATCCGTGATGAACCGCGTGCCGAGCGAGCTGAGGCGAACGCCGGACGACAGGCCGAAGACGTCGGGCGTTTCGAACCCGTATTGGACACGCCAGTCCACACCCGTGGTTTTCACGGAACCAAGATTGATGAGGCCGGAGCGGAAGTCCGTGATGAAGCCGAAGGTCGGATCCCGGTCAATGGCCGCGCAGAACTGGTTATCGATGCTTGGCAGGTCGACGCAGTTCTGAGCGATCTGGAAGGCCGACAGGCTGTCGATCAGCCCGTCAATCTCGATATTGTAGTAGTCGACAGTCACGATGAGGCCGTCAAAGAGACCGCCGAACTCGCCATCGGGACTCCAGACGGCACCGACCGTGATCGTGTCGGCTTCTTCCGGCTCCAGATTGGGGTTGCCGCCCGTCTGACCGGGGATCCGTGCAGAGACGAAATTGGTCGAGTCGTAGTCCTCGATATTCGGGATCAACAGGGCACAGTTGGACGCCCGGAACTCCGTCCCCGCATTGATGAATTGGGGGTTACACGGGTCAGAGCCCGCGCCCAGGGTCGTTGTCACGATGGGCCCAAATGCCTCGCCAATATTCGGCACACGAACCGCCTTGGACACCGTACCGCGCAGCGTGACGCTGTCGACGATGCTCCAGCGCGCGCCAACATTCCAGGTGTTGGTGTTTTCGAAGGCATCGTAGTCGGAATAACGATAGGCACCACTCACTTCGAGCCGTTCCACGAAGGGCAGGCCGGCGACAACCGGAATGTTCAATTCGATGAACAGGTCCGATACTTCGTATTCGCCGACGGACGGATTGGTCGGGCCGCCATTCGAGTCGATTGTGCCAAAGATCAAACCGGCGCGGTCAAGGGCGTCGGGCTGGAAGCTTGACTGCTCGTTGCGCCACTCATAACCAGCCGCATAGGCGATCGGTCCAGCCGGAAGCGAGAAGAACGGCTCGGTGTCGCCCGAAACGGTGAACAGGAAAGTGCGCTGTTCGATATCGTTCTGGGAGATGATCTCCTGGAAGATGAAGTCGGCCGCTTCCTGGGTGATGGAATTGTCGCCCAGGATATTGACGGGCACGCACTGGCCATCACCGGGGATGAAGGTCGAAATCTGGAAATTATCGTTCTGGGCCGGGAACGGCGAGGACGGCGGCACGACAGCATCCGGATCGATGTCCGAGCGGCAGACGATTTCACCGGTTTCGGGATCCGTGACGGCGTCAATCGCCGCGAAGTAGCGATCCTCCACGCGGGCGAAGGAGCGAATATCCGCATCCGTCCGACCATAGTTGAACGACACTTCGTATTGCATGTTCAA
This sequence comes from uncultured Alphaproteobacteria bacterium, assembly GCA_964449455.1. Taxonomy (GTDB): domain Bacteria; phylum Pseudomonadota; class Alphaproteobacteria; order JAJFIK01; family JAJFIK01; genus CAYUYV01. The sequence goes on along the minus strand of CAYUYV010000005.1, from coordinate 16,943 downwards.
CTCGTCGATCGAGCCCTGGAGACCACCGACGATCCGGATTGTCTGGCGGGTCGCTTCCGGGTTCGACCGTGTGGTGACATCAAGAACGTCACGGGATACGGCGATGATCGGGTCAATGCCCTCGGCCTGGAGAATGGCAATCTGCTCGTTCAGGGCCGCCGGCAGGAACGGGTTGTCGAGGGCGAGGGGGATATCGTCGTTGAACCCGTTCACCTGGTTGGATTCGGTCGTCTGCGTCCGGACATATTTCGCGTCGATAAAACCGGTCACGAAGCGATTGAATTCGTATTTCGTGCGAGCCTGGAACAGCACGCGGTCCGTATCCGGGAGCAGAAGCTCGTCATCCGGTTCAGCCGACACCCCGTCGCCGCCGCTGGCATCGAACGGGCCGAGAAAGATGTCGCCCGGGTTATAGGGGCGAAGGGTGCCATCGGAGAAAATCTGACAGGTCGGGATCGCCGCGGCGCCGATCGTGTCACAGCCCGGAACGCCGCCACTGCCGACGACTTCCACAAAGGCACTGGAGAAGCCGGCGGTATTTCCATCCCCAAGGGCGATAATGCCTGCCGCGCTCGAAATCGGCAGCCGCAGATCCGGGATGAAAATGTTGGAAAAGTCGCCACTGATGCCGCTGGCGCTGGGATTGTTCGGCGACAGGAACGACCGGCCAAAGCCAGCGAAATCCCGTTCCCCCGCGTCAATGCCATTCGTGTGCTGATACTCAAGAGCGAAGACAACCGAGCCCTTGCCGTCATCGGTCTCAAAACCGTTGGCGAGGGACACAAAATATTCCGCCGCGTCGCCGTCATCGGTGAGGCCGCCCTGGCCGCGGATCTCAAAGCCATCAAAGCTGTCGCCGTCGCGCAGGACGAAGTTGACGACACCCGAAACGGCGTCCGCACCATAAATCGACGATGCACCGCCGGTCAGGACTTCGACCTGCCGAATGAGCGCTGTCGAAATGGCATTGGTGTCGACGGCGGCCGTGCCTTCGATGCCGGCAACGTGACGCCGGCCATCCTCAAGGACCAGGGTCCGTTCTTCGCCGAGACCGCGCAGGTTCAGAAGACTGGCGCCGAGGGGCGTGCCGTTGAAGGCCGAGAAGGACCCGGGCAGCGAAGCCTGCAATTGCGGCGACTCCCGCAAGAGGGCGGCGATATCGATGAAACCGGAGTCCCGAATGTCGTCACCACCCAGAGCAATAACCGGGCTCACCGCCTCAAGCGTTGTGTCCCGTGCAATACGGGACCCTGTGATGACAATCCTGTCTTCTTCGTCGGCGTCGTCGACTTCGACCTCAATCTCGTCCTCGCTTTGGGCCTCCTGAGCGACCGCCGGCGTGACCGGATAGGCCATGGCCAGGGCGAGGTAGCCCCCGCTGACAAGGAGCGCAGCGCGCAGGCTCAGTTTGTCGATCCACATTGTCCACCTCCACGAGATATCCGCGGCCCCCCGATGCCACCCAAAATGGAAGGCGAGACAAAACCGGGCCGAAATAAAGTTGCATCGAACGGCAGTCTGCGTGCCGCCTACCCCTATTTTTTCCGCTAGCAAAGAAATATCAATGATTTTGACAATGGGTTCAATATGGTTCGTCGCGAAATGTGACAGCCGTCACAAAATGGCCATGGATGGTGCCGGAGCAAAATTATCCATGTATTCCAGTGGCCTAGGTCGCTTATGATGTGGCCGGAAGACGGGTGACAGGCCGTTTTGGTGCCGAAATGTGATGCGGCTTTGGCGCGGTGTGGCTTCAAAAGACACGCTTTTTGATTGTTCAAGACTGGTTTTTGATCAATTGCGTTTGATCAAAGTAGGCAATCATCCGCTCGCACCATTTGAGGACCGATGCCAGCAAGATCTCCGCTGCGCGCATGAGGCTGGCAAAACGGCGCCGGCTGATGGCCGGCGCCGCACGGTCTGACCCTCGCAAATGTCAGCCGAACAGGTCGAACGCGTCATCGCCCGCAAGAAGAACCGCCCCACTGGGCTGGAGCAGATCGCCTGCTTCGCCCGCGTCGACCAGGGCATCAATGAGGGCCTGGTCGGCCTGCTCCTCAAGGATCGCCACCTCGTCGATACGTCCCCGGAAGAACTGATCCAGCGGTTCGGCCGCTCCATTGAAGCGTTGGGTCGCGCCGATGGACACGGGCTCGAAATTGCCGGCACCACCGGAACTTGTCCCAAGGCCGCGGGTAAAATCCGTGTCCGATGCAATCAACACACCGTCCTGGTAGAGCCGGGCCCCGTCATCGCCGAAGCTGGCGGCCAGATGGGTCCACTCACCAACCGTCACCTGGCCCGCAATCAGCTCCGCCTCGTCATTTTCATCGACGCCCTGGATGCGGAAGAACACCTGGCCATTGGCGAGGATCCGCAGGTCGAAATGCCCGCCCGTGCCATTGAATGCCGCATCCTTGGACACAACGCCCTGGTCGATTCCGATCCGATCCGGATTGACCCAGACACTGATCGTGCCCTCATCGACCAGCAGCGCATCGTCATGGGGAATAAAGGCGACATCGTTGAAGCCGTCGAGGCGCAGGCCATCACCGGCAAGGCCATCGCTCACGAAACGGGCGCCGCCATTGAGCGTTCCGTCCACCCCATTGCCCGACGCATCGGCAATGACCCCGCCATCCGCCGCATTGCCCGGCCAATAGGCCGCGAGCGGAAATTCCGGTGCGCCCTCAATGGTCACAGTGACCAGGGCGCCGTCACGCAGGTTCCCGTCATCGGTGATCCGGTAGCGGAAGCTGTCCGTTGCTGTCTCGCCAACCTCAAGGGCGTCAAAGGCCCCATTGGGATCATAGGTCAGTGTCCCATCCGCATTGAGGGTCACGATGGCACCGGATTCCAGCAGGACCGCATCCCCCGGAGCGCCCACAAGCACCCCATCAATGCGGAAGACGGAAAGGGGATCACCATTGCCGTCCCGGTCATTGGCCAGCACATCGATATCGACTGTGCGGTCTTCCCTCGTGGTGGCCGTGTCGTCTTCGGCAATGGGTTCCCGGTTTTCCTGACCCAGAAGTTCCGTATCTGCATCGGCAAAGCGCTGGAGGATGGCGATATCCGCAGGGCGCAGAGCTTGCGAATGGATCGAGACTTCATCGATGACCCCGTCAAAGAACTGGATCAGGGGATCGATGCCGCCTTCCTGGGTGATGATCTGGCTCGCACCCAGCACAATGTCATTGCTGTTGCCCGTCAGGCCCTGGGTGACATTGCCCCGGGAGCCCGCGCGCTCCCCATTGACGAAGAGCTGAAGGCCCCGCTCCTCGCCGAAATTGACCACCACATTGTGGAACTCATCAAGGGCTACCGGTGCGCTTTCGATGAGGAAGCTGCCTGTGGGTCCTTGAATGCGTACCTGAACGGCAAGATCCGCGGTCAAGGAGACCGTCAGATGCCCGTCGCCAACGCCAAAGGCATCCGTGGACACAAGACCCTGGGTCGTGCCGAAGCTCTCCGGTTTGAACCAAAAGCTGATCGCGCCGCTGGGCAGCTCGAAGGCCTCATCCGTGGGAATGCGGACGAAACCGTCGGTGCCGTTGAAATCAAGGCCAGCGTCGACAAGGCCATCGGTGAGCGTCACGCCGTCGCTCAGTTCCCCGTCCAGCCGGTTGCCGCTCTCATCAAACAGGGCCGGCAGAGCTGTATTCGTGGTCGGATAATAGGCTGTGAAAGGGAAGGGGAGGGCGCCTTCGCCGTCAATGGTCACGGTCACGACACCGGTAGCGATCGCCCCTTCGCTGTCCCGCAAAAGATAGGTGAATTCGTCCGTAGCCGTCAGGCGATCGAACAGATCGTTAAAGGCGCCATTGGGATTATAGGTGATATCGCCCATGCGATTGACAGTGATCAGGGCGCCGGAGTCGAGGGTCAAGATCTGATTGTTCTGGATCGCCCGCCCATTAATCTGGGTGAGGCGCAGGCTCTGGCCTTCCACATCCGTATCATTGTCGAGCACATTAAAGCTCACGCCCATGCTCTCGGTCGTGCGCGCCGTGTCGTCGACCGCGACCGGCGGATCGTTGCGGCCGGCCACCGTAATGGTGACGCCGGCTGTATCGCTGGCCCCTTGGGGATCCGCGACCGTGTAGGTGAAGGTCTGTGTGCCTGTCTCACCATCGGTGAGGGACTGGAAGCCATCATCGGGATCGTAAAGCAGCCGGCCGTCCTCGGTCAGCGTGACCGTGGCGCCGGAGGGCAGATCGAGGGCGAGGTTGACATGGATCGCCTCGCCATTGACGGCCGTGATCGTCAGGGTGTCGTCATCCACATCCGTGTCATTGGTCAGGGCATTGAGGAAAAAGCCCGTGTCCTCATTTGTGGAGAAGGTGTCGGCGGCCGCGACCGGGGCATCGTTTCGTCCGTCCACGGTGACACGCACTTCGCCTTCCGCCGTGGCGCCATCCTGGTCCCGGACCACATAGTGGACAACATCCGTCACCTCATCGGACGTGTTCAAGTCTTGGAAGGCGTCCGCCGGATCATAGAGCAGGGCGCCGGAGGCCTGGAGGGTGATGAGCGCGCCGGACTCGAGGGTCACTGTGCTGCCGCTGGTCACGGTTTGGCCGGCGACTTCCACCACGGTGAGGTCGTCGCCCTCGGCATCGCTGTCATTGTCGAGGATTTCGACCATCACGGCCGTGTCCTCGTCCGTCCGCACCGTGTCGTCTGCGACGACCGGCGCATCGTTCACGCCCAGAATGGCGACGGAAACGGTTGCCGTATCGCTGCCACCGTCCCCGTCAGCGGCTGTGTAGGTGAAGCTGTCGTCAGCCCGTTCATCCTCACGCAGAGCCTCAAAGGCGCCGGAAGGGTCATAGGTCAGCGTGCCGTCGTCATTGCGTGTCACACGGGCGCCGGAGTCGAGGGTTGCTGTCTCGCCCTCTGCAATAGCCTCGCCATTGATCTGGGTTACGGCCAGGGGCTGAATGTCCGGATCGCTGTCGTTGACGAGCACGGCGGTGGGTGTGGCTGTGTCTTCGTCCGTGCTGATCGTATCATCGGCGGCAATGGGCTCGTCATTCTCACCGATCACCGTGACCGTGACCTGGGCTTCCGACGCCAGCCCCTGGGCATTGACCACGCGATAGCTAAAGCCCTGGTCCAGCCGTTCGCCGGCGTCGAGATCCTCAAAGGCCCCATTGGTGTCGAATGTCAGGCCGTCCGTATCCGCGGTGATGCTGGCCACCGAAACCGTGGCACCAGAGGAGAGGGTCACGGTCTCCCCGCGGCCGACCAGGGTTCCGTCGACGGCGATGACGGACAACTCACCAGCCGTGGCCGTCTCGTCATTGGACAGAATATCAAGGAAGACCGAACCACTTTCCGTGACGTCCCCATCGTCGTCCTCGGTGATGGGGGGCTCATCGTCCTCGCTTGGCTGGACCAGTCCAAACCCCCCAAGACCTTGATTGTAGAGGGCCGAAACATCGTCCTTGTCCAGCACGGTGGAGAACAGGGCGGCTTCATCGAGAAGACCGTCAAACCGTCCCAGATCGTCGGCGAGGCTGCCGCCGCTGCCCAGGCTGAAGGGGTTCAGGTTTGCGCCGATGCTGACATCCGCATCGACCCGATCCACTTCCATACCATCCAGATACAGAACAATGCCCTCATCGGCGTCCCAGGTCACCACCAGATGCTGGAACTGGCCCGGGGCCGTTTCGCCGCCATTGACCGCGGCCCGCCCCGTTGGCGTTTCCAGGCGCACACTGACGCTGGCATCCGCTTCAATGACCACGTCGAACAGGCTGTCATTGAGATTGTCTGTGTCCTCCATGAACCCCTTGGAGAGGATGGGGAGGACGGAACCGGAAACATCCGGGTTGAACCAGACCGCAAAGCTGCCCTGGGTCAGTTCAAAGGACTCATCATGGGGAATGGTGACGCCGTCATTGACGCCATCGAACAGCAGGCCCGCGCCGACTTGTCCGCCGTCTGAGACGATCGCCTCGCCATCCTCGGACACGCCGGCTTCTGTTGCGCCCACAACATCCGCAAGCTGTGCAGGCTCATCAAGGCGGGCCGGCCAATAGGCCACCACATCCGGGCCGCCAAAGACGGCGAGATCATCGGTGATGCTGATGCTCGCGGTCGTCGTGTCGGTGAGGCTGTAGCCGTCGCCAGCCAGCAGGCTCAGCATGCCGGTCTCGATACCTTCCGGAACCCGGTCGATGCGCGGCGTCAGCAGGAGATCGAAACTCGCGGTCCCTGCCTCGAAAACCAGGCTGTCGAACCGGTCAAGGCCGGTGACGTCAAGCCGGTTCACCGCGCCGCTGGTCTCGATTTCGACCAAGAGGGCTTCCTCGACGGGACCGGTGCGGGTCAGGCGGATCACGGCGGCGTCCGGGCCCACTTCGCTGGCCATGGCGTCAAGCAGGGCAAGCGAGACCTCCGGCAGCACCGCAGTCCCATCGGTGTTGGTGACCGCGGCTGTCGTGTCGAGGCCGAGCGATCCGGGCTCAGTGGCCAGGGTTTCAGGCAAGGGCGATGTGATGGTGTTCATGGCAGGATCCCCACACGTGTTTTCGCCCGTGCCGCTGCCGGCCCGGGTCCAACTGTTTCTTTCCGGTACATTAAAGCATCTTCAGGGCGCCGTGCAGACCCCGATCGGGGAGGGGGGATAAGGGCAAGACACCAATCACGGGGTCCGTTCCGCTCCACCTGCTTCCGGGGGGTGTCCAAAAAAGATCAGGGGGCGGTGCTTCAAGCCCAGGTGCGGATGGCATCATCCAGACGACGCAAGAACTCGCAGACCTCGGCCGGGTCACGGACTCGGAATGTCGCGGCCGTGGGGGCGGGCTGTTCCTTCACGCAGACGCCGATGCCCCGACCGCGCAGAACCTCAAAGGCATCCTCGTCCGTCACGTCATCGCCGACATAGATGGGCAGAACCGTGTCATCCGTCAGTCCAAGGATGTCCAGAAGATATTCAAGGGCCTTGCCCTTGTGCCAGTCGATCCGGGGGCGCAGCTCAAAGACCATCTTGCCGCCGGACTTGCGCAGCACGGGATACTGGGCAACCGCTCGATCAACGGCCGCTTCGACCAGGGGCACCTGTTCAGGGGCGATGAGACGGTAGTGGATGGCAACGGCGAAATGTTTGTCCTCAATCCGGGCGTCCGGAAAGTCGGCCAGATCGCGGCGCAAACCGATGGCCGCGTCCCGAATGACCGGCATGACGCTGCGTCCGTCCTCCTGGACGAAATCAAGCCCACCAGGCCCTTCAATGGCAAATCCGTGGGAGCCGGCATAGAACACATTCTCAAGACCGACAAAGGCGCGGACTTCGTCCTTCATGCGCCCACTGACAAAAGCCAGAACCGCGACCTCGGACAGGGACTTCAGGGCCTCGCGCGTCTCCGGCGGCAGAACCGCATCTTCCGGCCGATCGACGATCGGGGCCAGGGTGCCGTCATAATCGAGGAACAGGGCCACCTTGCGCCGGGACAGGCCAGCGGTGATCGCATTGAGGCAGGCCAAGGCGCGGGGCGGCCCGCCACCGGGCAGAAGTTCGCTCAGATCCGCGACCACGAGATCGGCCAGCGCCATCTGATGGGCCGTCGTGTCGCCCTGGCGATCAAGGCCGATGACGAGGCCAAAACCATCGGATCGCGCGCGGGACACGCCGGCCGGGATCGTGTCCACGACCGCGCATCGGTCCGCCCGCAGACCAAGATCGCCGGCAGCGCGCAAAAAGGCAGTCTCCGGATCGCTTGCCACATCCACGCATTCATCGACGAGGTCGTCCATGCCGGCGAGGGTCAGAACGAGATCGTCGGCGGCGCCGTCGCCGATGACCGCGATCTTCAGCCCACGTTCACGGGCGAATTCGGTCAGCTCCAAGGTACTCGCAAACACGTCGACGCCTTCCGCTTCCAGCTCTTCACGGACATAGCGCTGGCGCCGGGCGAGCAGGCCATGGAGCGTCGAGGCGGACTCAGGATCGTCAGGCGCGCCTGCCGGTATGGTGATCCCCTTGGCCGCCAGATAGGCCGACAATCCCGTTGCCGCGGGCTTGCCGGCAAACACGGCGTCATAGTCCGCCGCGGCATCGAAGGGCGTGAAGGGACGGCCCCCGGCAGTCTGGGCCAAAACGTCATCGCACAAGCGCTTCCAGGCCGCCGCATGGATGGGGTGCAACGGCACAAGGACCCCGTCGAGACGCAGGAGCAATGCGTCGATCCGCGCAAGGGATGCGGACGCACCCGGGAAATCTCCCAGATCCGGTCCGCTGATCCGGGCCCCATCCGTCTGGGCGGTGTGTGTGTTTGGGTCCACCATGTCCTCTCCCCCTGGATCCTGGTGACGTGCAATGTCGGACCCTCCGGCCCGCGCCATGCACGGGGAGATGTATCGGCAAAAAGAACCCTCCGAAAGCCACATAATTCATTAAAGATGCTTTTAATTCTGCGGGCCAGACCGAAAGATCTGGTGGCGCCACCGGTGAAGACCGGTGACTGGTGACTGGTGACTGGCGACCGGCGACTGGCGACCGGTGACTGGCGAGCAGCACGATGTGCGCGTGTCTTCCGCCGATCCGCGACGTGGGCTATAGACAGAGTCGTTGGCCCTGTAGCTCAACTGGATAGAGCAGCGGACTTCTAATCCGCAGGTTGAGGGTTCGAGTCCTTCCAGGGTCGCCACGTTTGGCCTGTCCAAAGCGTCCTGTGAACCCTTTTCAAAAAGCCGTGGTGTCCGCCTTGCAAGTCAATCTCCGCGACGTCCTGCTCAAGCAAAGCCGGCTTGATGCTGAAACCCTTTTCAAGGCTGGTACGAGAAATGCTTTCCTCGGCAATGATCGGGTCTTGTGCCAAATCCTGGGTGACAAGAAATTCTTTTCGATCGCCAGTGATATCGGCTTTTCTTCCCACATGATTTTTGATGGATACTGGGAGTTCTGGCTGACCAAATGCTTTGCTTCCCATGTCAATCCTGGTGACCATGTCCTCGATATTGGGGCCAATCTTGGCTATTACACGCTGCTTGCCGCTGACCTTGTCGGGCCGGAGGGGCGTGTCCTTTCTGTGGAGCCCAACCCCCATGTGTTCCGTTTCCTGTCGGACTCGGTGAGCGTGAACGGCTTTTCGGGGCGCGTTGACCTCATCAATGCGGCCCTCGCGGGCAAAGACGCAACAGGCACCGCGGCGTTTTTCGTGCCCAATGGCGAGCCCAAAAATGGCCGCTTCCTGATACCGGGCGAGCAGACGGAAGCCCTCAAGCCTCTCGGCGATGTGTTCGAGGTGACCGTCGATCACCTGTCCGAAAACCGGTTTGAGCGTCTGGATTTCGTGAAAATCGACGTGGAAGGCGCTGAGATGGACGTGGTCGATGGTCTGAAGGCTGTTTTCGACCGGTTCCGCCCCAAAATTGTGTGCGAAGTCAATTTCGGGCGTGGCTACAGCTATGAGGACATGCTGGCCCGTCTCGGCACCGACGGCACCCTGTTCCATCTGGATTTCGACAGCGAAATCAAACCGCTGACGCCCGAGATGGTCGCTACCCAGCGCCGCCATGACGATTGGCTGGTCTGTACTCATTTCTAGGTCTTGAGGGAACCTGGGCATGCGCGCCCCGTTTGATGCCGGGCGCGACCGAGAGAGCGCCGGGGATCCCTAACGGGGCCAAGCCTCCCTAATGGGGCCGAGATTCCCTAACGGGGATAAGCCCCTCAATGGGTCCAGGGCTCGACCCGGTCGAAGGCAAAATTGTCGCCATAGGTCTGGGGCTTCGGCGTGCGGTCGTGATCCGGCAGCACCTGATGCGGGATATTGTTCCGCTGGGCGTAGGCGATCGCCTCTTCCTTGGTGTCGAAATACAGCCGCACCTGGCCTGGCGTATCCCCGCTTGAGGTCCAGCCCATCAGCGGATCAAGCGTGCGGGCCTCTTCCGGTTCGAATTCCAGAACCCACTTCTTCGTGTTGCGGCGGCCCGACTGCATGGCGGTCTTCGAGGGTCGATAAATGCGCGCAAACATGCTTGTGCTACCCCTTGAGCGTCCGACTCAGATGTTCTGCGTTTGGTATACGGCCAAAGCCAAGCCGTGCGAAAGGCCCATCCGTGATCCTGCGACAGGACGGGCCTCGTGCCACCCATCCAAGCCGTTCGGGAGTTGCTGAACCGATGACGCCCCTTCAGACCGCGACCGCCCTGGCCCTTGTGCGGGTCTTCGAGACCGGGCGGGCGGGCGCTCAGTATGGCGCGGTCGATATGCTTCCAGGGGACAAGGGACACCTCACCTATGGGGTGATGGGCGCAACGCTCGCGGACGGGGCGTTGACGCGGCTGATCCAAGCCTATGTCGCTCTGCCTGAGGCGCGCCATGCCAAAGCTTTTCAGCTCTTTCTCAACACGCTGCGGGACCGTAACCCCGCACTGATCAGCGACCGCTACTTCCATAATCTGCTCAAGGCCGCCGGGGATGATCCGGCCATGCAGACCTTGCAGGATGAACGCGTCACCACGGCCCAGTGGACGCCAGCCATGGCAGAGGCGGAAAAGCGCGGGATCGACAGCCCGCTGGGCCGGACCATCGTCTTTGAGGCCCTGCGGCTGGGGGGCTGGGAAACCCTCCGTCGGCGCACGAACAAGGCCCATGAACCCATCACCGATTGCGGCGAGCCGTCCTGGCTGAGCGCCTATGTGGATCAGCGGCGCGACTGGCTGATGTCGAACCGCAAGCCGGCCCTGCGGGCCGAGCTCTACCGGGCTGAGGTCTTTGCGGATCTCATCCGCTTGGGAAATTGGGACCTGCGACTGCCGCTGGTGGTCCGGGGTGAAATCATCAATGCGGCGGCCATGCAGTCTGCACCCCCAGGAACCTATGACGGTCCCGCTGTGCGCAGCCGCGCCTTGAGCCTTACCGATCCCATGATGGAAGGGGCCGATGTGCGCCTCGTCCAGCTTGCACTTTCGGCGCTGACCGTCGGGCGCCATGTGACAGCCGACGGGATTTTCGGTCCTCAGACGGCCGATGCCGTGCGCAATCTCCAGGACATGCTGAGCTATGATCAGACGGGTGTGGTGGACGCGGTCCTGTTCGATGCGTTGAAGGTTTAGAGCACACCCTGTGGGTTAGAGCACGCCCTGTGGGGATATATGCGCAGTGCGGATGGTCGCAACTCTGCGTGTTCTTGCCCTACGGGTGTGATTGTGCCCTGCGCCCTATTGCTTGGCACGACACCC
>CAYUYV010000005.1:0-5647 GCA_964449455.1 uncultured Alphaproteobacteria bacterium | reverse complement strand
CACGTGCGAGATGCCAACACGTGCGAGATGCCAACACGTGCGGGATGCCAACACGTGCGGGATGCCAAACGATCTGTGGGGCCCCAAACGGCGAAGCAATCCAATAGGCGCTACACGGAACAACACATGTGGCCCTGGACTGCTTCGCTTTGCTCATAAATCAGTCCGAAAGACTGTCAGCGGTATCACGAAATGGGTGATCGCCCTACGCAGACGGCCTCACTCCTCGGTTTCTTCAGCCTTCTTTTTCATCTTCATCTTGCCGTGCTTGCCCTTCGGCATGCGGGCGGCTTGAGCTTCGATCTCGACGCGCCAGCCCGGACGGATCAGCTCGGCAACCTGCATCACGGCGCGGGCCGGCTTATTGGGCTGGTCCTCGGTGCCGAAGAACTGGGAATAGCCCTCCATGAAGCCCCGGAAGTCCAGCCGTCCGCCGGCATCCTCATCGGCCACCAGATAGACCCGCATCATGACGATATCGCCGAGCGACCAGCCAAGGCCTTCCATACGCTCTTTCATCCGGTTCAGGACGGAAATCGTCTGGGCCTTGGTGTCGCCGTAGGCGGCGCGGGAATTGGGATCCGCGTCCTCATCGGCAACACCCGGTACAACACCGCTGACATAGAGGATTTCAGCGCGCGGTGGGACCTGCACGGCCGTGGAGATGGGAAAGTCCGAGCCCGGAATGGGGGCGCGGTAGATCTCGCCGCGCTTTTTCTCGGCTTCCAGATGGCCGTCCGCAACGGCCGGAGCGCAGAAGGCGCCCAAGGCCGCGGCAGCAATGGCCAGGGCCGACAGGCGAGATGTGATCAGGCGCATGGGATTCTCCCTCAAAGCTGGACCTTGGTCCGGTCAACGATGTGGCCGATAGCCACATAAGCGGTCCGGATGGCGGCCTCCATCCAGGCCCCGATGGGGCTCAAATGCTGGCCGGCGAAAAAGATCGGACCGTCGCCGGCGAACAATGCGCGGATCGCGGCGGGATTATAGTAACCTTCCTCAACCTGCTGCGACCATGCGCCCCGGGAGTGTGGAACATGGAGCCAGTTCACCGCAACGGGCTTCTCCAGCATATGGCTCCGCCCCGGATGGATGGCCTCGATGGCGGTGCGCGACGCGGCAAACTGTTCCGCATAGGGCCGGGTGCCGAATTCCAGGGCCGTGCCTCCGAAATTATAGCAGCCGATCATCACGCCCCGCTCGCTGTTGAAATCGTAACTCGGATACCAGGCGATGTTCGTTTCCGAGGACGTATTCCAACTGATACCGCCGTATATGGCGTTTTCCTTCTCCCAGAAGCGCTCCGATTCCCAGGCCACCTTACAGGAGGTCTGATAGCCGAAGGAATTGATCCCTTCCATGATGATGGGCGAAAGATCCGCATCAATCGTGTCAAACACGGAGCAGGGCAGGGTACAGATGCAATAGTCGGCCTCGACCGCCTTCGCTGCCCCTGTTTTGTCCGTATACACAATCTCGACGCCATTTCCTTTGCGGCCGAGCTTGGTCACCACGGCCTCATATTCCAGTTCCTTCTCCAACTTCTTGGCGAAGGCACGGGGAATGTTGTCGATGCCCCCTTTGGGATGGGTCATCGTGCTTTGCTGATCGAGGCTTTCGCCAAACATCATGACAAAGGCCCAACCGGGATCCTCGGTGAGATCAGACAAGGGCACGGGGCGGCGATGAACCTCCGGCGCGCCGAGCAGGGTCGGGTGGATCGTATAGCCGGACCGTGACGACCCGGAATACATGAACTGATCATTGAGGGCGCCATAGGGCTTGAGGAACTGGAGCAGTTTTTCCTTGTCACTCATGTTCAGTTCGTCATCGAGCGCACCCTTGTTCACCGCCTTGGCCAGCAGCTCGGAGATGGCGCCGCGGGAGTCGCTGACCACCTGACGGTTTTCGAGCGGCGCGCCGCCATTCACCCGTTTACTGACGAACCGGGCGCTGCGATTCACATTGATCTGGGTTTCCAGTACGACACCCAGTTCACGGCAATAGTGGTGAACGCCTTCATGGGTGCTTGGGATGCGGGCCGCACCCCCATTGAAGAACTGGCCCTCGTCGAATGTGCAGGTTTGGGGACCATAATGGTTGTGATCCACCACATCGCCACCACGAATGGTCCACACCCGTCCCCCGGGACGTTTGCGCGCTTCGAGAATGGTGACGGTGAAGCCGGACTTCTTCAGCTCATAGGCTGACACCAGGCCGGCAATACCAGCGCCAAGCACCACGACATGCTTGCCATGGCCAAGCTGGGCCGGTGCCCCTGGCGGGCCCGGAAACGCATCGACTTCCGGAATGAAGCCTAAGGTCTGCAATGCCGTCAGCGCGCCACCCGCACCGGTGACTTGCCCGACCCGACGGATGAGGTCCCGCCGGGTCAATCGATAGTTCGTCATCGAGACGCATCCTCCATGGTTCATGAAAGGCGCCTTGACGACATAACCTCCGTCATCTTTGCCCGAGTTCTTTGGCTGGGCATTGGGTGGGAAGGCTAGCGGATGGATTTCCACTTGGCCAGAGGGGGCACTTGGGGCGGGCGCAAGGGCACGGAGCGGTTGAATTCCAGCGACGGCAGAGGTTCCTCTGCCGGCGGAGTGTGGCATGGGCCAGCCCAGGCGAATTGACCCTATACAATGCGTCAATTTGCGGCTTTCATGCCCCCTTATGGACGAAAGCTTCTAAAGCGAAGGCCCTGGCCTTGCGCCGGTGAAAAGGGCCGCCGATCAAATCGTACCGTATGAGAGGAAAAGGGGAGGTTGTCTTGAAAACGCGCATTACGGAACTCTTCGGCATTGAACACCCGGTCATTCAGGGCGGGATGCATTATGTGGGCTTTGCCGAGATGGCCTCTGCGGTCTCCAATGCCGGCGGCCTTGGTATCATCACGGGCCTCACCCAGCGCACCCCAGAAAACCTCGCCAAGGAAATCGCCCGTTGCCAGCAAATGACGGACAAGCCCTTCGGCGTGAACCTCACTTTCCTGCCAGCCGTGACCCCTCCGGACTATCCGGGTTTTGTCAAAACCATCATCGACAGCGGCGTGAAGATCGTTGAGACCGCCGGCAACAACCCTCAAAAATGGCTGCCCGCCATGAAGGACGCCGGCATCCGGGTGATCCACAAATGCACTTCCGTGCGCCACTCCGTGAAAGCCCAATCCATCGGCTGCGATGCAGTGTCCGTGGACGGATTTGAATGCGGCGGTCATCCGGGTGAGGATGATGTCCCGAATTTCATCCTGCTGCCGCGGGCGGCGGAGGAACTGGAAATCCCGTTCGTTGCCTCCGGCGGCATGGCCGATGGCCGCTCGCTCGTTGCCGCGCTTTCCCTGGGTGCCGAAGGCATGAATATGGGCACCCGCTTCATCGCCACAAAAGAAGCGCCGGTCCATGAAAATGTGAAGCGCGCGCTGGTCGCCGCATCCGAGCTTGATACCCGCCTCGTCATGCGCCCCCTGCGCAACACGGAGCGGGTCATGACCAACGCCGCCGTGGAACGTCTTCTGGAGAAAGAACAACGCCTCGGCCAGGATCTCAGCTTTGAAGACATCATCGAAGAAGTGGCCGGCGTTTATCCGCGCATCATGGTCGAAGGCGAGATGGATGCGGGCGCTTGGTCCTGCGGCATGGTTGCAGGCCTGATCCACGATATCCCGACTGTGCAGGAACTTATGGACCGCATCATGGGCGAAGCGCATCAGATCATCGCCGAGCGTCTCAAGAGCTTTAACGTCGCCTGAGGCTGACACCCCTGGCAACGGTCGGCGGGTTCCCGTAAATGAGGGCCAAAAGCCTCAAGGGAGCCCGCCGCCATGACCACCCAAAGCTTCCGCCGGCCCGTGCCCACCCGCGCCGGCATTCTTGACATCTCTCCTTACGTCCAGGGCGCCTCGACCATTGAAGGCGTGGACACGGTCCACAAGCTGGCCTCCAACGAGGCAGCGCTCGGGCCGAGCCCCAGGGCTGTCGCCGCGTTCCAGGAGGCGGCGGCCGCGCTCCATCTCTACCCGGACGGCCGCTGCGCCGCATTGCGCGCAACCCTCGCCGACGCGTTCTCCATGGCGCCGGAGCGGCTGATCTTCGCCAATGGCTCCGAAGCGCTTCTTGATCTTCTGATCCGCACCCATGCGGGGGCCGGCGACGAGGTGCTCTGGCCGCGCCTGTCCTTCCCGCTCTACCGGATCCAGGCCCTTGCGGCCGGCGCCAAACCCGTCGAGGCGGAGGCCCCGCACTTCACTGCCGATGTGGACGCGCTCCTTGCTGCAGTGACGCCGGCGACCCGGGTAGTGATCATCGCCAATCCCAACAACCCGACCGGCACCTGGATCCCGCGCCGCGACCTCACCCGCCTTCGCGAGGGGCTGCGGGAGGATATTCTGCTGATCATCGACAGCGCGTATGGAGAGTACCCCCAAGACCCGGACTACTCAGACGGCCGTGATGTCGTGGATGCCCATCCCGACAATACGGTAATGACCCGGACCTTTTCGAAACTGTACGGGATCGCCAGTGCGCGAGTGGGCTGGGCCTATGGTGGACCAGGGCTGATTGACGTCATGGAGCGAGTGCGGCTGACCTTTTGCGTCGGCGCACCGGCCCAGGCAGCGGCGATTGCCGCGTTTGGCGACCGGGACCATGTGGCGGGCGAACGGGCCCATTGCCTGACCTGGCGCACCCGTTTCGAGGAGGCTCTCGCCGCTGCTGGCCTGCCTTGCATCAAGGGCGACGGCAATTTCGTCTTTCTGCCCGTCCCGGCGCGATTCGGCGGCTGGCAGGGCTTCGACGATCTGCTCAAACGGCATGGGATTATTGCCCGGCCCATACCGCCCGCGGACGCTTTGCGCATCTCAATTGGCGATGAAACGGCCAATCAGGCCTTCCTTAAGGCCGTTTCTACCGCTCAAGAGGTCTTGAAAGCGCCGCGAGGGGCCTTCCAAGCGGCCCCGTGAATCCTTAATAAGTCCTTGTGTGCGGCATGCGGCTGGTGGCCATCGGGGCCCGGGGCGGGCATGCCAGCCCGAGGAGGGAGGCCACAGGCCATGCTCAGAATCATTTCCTGGATCCTGGCGCTTTTCGTTATCGTCGTTTTCGTGCAGTCCCTGTTCTTCAAGTTTACTGGGGCACCCGAAAGCATCCTGATCTTCTCGCTGATCGACATCACGGTGGAGGAGTATCTCGGCACGAAATTCTTTGAGCCGACCATGCGTCTCGCGGTTGGCGGGGCCGAGGCTCTCGCCGCGCTGCTTCTGCTGATCCCTTTCACCCGCTTTTTTGGCGCCTTTATCGGGTTCGTCATCATGACGGGTGCGATCGGCTTCCACCTCCTGACGGCCCTTGGCACGTCCCCGTCCGGCGTCGTGGCCAAAGACGGCACTGTCTATCCGGACGCTGCTTCCGTGGATGCTGTGGCGGCAATCGCAAATGGCGCAACGATCATTGAAGGCGACACGGTCTTGAGTGCCGGCGGCTATGATCTTGGCCTTTTGTTCCTCATGGCTTGTGGTGTGTGGCTCGCCTGCGTGATCCTGATGATCATCCGGTCCGGCAACAGCAACTGATCAAGCCAGAGTCTAGGGTTTCAGGGCGTCGGATCTTCGGGTCCGGCGCCCTTTTTATGGCTGCTAGAGCGCTTT
>CAYUYV010000004.1:59260-66173 GCA_964449455.1 uncultured Alphaproteobacteria bacterium | reverse complement strand
ACGGCCATTATGGCCCCTTCTTCATTCGGATGGCCTGGCACAGCGCCGGCACCTACCGCATCGCCGACGGTCGGGGCGGCGGCGCCTCTGGCAGCCAGCGCTTCGCGCCGCTGAACAGCTGGCCCGACAATGGTAATCTGGACAAGGCGCGCCGCCTGTTGTGGCCGATCAAGCAGAAATACGGACGCAAACTGTCCTGGGCGGACTTGATGATCCTGGCCGGGAATGTCGCGCTCGACTCCATGGGCTTCAAGACCTTCGGCTTTGGCGGCGGCCGCGCAGACATCTGGGAGCCGGAAGAAGATATTTATTGGGGTGCGGAAGACACCTGGCTTGGTGACAAACGGTATACCGGCGACCGGGAACTGGAAAACCCGCTGGGCGCTGTCCAGATGGGCCTCATCTATGTCAATCCGGAAGGCCCGAATGGCAAGCCGGATCCGATGGCCTCGGCCCACGACATTCGCGAGACCTTTGGCCGCATGGCCATGAATGACGAGGAAACAGTGGCGTTGATTGCCGGCGGCCACACCTTCGGCAAATGCCATGGCGCGGGCGACACCGCCCATGTGGGCCGGGAACCGGAAGGCGCCAGCATCGAGGAACAGGGCCTTGGCTGGAAAAACAGCATGGGCACGGGCAAGGGCGTCAACACCATCACCAGCGGCCTTGAAGGCGCCTGGACCAAGACCCCGACCACCTGGGACAATGACTATTTCGACAATCTGTTCGGATATGAGTGGGAGCTGACCAAGAGCCCGGCCGGTGCCTGGCAGTGGACGCCGAAAAACGGAGCCGGTGACGGAACTGTTCCGGATGCCCATGATCCGTCCAAGAAGCACGCGCCCATGATGGCCACCACGGATCTTGCCCTGCGCATGGACCCGATTTACGAGCCCATCTCCCGCCGCTTCCATCAAAATCCGGACCAGTTTGCCGATGCGTTCGCCCGGGCCTGGTTCAAGCTGACCCACCGGGACATGGGCCCGAAGGTGCGCTATCTCGGCTCCAAGGTGCCTGCCGAAGACCTGATCTGGCAGGATCCCGTGCCCGCAGTCGACCATGACCTGATCGATGCGGCCGATGCCGACGCCCTCAAGGCGAAGATCCTGGCCTCGGGTCTTTCCGTATCCCAACTGGTCTCCACGGCCTGGGCCTCCGCGTCCACCTTCCGCCACACGGACAAGCGGGGCGGTGCCAATGGCGCGCGCATCCGCCTTGCGCCCCAAAAGGACTGGGAGATCAATCAACCGGCCCAGCTCGCCACTGTCCTTAAGACGCTGGAAGGCATCCAGGCAGAGTTCAATGGCGCCCAGTCGGGGAACAAAAAGGTCTCCATGGCCGACCTTATCGTTCTCGGCGGTTATGCCGGTGTTCAGTATGCGGCCCGCCAGGCCGGATGGGACGTCAATGTGCCCTTCACGCCGGGACGGACGGATGCGACGGCAGAACAGACCGACGCTGAGTCCTTTGGCGTGCTTGAGCCCCAGGCGGACGGCTTCCGGAACTATATGAAGTCGGATACGACCTTGACGGCCGAGGAAATGCTGGTGGACAAGGCCCATCTGATGAGCCTCACCGCCCCTGAGATGACGGCCCTTGTCGGCGGTCTTCGGGTGCTCGGTGCCAATGCAGGCGACAGCAAGCATGGTGTCTTCACAACGCGGCCTGAGACGCTCACGAATGATTTCTTCGTGAACCTGCTCGACATGGGCACGGCCTGGGCGCCGGCGTCCGGTTCGAACGAGGTGTTCGAAGGCCGGGACCGTAACACGGGTGCCGTCAAATGGACCGGTACCCGGGCGGACCTCGTCTTCGGCTCAAACTCCCAGCTCCGCGCCCTTGCCGAAGTCTATGCCAGCGATGATGGGCAGGAAAAGTTCGTACACGACTTCGCCGCCGCCTGGGACAAGGTCATGATGCTCGACCGGTTTGAGGTCGCCTGATCTTCTGCGGGCATGACATGCCCTCGCCAATATGATCGACCTGGGGTGGTCTTGCGTGGACCACCCCGTTTTTGTGCTCGGTGCGTGCAGGTCAATCCCGCCCAGGCCAATCCGAGGCAATATGTCTTGCCCACCCCTCTTAGGACGCGCACACTCCCCTATCGTCAGAGCTCAAAAGGCTGAGAGGAGGGGGTGGAATGGCCTCAAAAAAGAAAAGGGGACAGAATCCGTTCGACGATTTTTTCAATGATCTTGAAGACGCGATTGACGAATTCGTCGATGACCTTGAAGAAGCCATAGGGGAACTATTCAACCCACAGCCATTCTTTGACGAAGTTGATGAATTCATTAAAAACACTCGGGAAGATTTAGGCAAAGCTTCCCTGATGGGCCACCTGGCAAAGGCTGCCTATCCCGATCGCGACACCTTCTTGTCTTTTGACTCCCGTTTTCATCCTGACCAAGACCGAATTGTACCCTTTGAGGGCCGTCTGTTCTCCGGCTTCGTTGGTTCGGATGAGAGCATGACGGTGGTGAGCTTCTGCGGCACGAGCCGGGACATGACATCCGTCGATGCGGCCTTGCGCACCGTCGGCCAATGGGTCACAAACACGAATTTCGCGCAAACCACTGTGAACGGCATGCGCGTCCACAGCGGGTTTTACTCCGAGCTTGATCATAATTTCCGCACCCTTGTACAAGCGATCAAGAAAGTACACCGACCGGAGAAGACTTTATACATCACCGGTCACAGCGCCGGCGGCGCCATCGCCACGCTGGCCGGCCAACGCTTTGCGACGGAAGAGCCTTTCGAGGGGTCCCATGCGGAGGCCGTCTACGCCTTCAGTGGACCCCGTATTGGCGACAAGGCTTTTGTGAATTCATATCCAGTCGATCTTTATCGCATGGAACGGGGGCGCGACCTTGTCCCACATCTGCCTTTCGAGCCAGACTTCATGAATGTGCTCAAGGATTTCGGTGTCAGCAAAAGCCTCATTGGCTTGACCCAGCTCGGGTCCCAACTCTTTGACATCAAAATTGACCCGGACTCATTTCTCAATGATGAGGTTGAGTACTACCACGCCGGCCGGCTTCTCTATCATTATGACGACGATGACCGATATCTACGGCTGGCGACGCCAGAAATGAACATTTTCGAAGGGGTCGCGGCAGACGTGTTCTTGGAACTGGTGGCGCAGATTGCCGACAGACAGATTGCCATGCGTCCAGTGCCGGACGAATGGCACCGCATTGAAAGGATCATGACACTGATATTTCAGAGCATGGACCATCTCACGTCCTTCAACCTAAACAAGGCCGTCATGACTTTCCTCGACGACCACGATATTCGCCGCTCAGCCGCCTTCCTTGCCAAACTCTCCGGCCGATAGGGTGATCCGTTTCGAGAAATGTGGCCACCGGAAGCCCCTGTTGTTCCAGGACTTTGGTTCCGCCCGGCGACAGGGCCATATCGACAGGCTTGCCAATCGGGTCCATTGATGTCGCACTAGGTGGAGCGGGTCGAATGTTGGGGTCCCTGTGCGATGCGCTGTTCACTCAGGACACCCGCGCCAAAAGCTTCAGTAGAAACAATGACTTGCCAATGGCTCTTATGACCGAAACAATCGCTTTCGCACGCACCGCATGAGGCACGCACCGCATGAGGCACGCACCGCGTGAGGCACGCACCGCGTGAGGGATGCAAATATCTCGGCCGGACCACTCGGCAGGAAACCCCGGGCCCGTGCCCCAAGGCTTGGCCATCGACCGGAAGGGCGTCCCCATGAACCGATACACCCTTGTCTTCCTGGCGCTCGCCTTGGTTCTGGTGACCACCATGCTGTGGCAGCATGTGCGGTATGCGGACCTGCGCAGATCCGCGGTCCAGGACCGACAACCCCTGATCCATGGCGATGTCTTCCATGCGCTGACCTTTCTGAAATCGCCGCAGGGTGTGGACCCGGTTGACGCGGTCCGATCCTTCAAGGCAGCAACGGATGAACTGGGCGGGGCCCACTGGATCTATGCCGGCAAGGTCATCACCAATGCGCAGCCTTCGGCGCAGATGGGTCCAGTGGATTGGACCGCAACCATCCTCGTTCAGTATCCGTCCAAACAGGCCTTTGAGACGGCGGCAGCCCGTGAGGCCTACCGCCAGGCGCTCGGCGCGTTCGAGGCCCATTATTCCCATGGCGCAAAGCGGTCCACTGCCGTCAATCTTCTGTTGCCGCACTATCTGTTAATGCTCCAGCTCAGGGCCATTCTCACCTTTGCAGACCCCGCCCTGCCCTTCACCGCCAGCAAGCCGGAGAACTTGCCAGAGCCCCTCAAAGCCCTGCAGGCAACCTTGCGGGCGGCGGCTGGTGAGACCGCCGTGGTGGTCGTCAATCTCCAGAAATTTGGCACAGCGGAACAGCAAAGGGCTGACAATGCCTATGCTAATGCCATGTTGACCCTGATGGCCCAGGGCGGATTTGGGCCCATGCATGTGGCACGCCCCGAGACACCGCCAGGCAGCCATGATTTCGATAATATGGCTTTGGTCTATTATCCGGGGCCGGAGTTCTTCGCCGATATGATTGGCAGCACCTTCTATCGCAGCATCTTTTCCGACAAACAGCTCGGCGACAACCAATCGACCATCACGGTTCCGATTATGAACCGGCTCTGAAACACCGGTCGAGCAAAGCGGAGACGGCCATGGCCAGACTTGCCCGATGGGCCCTGATCACCCTTGTCAGTCTGGGCGGGATCGGCGCCATCATCTGGATGTTCCGGATTGAGATCATCCTGTTCGGCGTCGAATTCGCCGTCAATCGGTCCAATCCCGTGGCGCCGAGCGGCACCGTCACTTGGTCCAGCGGTCCGCGTGAACCGACCTTCGGCAACAATCGCCCACCCAATGTGGTTCTGATCGTCACGGACGACATGGGCTGGAACGATATCAGCCTCAATGGCGGTGTTGCAGGGGGGATGGTCAAGACACCCCATATCGATTCCATTGCCCGGCAGGGGGTCAATTTCACCCAGGGCTATGCCGCAAACGCGACCTGCGCACCCTCCCGGGCCGCCTTGATGTCCGGACGGTACAGCACGCGCTTTGGCTTTGAATTTACGCCCGTGCCTGAAGGCATGATGCCGATCATCACCTTCATCCGGAACAGCATGCCGACGATTGGACCGGGGCTGATTGTCAGTCCAGAAGCGAAATCCCTATCCGTGGATGACCCGCGCCTTGGCATGCCGGCGGATGAAATTACGCTTGCGGAAATTCTCAAGGCGCGCGGCTATTACACGGCCCATATCGGCAAATGGCACCTGGGTCGCGGCCCTGGCATGATGCCCCAGGAGCAGGGCTTTGACGACAGCCTTCATATGTTGAGTGGTCTTTATGCGCGCAAAGATGATCCAAGCATTGTGAAGGCCGCCCAGGACTTCAATCCCATCGACCGCTTCCTGTGGCGGGCCGGACAGTTCTCCTCATCCTTCAATGGCGGGGCCGCTTTTGAACCTCCTGCCTATATGACCGACTATTATTCGGACCAGGCAGTCGAGGTGATCCGGAACAATCGCAACCGGCCGTTCTTCCTCTATCTCGCTTATTTTGCGCCCCATAATCCTCTGCAGGCAAAGCAAGAAGACTATGACGCCTATCCGGACATTGCGCTGCATCGAGAGCGGGTCTATGGCGGGATCATGCGCTCCCTTGATCGCGGCATCGGGTCGGTGCTGGAGGCGCTCCGCGAGGAGGGTCTCGAAGAGGATACGCTGGTCATTTTCACATCGGATAATGGGGGGGCGGGCTATATCGGTCTGCCGCATGTGAACCGCCCCTATCGCGGTTGGAAAATGACCTATTTCGAAGGCGGGCTGCGCGTGCCCTTCCTGGCCAAATGGCCCGGTGTGATCCCTGCCGGCGTCGAATTCGACCGCCCGGTGCAGCATTTCGACATTTTCGCGACTGTCGCCAGCGCCGCCGGCGCCTCTTTGCCCCAGGACAGGACCATGGACGGGGTCAATCTGCTGCCGTTTCTCACGGGCGAGACGGTAAGCGATCCGCACACGGCCCTATTCTGGCGCTCCGGCGCCGCCCAGGCCGTGCGCATGGGGCGCTACAAGCTCATTGTCAGTGCCCCGCCAGGGCAGCCGCGTCAGGAGTGGCTGGTGGATCTTGAGGCTGACGAGACAGAGCAGCGCAATCTGCTGGCCGACATGCCGGACAAAGCCACTGAATTGCGGGCGGCCCTGGAGGCGCACAATGCGGAGCAGGCGCCACCAAACTGGGAGGCGTATGTCCATGCAGCCCAGAATGTGGACCGGGATGCGGGCCAGTCTTTCCTGTCCGATGACACCTTTGCCTATTGGTCGAATTGATCGGCCAAAGGACAATCACGGCATTTCCTTGATGGAACAGGCGTGAAGGGCGGGCGTGGACTCGCCCCGCGCAGTGACCATTGTCCTATCCCCGCCCCTGCCAGGTTAAATAGACAAAACCGAGACCGAGGACGAGGCAGAGCGGCGAGTAGAGCCAAAGATCAAGCGAGGCGAAGGGTTCGGTCTGCTCAATCCCGACCTGTGGCACGACATAGCCTGATACCGCACGGGCCAGGAACACAAAGGCGACTACGCCCGTTCCAAGCCGAGCAAACCATTCCCACCCGATCGGCAGAACGCCACTGGCGGAAAGGCCCAACAGCCCGGAAACGACCAGAAGTCCGCCCACGGAATGGGCCATCCAGGCTGGCGGCATTCTCACATAATTTGGCGCGCCGACCACGGTTTTGATCAGTTCTGCCTCCGTCTGTCCGGGCCACAGGCCACCAAAGCCCCAATAGACATGGAGGGCAGCAATCGCGGTGAGAATGATGAACAGACCAATGGCAATGGGCGATTGCATCTCCGGCATCTGGACGCGCCTTTAATGGGGGTCAACGGATCACAGGATCAACGGATCACAGGATCAACGG
>CAYUYV010000004.1:58031-59160 GCA_964449455.1 uncultured Alphaproteobacteria bacterium | reverse complement strand
TCAACGGATCACAGGATCAACGGATCACAGGATCAACGGCAATTGTCCGCATCTGGACAATAATCAGCATTCCGGAATTGGCTTTGCACCAGCGCAACGCAGCGCTCGGCAAGGCGCCCGCACGCGCTATTCCCCTTCGCTCAAAATAAAAAGAGGCGCAAGCGCACCTCTTCTTACCATTTCCATTCCGCCAGCTTACCCGGCAGACCTCACCGCCATGGCGGCGGTCTGCGCAAGGATCAGCGCGGATAGGCGCGGTTGTGGCCGTGATCCAACGCGAAGCGCGGTGCGTCGGCGACAACTTGACCGGGGCGCAGCAGATGGGTTGTGGCTGGCTCAACCAGTTCGGGAGCTGACCGCTCCGAAGTGTGTATGCCGTCGTAATCCAACGCGTAGTACAGCCAGTACAGAACGAGGATCAGGGCGACAAGTCCAAGAACGAGTTCCATGATGCATCCTCCTTTCATCTACAGGATCGACCGAGATTGGGGCCAAAAGAAGAACGCGCCCTGTCAAAACAAAGCCTGTCCAAAGAGTATACCTTCACCGGCTAAGTCGGGGCGACATCTCTCACGGGATCCGGGTCACCAATGCCTACTACTTGTTAAAGGTGACCCTTTCTTGGGGGAGAACAACGCCCGTTCATCGCGTCGCTGGGGCGTTGGAAAGGCTTCAGCATTTTTGTGCAAAGCGAAAGAACCTGGGGAAGGTCCCATTGTCTTGCCTGTTGTCCACATCGCCAGGTTGCCACGAAGAAAAAGACGGTGGTGAGCCGAATTTCACACGCGGTGCGCTTGAATGATGCGGCGACATGACAGGGAAAGGAGCGAGTGACATGACCCTTTCACACTTTGGTAATGTTAGCCTGATTCCCGGTGCCCCGCGCAATACCTCTTTAGGCGAATGCTGTGACCGCTAGCGTCATTTTCCGGGAAAAACCCGCCTCAGGCGGAAGTCTAAGACCGGCGGTTCGTGTCAAACGACGTATCTAAAGCCGTGTGAGCCACGTGATTGGTGCCGTTGCTCATCACGTTCACCGCAATCTCGCATATTACGTCGAGGACGGTCAGACGGGTGGAGCCGGCATCAAGCATGGCCTGGAGATCCACTTCGCTGTCCCAGGCCCAGG
>CAYUYV010000004.1:50352-57931 GCA_964449455.1 uncultured Alphaproteobacteria bacterium | reverse complement strand
GAGCGCACCGAAGGCGCGGGACACGCTCAACGACAAGGACAGTGTCATGGAAAGAACCCTTGAACATGATCTGCTTAAGGAGCGTCACGCGGCCTATGCCCGGCTCCGGGGCGGCTATCCAATCATCCTGTCAGGCGCCATTTACTGGTTTTCCATGGCCGCCATCGGTCTTTTCACGGACCTTTATCTGTGGTCGGTGCTCGGTTTTGTGGGATCGGGCCTCATTTTCCCGACGGCCGTGCTGATCGCGGCCGTGTTCGGCAACCGCTTTCTGGCGGACCGGACCGCCGTGACGGGTGTGCTGCTGCCCAGTTTCATCGGCATGCTGTTGTTCTGGCCCATGGCGATCGGGGCCCTTTGGGAAGGAACACAGCTTGTGCCCTTGATCCTGGCCATTGGTCTTTCCATGCATTGGCCCGTGATCGGATGGAGCTATGGCCGGACGATTTTGTTCTCCGGGCATGCCATTGTGCGCGCAAGCGTGGTGTTTGCGATCTGGTTTTTCTTCCCCGAACACCGAACAACGCTCCTGCCGTTGTCCGTCGGCGTCATTTATCTCACCACCGTCGTCATCGTGTTCATCGATTCCCATCGCTTCCGCCGCGACACCGGCGAAATGACCTCACCGGCCCAGCCGGCCCAGGCCGTGGACGAAGGAGCCTGACCAATCCGAGCCGTAAAATCAGACGACTGAAGAGTCTGACCTGAAGACAGAACACGCCAAAGGCCCATAAGAGGCCCATGAGAGGGAGAGGAAACGTCGTGATCACAGAGCCGGAAAAGACCGCTTTTGAGGACGCTGTTCGGTCAGGCCCGCAGGCCGGCACGGTGCGCACGGTTGCCAACCGCATTCGCCTTGGCGGCGTTACCGCGAGCCGCGCTGACAAGCTCAGCTTTGCCGCAGCGCTCTCCCATGCCGCCTTCGCCGCCCCCGACCGGATTGCGGAGATTTATGACGAGGCGGTGGAGGGCTGGTTCGGCACGCCTGTTGCCGCCGCCCGCATAGCGCCCCTGGCGCGCCCGCCGGAGCCCGTGGCACCGGAATTGTGGCCCCATTTCTGGAGCCTCGTCGCCGATGCCAGCGCGGGCGGGATGGATGCCGGAACCATCACTATGCGGACGGCCGAGATCGCCGGACAGTTCCCGGACAGCTTCACCACACGCCTGTGCGAGACCGCCAACTGCTACCCCCACATTAAGGCCGTGGCGACACGGCCATTCCCGCCCAAGATCGATATCGCCATCCTGGCGCCGTGCCCTGACGGTTCCGTGGGCCACGCCCTCTACCGGCTGATCGTTGACAACCAGTTTGACCTTGAGGTCCTGGACCGGGATGCGCTCGGCCTGCGGACGCTGCCCAAGCCCCTCGACTATCTCAATGTCCGGATCCTGCAGACTCATGATCTGTGGCATCTCGTGGCCGGATATGAGACCACCGCCCTCCATGAGATCGGCATTTCGGCCTTCCAGATGGCGCAGTTTGGCCATGCCTATTCGTCCATGTTTCTGGGCGAAGTTGCGACCATTGCCGCCCTGGGCGAGCCCATGGGTTTTGGTTTTCTGATGGATGTGGTGCTGTCGGCCTGGAAGCATGGGCGCGAGACCCCGCCCATGATGGATATCGAATGGGAGGCGATCTGGAACGAGCCCGTGGAAACTGTCCGGGCCCGTCATGGCATCAGCCCTTATGCATCGCCCTACCCAGCCAATCTGATTGAGCAACTCCAAGGCGCGGCCGGCGCCTGATCCTCACGCCGTCAGGGTCAAGACCGCTTCAGTGAGGAGGTTCCGGCTGGAGCGGCCGACCGCAAGGCGCACCTCCCCAAGATCAGGAACCCAGCCATTGCTGATCTCGTTCCATTGGCGCCAATAGGTGGGGTCCAGGGCCACACGGACGGTTCTGGCCTCGCCGGGCGCCAGTGTCACTTTCGCCATGTCCACAAGAGCCTTCGGCGGTCGCCGCAAACCGGCCTCGCCGACCCGGTAGATCTGGAATACCTCCGTGGTGTGCCGCGTTCCGGTATTGCGCAGATCAAGCTCAGCCTCGATGGGCGCGGTGCGTGAGGCACTGGCCGGAACACGCAAAGCCTCCAGCGCGACGGTGCCAAACCCGAGCCCATGGCCGAAGGGGAACAGGACGTCCACGTCCCGTTCGTCATACCAGCGATACCCCATGAACAGGCCCTCCCCATAGGACATGGCACCGAGTTCCCCGGGATAGGTCGTCCAGGCGGGCGTGTCCTCAAGGCGTTTCGGGAAGGTCAGTGGCAGGCGCCCGGAGGGCTCCGCGACACCCAGCAGCATATCGGCAAGGGCCGTGCCGAATTCCTGGCCGGCGAACCAGGTCACCATGACGGCACGCGCCTGATCAAGCCAGGGCATGTCCACCGGGCTGCCCCCATTGATCACCACGGCTGTGTTGGGATTGGCGGCGAGAACGGCATGGGCAAGCGCTGCTTGAGTCCCCGGCAAGGCCATGGAGGCGCGGTCATTGCCTTCCGTCTCCCAATCACTGTTGGTGCCGAGTACAAGAACCACCGCATCGCTGGTCCGTGCCGCTTCGACAGCCGGGGTGAGGAGGTCGTCGGGGACCGGCGGCAGAACGCCGACGCGCAGGCCCGACAGGAGGCCGTGGGACGGCGCCTGGAACGCCACGCGTAAACGGACGGTCTGGCCCTTGGTGAGATGGAGCGTGCCCGTCTGCTCCGCACTCCCAAAGGAAAAGAAGGTGTCGCCCCGGGTCCAGGCATCCCAATTGTCCACCACAAGGGCATCATCCGCCATGAGACGACTGAGCCCCGCGCTTGCAAGGCCAAAAGTGTAAATACCTGTGGAGCGCGCCGTGAAATCCGCCGTCAGACGGAAACTGCCGGCCCGGACGCCAGCCCCCAGGCTTGCCCCACCCAATTCGGTGAAGAAGGAGCGCGTCTCAAGGCGTGCCGCGGCAGGCTGGCCCCCAAAGTCCGGGTCCGCATAATCTTCGCGCCACCAGCCGGCTCCCCTCCCTTCTCCTGCATCGAGTTCGGCAAGATCCGGGAACGGCATATATTTATGGGTCAGACAGCCTGGCTCATGGCGGATTGTGACCCGTCCGTCGAGCCGCTCCTCCAGGGCCTCAAGGGGCTGGCGCTCATAATGGGGCAGCACGCCAGAACTACCGCCGCCCTGAATCTGGCCCCGGCGGGCATTAGGACCGATGACCGCGAGGCTTTTCATCTGTGTGGGATCAAAAGGCAGGACTCCGTCATTCTTCAACAGGACTGCCCCTTCGACAGCCGCCCGGTAGGCCAGGGCCCGGTGACCCGGTTTGTCCTCGCCGCGCTCTTTCCTCGGCGCGGGGCCACTCAGCCGCCCGGCCTTGGCAAGAACACCAATCAGCCGGCGGACCTTGTCGTCGAGTACGGCCACGGGGACCGCGCCGCCGCGCACGGCCTCCCGAAGTGCCTCGCCCCAGACCATTCCGGGCCCTGGCATTTCAAGATCCAGACCGCCCAAGGCATTGGGTACAGTTTCAAGAGCCGCGCCCCAATCGCTTACCACAACGCCATCAAAACCCCACTCGCCCTTGAGCACGCCATTGACCAGGGCGTCATGGGAGCTGGCATAGACCCCGTTGATCTTGTTGTAGGCGGACATGACCATCCAGGGCTGGGCCTCGCTCACAGCCATCTCGAAGGGCAACAGATAAAGCTCGCGCAAGGGTCGCCCAGAGACCTGGGAATCGACCGTATGCCGCTCGAATTCAGTATCGTTGCAGACGAAATGCTTCGGACACGCCCCGACACCCTGGGACTGGACCCCTGACACGAAGGCGCTTGCCAGCCGGCCGGTCAGAACCGGGTCTTCCGAATAGCATTCGAAATTCCGCCCACCGATGGGCGTGCGCTGGAGATTGATCGTCGGCCCCAGGACGACCAGCACATCTTTTTCCCGGGCGTCCAGCCCGATCGCAGCGCCGATTTCAGCGAGCAGGTCCGGATTGAAACTGGCGCCGAGGGCCACGCCCACGGGAAAGCAGGTGGACGGAACCTTCCACATGGTCTCCCCGCGGACGCCATTGGGCCCATCGCTGACCTTGAATGGCGGCACACCCAAACGGCCAACGCCCTTGGTGCGCCACAGATCGGCGCCCGTGACCAGGGCCACCTTTTCATCAAGGGTCATGGCCCGCACAAGGGCATCGACGGCGGCAGGCATAGGGATCGTGGGAGGCGATGCGGGGCTCATGGCGGCTTATTCTCCTGCAAGGGAGGGCGGAATACGGGGCGGAGTGACCTTTTGCGGCAAGCCTTCCAGGCGCGCGCGACCATCGGCCAGCAGGGCATTCATCCGCTTCAGAACATCCGGATGCCGGTTCGCAAGGCTGTAAGATTCCCCATGCGGACTGTCGAGGTCGAACAGCATGGAATAGCCAAACTGGTCCAGAGGCACGTCATAGGTCAGATAGTAACTGCGCACCACCAGTCGCCAATTGTCCGCGCGCACGGCGGCAATCGTATCGTTACTGAAGAAATAGAGCACGTCATGGGGGCTGTCCTTACGCCCGCGCATCTGGGGCAGAATGTTTCGCCCGTCGAGGATCACCGTGTCCGGCACGCGCGCGCCCGCAAGAGCGGCCAGGGTCGGCATCAGATCGATATTCATGGCCATGGCCGGGGAGCGGGCGCCCGCAGGAATCCCGGCGGGCCAATGGGCGATGAAAGGCACCCGGAAGCCGCCCTCGTAAGTGCTGCCCTTGCGATCCCTGAAGGGCCCCGCGCTGCCTTCGAACCAAGGGCCGTTATCGCTCGTGAAGATGATCAGAGTGTTGTCGAGAAGGCCCTGACGCTCCAGGGCAGAAACAATCTTGCCCGTGCTCCAGTCCAGCTCCTCCACCGTGTCCCCGTATCGTCCGGCTTCGGATTGGTCCTGGAAGTCCTCAGAAGCAAAAAGCGGCAAATGCGGGAAGGTGTGGGCGAGATAGAGGAAAAAGGGTTGGTCATCGGCTGCCTGAATGAAGGCCAGGGCCTCACTTGTGTATTGCCGCGTGAGGATCGTCTGATCAACGGCTCCATCAATCTTGTCCGTCCCACGATAAAGGGCAAGCGGCTGCATGTCGTTGCTGTAGGGCAGCCCGAAATAGCTCTCAAAGCCATGGTCCGTGGGCCAGGCGCCTGCAACATGGCCCAGATGCCACTTGCCAACCATGGCCGTGCGATACCCCGCCTCGCGCAGCACCTGCGCGAGCGTCACTTCTGATGCGGGCAGGCCATAATCGCTATGGGGAAAGATTACACCCTTGGCCAGGCCGGTGCGGACCGGATAACGGCCCGTCAACAGACCGGCGCGGGACGGGGTACAGACATTGGCGCTGGCGTAAAACTCCGTCAGAACGGCACCATTATGGGCAAGGGCATCAAGATGGGGCGTGCGGATCGACCGGGCCCCGAACGCCCCGATATCGCCATAGCCCATATCATCGGTCAGGATCAGGATGATATTGGGACGCGCCGGCGTATTCTCAGCCAACGCCGTTTGGGGCTTGAATATTACAATGCTGCAAAGGATCCAGCTATAGCAGAGGAAACCGGTCATCATGATGCGGAACAGCCCATGACACCGGGCTCTGTCCCGAGCGACGGGTTGCTTGGCTTTCGTCCAATCCTGCTCCATGGTCGCTCCCCAGCGCGGTCTGGATGTCCGCGGTCCGGATGTCCGCGGTCCGGATGTCCGACGCCTCAAAAAAGGGTGGAAGCGGCGGCTCGGCTTGCGTAATTTCATTATCCACACGGATAAACCAACGGTATCACAGGGCCCGCCAGGCGTCGAGCGACCCAGCGCCATTCGGCCCGAGGAAGGAACACGGCATGGCCAGTGCACCCGTCTGCGTTTCATCCGTGCCGGCCAGTCCGCCATCCACAGGACGCCTCTCCACTGGCCGCCTGCTGGGTTTCGGCATCGGGGATTACGGGTTCAATCTCTATTGGCAGGGCGTTTCCCTTTATCTTCTGTTCTATTACACGGATGTCCTGGAGCTGGCCCCCTCCACCGCTGGCCTCATCTATGCGCTGGCCTCCCTGTGGGACGGTCTCACGGATCCTGTGATGGGGGTGCTGGCGGAGCGGACCCGCTCGCGCTGGGGGCGGTATCGCCCTTATCTCCTTTTCGGGGCCGTGCCGCTTGCGCTCTCCTACGCGCTCATCTTCTACAAGCCCGATCTGGGGGCCTTCTGGCTCGTCGCCTATGCCCTCACCACCCATCTTCTGTTCCGCACGCTCTACACCATCGCCAATATTCCCTACAGTTCGCTCACGGCACGGATGACCGAGGATAGCATGGAGCGCAACCGCATGGCGGCGGCCCGGACCGTGGCGGGCACGCTCGGGGCCATGACAGTGGCGTTTTTCACTTTCCCGCTGGTGTCAAGCCTGGGCGGCGACAATCAGGCCGTGGGCTTTGCGGGCACAGCCGCCCTAACGGCCGGGTTCGCAACCGTCATTATCCTGATCTGTTTTGCAGCCACGCAAGAACCCCCGGCCGATCAGGGCCCACCGCCGGCCTCCGGCGTGGCCGCATTCCTCGGCGCCCTCCTCAAGAACACACCCTTTCTGCTGGTTTTCGCCAGCATCCTGCTGATTTCAAGCAGCGTTACCATGTTCACCAAGGTTCTGCTCTATTTCTTCAAATATAATCTGGGCAATGAGGGGGCCGCCCGTTATGCCCTGACGGCATTGACGGCCATGGGTGTGGTGATGATCCCGGTCTGGGCGGTCGTGACCCATTTCACCAGCAAACGGATTGTCTGGCTCATGGGCAGCGTCATCGCCGCCACGGCCCTCATCGCCTTTTATGTGAATCCGCCTCAGACTGTGGAAGCCACACTGATTATCACTGTCGTGACGGCTCTGGGCCTTGCCTGCTTCCCCCTCACCTTCTGGTCCATGCTGCCCGATACAGTGGAATACGGACAATGGAAGACGGGCATCCGCAGCGAGTCCCTGATTTTCGGCTTTGTCAGTTTTTCCCAGAAAGCGGCCCTGGCACTCGGCGCATTTGTCCTCGGCCTGCTGCTGGAGGCGGTGGGCTATGTGGCCAACACGGACCCGTCTGAAGCCACGCTCAATGGCCTCATCACCATCATGACGCTCATCCCGGCCGGCGGCATCATCGCCACCATGGTCCTCATCGCCTTCTATCCCCTGAACGCCAAGCGCCACCAGGAGATTGTCGAGGCCATTTCAGCCGCAGGACCACGGCAGGATGCATCAGGGCCCTGAAGCCCCCCTTTTTGCGGGAGCGCAAATCGAGGCCAAGTCCCCCTTTGACCGGTGCAGCCTCTGCACCAGGCAATGCGTTGGCGGATTGACCACCATGGCCTTCCGTAACTTAAGGACATCCCCCTTGGTCGCAGCCCCCAAAGGACGCTAGTGTGCGCCGCGACGTGTCCTATAGGTGGCGCCAAAGGTGGATGGATGCAGACGACTGGGCATCAGCATGGGCATGGGCATCGGCATGGGCGGGGGCGTGGGCTGGTCCGGGCTGGCAAGGGCACAGCCGCGCGAGCCATTGCAAATACTTTGATTACCATTCGCCCGCTGGG
>CAYUYV010000004.1:41568-50252 GCA_964449455.1 uncultured Alphaproteobacteria bacterium | reverse complement strand
ACCATTCGCCCGCTGGGAATGGACGAAGCAAAACCGGGCTGGAAGGTTTTGCATCAAATTGACCGGACAGGCAGTGACAAGCTGGGCTGCGTCCTAATGTCCCGGC
Organism: uncultured Alphaproteobacteria bacterium; assembly: GCA_964449455.1. GTDB lineage: Bacteria > Pseudomonadota > Alphaproteobacteria > JAJFIK01 > JAJFIK01 > CAYUYV01. The sequence continues at coordinate 50,146 of CAYUYV010000004.1, read as the reverse complement.
TTTGTGACGATGCTGATGCCACATGCGGACCGGGCCGGTCTGTCTGTGACCAAGGGCACATCACCCATCAGCGCCCTCGGCTTTCTTTCCATGAAAACAAGGGCCCACGGAGGCAGCCGAACCGTGATCGTCGCGGGTGGGGCCGTCGCGGGTCGGGCGGTCGCGGGTCGGGGCGCCACTCTTTCGGAACACGGGGAGAACGCAAGGCCGGGCCGACCGTTTCAAAGTCCATCCAAACCGTCGCCGCCTGGCCAATGTTCATCAGCACGCTGAAGCAAAACGCTCTCAAAGATCACTGACACTCGGAGGGGTCAACGGATGAAACGGTCAGCTTTCGCCGCGGGATTGCTTGCCTTCATGGCTTTTTTTGCAAGCTTTGACGTTGAAGCCCAAACAGATGACGGGCTCGACGCCGATACCATCGCGCGCACGGTCTATGAGCGGAATGAAGGCACCACCACACGCCAGAAAATGGTCATGCGTTTGATCAACCGGTCGGGCTCGGTGCGCACGCGGGATACGCGGGTTCTGCGCCTGAGGGACGACGAAGCCCGCCGCACGGCAATCTTTTTCCAAGCCCCCACCAATGTGAAGGGCACTGCCTTCTTGAACTATGACTATTTGGCGCCGGACCGGACCGATGACCGCTGGCTTTATCTGCCGGCCATGCGCCGGGTCCGGCGGATCTCCGCGGCTGATCGGGGTGATTATTTTCTCGGCACGGACCTGACTTATCAGGACATTCAAGACTCAACGAAATTTCCGCTGGAGGACTACACTTTCGCGCGCCGCGGCATGGAAACCTTTGAAGGCATCGAAACCATCTTGCTCGAAGCGGTGCCGAAAACGGAGAAGATCGCGGATGAACTCGGGTACAGCCGCATCCTGGCACGGATCAACCCGGCCAATTGGATGCCCGTAAAAGCCGATTACTGGGACACAAACGATAACAAACTCAAAACCATAACCCTTGAGGATCAAACAGAAATCCAAGGCATCTGGACCGCCATGCGCGTCGTCGCCGTCAATCACAAGACCGGGCACCGGACGGAACTCATTTACAGCGACGTGGTCTACGATGTCGAGATCGAGGACCGCGAGCTGAGCCCATCGGCGCTGCGACGTATGTTGTGACCCGGGACATGCTTCTTGGTGCATCCCAAGTGGTTCGGCCGTGAAGGGATGGTAAGTTGTCTTGACACGGCTCGTTTGGGTTTATGCCGAAAACAAACAAATGGACCAGGCCGATTGATCGGCACCCGACTTGATTAGAGTGTCGGGCGGGCCTGACTAAGGGGGAGCCAGATCCGATGGAGCTGTCGCAAATTGAAGACGCCCTGACGCCAAGGGCAACAGCGTTTTTCAGGGGCATCACGGCGATGCCGCGCCTCGTTACCATTTTGAGCCTGATCTCCATCATTGTTATGGCCAGCGGTGTTCCCCTGATCATGCGGGATACGACCGTTGACGCCTTCATGCCCGAGGGCCACCCCGCCATTCTGTACCGGGATCACGTGGAGGAGATCTTCGGCCTGCGCGATCCCATTGTGATTGCCGTGGTCCGCGATGATGAGGGCGGAATATACACACCCGAAACACTGGCCCTGGTCGATGAGCTGACACGGGCCGTGAGCCGCATCCCCAATGTGGATCCGGAGCGGGTGCGCAGTCTTGCCACGGAAAAGAGCATCGAAGGCACCGATGAAGGCCTCTCGGTCTCGCCATTTCTCGATCCCATGCCCAAAACGACAGAGGCCGCCCTCGCGGTGCGCCCGGTCGTTGAGGCCAACCCCCTCTATCTCGGGACTCTGGTCGCCGAAAATGGCAGCGCAACCCTCATTACGGCGGAGTTGATTGACCAGCAGATCGCCGGCCAGACCTATGAGACGGTTGAGGCCCTGATCAATGAGGCGGACACGGGATCGGCCCGCATCCTGATTGCGGGTGAAGGGGCCGTCGGTGGTTTCTTGAGCATTTATATCAACAAGGATGCGCGCAAGATCCAGCCCACCATCTTCGTCATCATCATCGTCATGATGGTTCTGTGCTTTCGGAGCTGGCTGTCCTTCTTTACACCGATCGTCATCGTGGCCGCGACGGTCGGCGGAGCCATGGGGATCATGGGCCATGGGGGCATTCCCTACTACATCATTACAGCCGCCCTGCCTGTCCTTCTGATCGCAGCGGCCGTGGCAGACAGCATTCACATTCTCAGCCGCTATTACGAAGAAATGGCCATGGATCCCACGGCTGATCAGCGTACGATCGTTGTGCGCACCATGGCGGTCATGTGGCGCCCTGTGGTGCTGACATCGCTGACCACAATTGGCGGTTTCACCGGCCTTGCGATCACGTCCACCATGCCGCCCATGTTCTGGTTCGGCGCCTTTGCCGGTTTTGGGACCCTGCTGGCCCTCATCTATTCCCTGACCTTTTTGCCAGCGGCGCTCTGCCTGTTCCAACCAAGGCCCAGCCCCGCCTTCCAACCCAACGCGAAAGGGGAGAGCGGCGACACAATCGGGCGCGCCATGGGGGCCCTTGGCGTGCTGTCCATTTCCCATGGACGGTTGGTGCTGCTTGTATCGCTGGTGCTTGTGGTGGCCGGGTCCTGGAATGCCTTGAACCTGCCCATTGACCGATCACGCATCGAGAATTTCGCCGCGTCGGCGCCAATCTTCCAGGCCCACCGGGAAATCAACGACCGGTTCCACGGCACGAACTATTTTGATTTCGTGGTGGAAACACCGGAAGCGGAAGGTCTCTTTGACCCCAAACGCCTCAAGCGCATTGAAGAATTGCAGGTTTATCTGGAGACCCAGCCCGGCATTGGCGGGACGATTTCCATCGTCGATTACCTGAAGCAAATGCATAAAGCGCTGAACAATAATGACCCGGCCTTCTACCGCCTGCCCGAGGACCCGGACCTCATAGCCCAGTATTTCCTGCTCTATGCGGCGATGGGTGGGCCCACGGACTTTCAGGAGGAGATCGACTACGCGTATCAGACAGCCCTTGTGCGCGCGATGGTGCCTAACAGCCGCTATGCCACGGACAAGCCCCTCGTGGAGGCGGTGGCGAGCCATGTGGCGGACATTTTCACGGATGCTGATCTTAAGGTCACGCTTTCAGGCCGGGTGAATGTTGATTACCACTGGATGAAACCTTTGGCGCTAAACCATTTCCTGTCGATCGCCGTGTCTTTGACCCTTGTGTTTATCGTATCGGCCCTGCTGTTCCGGTCCATCATGGGCGGCATATACACGCTTGCGCCGGTCATGGTTTCCGTCCTGTCCGTCTACGCCATCATGGGCTTCCTTAAGATCCCCCTTGAACCATCGACTTCCATGTTCGCCGCTATTGCGATCGGTCTCGGCGTCGATTTTGCCATTCATGTGCTCGACCGCATCCGTTTCCTAGTGCAAACTCAAGGTCTGGAAATGCAGGAGGCGATCAGGGGCCTGTATAGAACGGCTGGGCGAGCGCTTTTCATAAACTTCATGGCACTTTTTCTTGGTTTTTCAGTGCTTTTTCTGTCGGAAATGCCTCCCTTGACCCGCCTGGGCGCCATGATGGCAACGGTGAGCTTGTTCAGCTTCATCGCGGCCATTGTGATGGTGCCGGCCCTGGTCAGTGTCCTGCGTCCGGGATTTTTGGGCCTCAAAACGCAAACGGCATAAAGGGGCCCTCTCCCAGGGAGGGGACAATGGCTGAAGAACTCTTTCACCGGCGCTTTCGGAGCCTCTCGGGAACACGGATGATTATGGATTTTCCGTCACCGTTTGTGCTGCCCTTTAGCCCTGTGACGGGATCGACCGCCAGACGGACCATGCCGTTGCACTGATTGACGAGGATGTCACTTTCTTTGCGGACACTCCGAACAATCGGCTCACGGAAGGTGCCCTGTGATTTCCAGGGAATAATAGGTGGTCACGATGCGTATTGGTCCTTGCGTTCATGCGGCGCCCAGTGATGGCACGGTGAACATTCCACGCTGGTGCCATGGGACTGCCCTGGCCCCGATGCTCCTTTGTGTTGCTCTGGCGGCTGGACTTGCGGGTCCCGCCACACCGGCCCAAGCCCAGGAAAACAAGAACCCCCTCGACCATATCGACCTTTCGGCCGTGCTGGAGAACCAGACTGCCATCGGCTTCCAAGATCAGATCGGGCAACGTCTTGAATGGCGCTTCGAGCCCCGCGCGGATATCGATCTTGGGTCCCTGGGAAGCTTTGTCGGCATCGCACGGTTTGATCTTGAAGTGACCGATAATCTGGAGCCAGGCCGGCCCGAGCAGCTCGCCCGCGCGCCCCATAACCGGCGCCTCCTCATCGGAGATCGCACGGCCGTGGAGCTCAGGGAAGCCTATTGGCAGGGGGAAGCCGGCCCGATTTCCTTCCGCCTCGGCAAGCAACAGGTGGTGTGGGGCACGGCGGATGGCATCAAACTGCTTGATGTGGTCAATCCCCAGTCCTTCCGCGCCTTCATCCTTGATGAATTCGACGTCTCGCGGATCCCGCTCTGGACGGTCAATCTCCAAACGCGCCTGTTCGGCATGGATGTGGAGGCAGTCTGGATTCCGGACACGACCTATGACGAGCTGCCCGATCCGGGGGCCGTGTTCGCCTTGACCTCGCCCCTTCTGGGGCCCCCGCCCCTGCCCCTTGATCGGCCGGTCGATTTTCGGGATCCGGACCGGCCAGACCGGGCCATCGCCGACAGTGATGCCGGTGTGCGGTTTCTTGGTCTCGTCGACGGTTGGGACGTGACATTCCTTTATCTTTACCACTATGAAGACCGTCCGCTGTTCGAGGTGGATGTGGCACCGACGCTGACCAGCGTGAGCCAGACCTATAATCGGGTCCATCTTCTGGGTGCGACGGCCAGCAAGGCCTTCGGCAATATCGTGATCCGTACGGAGATCGGCTACACCATGGGTCGGGGCGAACAAGTGGACCTTGGGGTCTCGCCCAACGGCGTCGCCTTTTCCGATAATCTCTCCTATGTGATCGGGATCGACTATTATGATTTTCTGGACGGCCTGCTCAGTGTGCAGTTCTTCCAGGATCTGGTGATCGAGGACCTTGATGGCCTGGTCCCGCCGCGCTCCCAGAACTATGTCACCGTGACCATGCGCCGCTCGTTCCGGAATGATCGGCTTTTAGCCGACCTCCGCCTGCTGATGAATACCAATGAGGGCGACGGCCTGGCCCGGCTCCTGTTCAAATATGAACTCAGCGATACGCTGACGCTCAATGCAGGCGTCGAGAAATTCTTTGGCACCCGTGACGGTGTGTTCGGTCAGTTCAAGGAACAGGACCGTGTCACCCTCGGTTTCAGGGTCGGGTTCTGACGGGACGCAACCCCCTCAGCCTGGGCCAGAAGCAGCGAGCGGCTTGTCGATGGTCACAAGGCTGGCATAGCCACGGTAAAGATGGCGCACGCCCGCAAAGGCGCCTTCGGCCATCGCCGCCTGCCGGGCCGTCTCCGGAAGGGTGCCCCTGGGCGTGACATGGAAGCGGTCCAGCCACCCATAAAGGCCGGCCTTGAAGAGGCTGGGCAGCCGGTCGCAGGGTCCGAAATCCACAATGGCAAGTCGCCCCCCCGGCCGGGTGAGCGAAAGTCCATGGGCCACGGCCTTTTCCCAGTCCGGGATCATGGACAGGGCATAGGAAAAGACCACCCGGTCAAAACCCTGCTCGGGCACATCAACCGAAAAGGCCGCAGCCGGGTCGACCATGGTCGCATCGCCCACAGCAACATGGGACCGGCTGTCCATCGACGCCTTGGCCAGCGCGGCGGAGGCGGATTTGAGCATCTCGGCTGAGATATCGACCCCATAGAGCCGGGCGGCCGGATAGGCTCGCCCGATCGCCACAAGATTGCGTCCCGTGCCGCAGCCCAGCTCCAGGACCGTGCCACGGTCAGGGGGCAGAAGCTCCGCAATAAGACGATCACGCCCCAGAAGATAGTATTTGCGGGTCAGGTCGTAGAAATGGCGCTGGATCCGGTACATCCGGTCCATGGCCGCGCCGTGATCCCCGGGTACCGCGCCCATCATCATCCCCCGTCTTGAAGCTGGATATCGGTGGCTCAGCCGAAACGGATGGCACCACGATCAAGGGACATCCGGCTTGAGAAGCTGTTCCACAACAAAGAATTCTGCAGTGGTCAGACCCCATAGGCAGGCTGTGAGCGTTGGGGTCTGATCACTGGAAATTCGTCAGGCTGTCAGCCCTGGAATTCGTAGACGTGGAAGCCGCCATAAATGGACGAGCGGTCCCGCAAGGCCATGGTGCGGCAGCTTTCTTCATCATAGCTCCAGCGGGCGAGCAGCTTCTCCGGCAGCGCTTCGGGCAGGGGGCTTTCCTCCCCGGCCGTGCGGAAGACGACCCGCGCGCCCGGCCGGGCCGTGCGGGTGATCTCCTGCCACAGGGCGCCCATCTGGGCGTAGGTCATCCAGTCCTGGGCATCGAGCAGGACATAACCATCCATGGTGTCCGAAGGCTCGCGGGACAGGAACTCGGTCATGGAGGCAAGATGCACCCGGGCTTTGGGTGCCTCATCCTTCAGGACCTGATATTGGTCAGCCTTGAGATAGAGCGGCGTCGCGGAGCGGTTTTCCGTGTCATAGCAGCGGCCGAACGCCTGCCAGGCAAAGTAATTCTCCGAGAGCGGAAAATCGCAGGACAGACGTTCCAGGCGTTCCTTGAGCACCACGGACATATTACCCTCCGGCGCAAGGGCATCATATTGCGCCGGCGGAATGCCGAGCCCGTAAAGCGCCACAGGCATCTTGCACAGGAACTGCACAAGCTTGGTCTCGAACAAAGGGGCAAGCTGGGTCTCGAACAGCCAGCGCTGCTGCTCCAGGCTGCGGGCCGTCAGCATACGCCGCGGATTGGTGCCGTAGAGCTTTGCCAGCAAATGGGCCAGACCGATAAAGCGCCCCAGCATGCCATAGCGATAGACATTGCGGGCAAACAGACGGATGCGCCGCCCCTGGAACGGCTTCTTGGTCTCCCAATAGGCCTTTGCATCCTCATCGAGATGGGGACGGATGAATCGGTCATAGGCGCGCACATTGGCCCGCTCGTCGGCAAAGCCGAAAAACCGGAAAAAGGCCTCATGGGACGGGAGATGGACGAGGGCTGCAAGCTTGAGGCGCGTCAGCGCCACATGGGCCGGATTGAGATCGACGGCCTCAAGGGCGGCGGGCCGGCTCGCCAGATAGCTGAGCACATTGCAACCGCCCGATGCGATGGTGACGATCCGCTTGCCCCTGCCTGAGGGGATTGTCTCGTGACCCGCGGGATGCAAGCCAAGGGCTTCCATGTCGAGTTCCGGATCTTCCCAGATCTGTGGATAAACGAGACCGGAAAACATCCATATAAAGAGCCGTTCCAGGGCCCCCCTTTTGGACACGGTCGGTTGTTGGCGCACAGCGCTGTGCAAGCGTTGATTCTTGGTTGGCATCTCGATCTGTCCCGGCGTGAGTAGAGGTCGAGTATGCCAGATGCCATCTGGCCTGTCTCGTTCCGCGGCATGACGCCCGGCCCGGCCTTTGCAGCCCTCCCCCACTGATCAAGCTCACATCCCCTTCGAATGCCGCGTGATGCGGCGCGTATCGTCAGGGCTGACTTTATGGACCGTGCTCCCCGTTTTGCCGGGCGCGGCGGCGTGCCGCTGCGTGCCCGCTTCCGATCGCGCGCGCTTCTCATCAGCGCTGCCGGGTTGGCTCTTTTTCTGAGCGGCCCGGTGACCCCGGCTCGGGCAGACCGGATGGTGAATATCCTGATCGAGAATGATTTTCTCGGATTTCTAGATGGGGATCTTAGCGATCGCTATTACTCGAATGGCCTTTCAATCACCCTGCGGCGGGGCGGGCTCGATGCATCCGACTTTGCGCACCGGTTTGGACGGGTCCTGAGCCGCCTGGAACCCAGCGCAGGGGCCCCTGATCCCGAGGCCCGAGTGTGGGAGAGCTTTGGCGTGTCCCACAGCTTCTTTACCCCCGACAACATCACCGACCCGGATCCTGGGCCGCTGACCCATCCCTATGCCGGCTATCTCCAGGCCTTTTATGAAGTCACGAAACGCCATGGGAAGGTGATCGATACGGCGCGCCTGTCGCTCGGGGTAGTGGGACCATTGGCATTCGCGGAGACGGTGCAGACGCTGTGGCACAATGCCGTCCGCAGTTCGCGGCCCAAGGGGTGGGACAGTCAGTTGCGGAACGAGCCAGTCGTGCAGATTTCTTGGCACAGAAAGGGTCCCCGGCTGATCCTTCTCGACGCATCAGCGGAGTCTGGCGGCGATCCGTTAGACGTCGACCTGCGCCCCGTGGCCGCCGCAAGCCTTGGCAATGCCTTCATCACGGGGAGCTTTGGTTTGGAGGCCCGCCTCGGACAAGGCCTTGGCAATGACTTTGGGCCGGCCCGCCTGGGACCAGACGGCGCGACCACCGGCTTTATCGAGCGCGGCGAAACACCTTTCTCCTGGTTCATCTTCGCTGGCGCGGACATCCGCACGGTGGGCCGCAACCTGTTCATTGAGGGAAACACATTCAGTGAGGGCACGGGC